>NZ_CFHRBF010000004.1:0-422953 GCF_984380535.1 Thalassoroseus sp.
CCTAATCTCTAAACCCTAATCTCTAAACCCTAATCTCTAAACCCTAATCTCTAAACCCTAATCTCTAAACCCTAATCTCTAAACCCTAATCTCTAAACCCTAATCTCTAAACCCTAATCTCTAAACCCTAATCTCTAAACCCTAATCTCTAAATCCTAATCTCTAAATCCTAACCCCTAACCACCATGCCTGACCCGCCGCCGAATCGACGTCGTACTCCAGAGCCGCCGGTGACTTTGCCGTTTCCGCAGCCGCGGGGGGATTGCGTTGTCAAGACAGACGATTCGCGACCGCTGCCAGAACACCGTCCTACAGAAGCCCAGTCCACACCATCCATTCGGTACGCCGAGCTGCATTGCCGCACGAACTTTTCGTTTCAGGAAGGTGCCTCGCACGCTGATGAGTTGGTCAATCAAGCCATTCGCAACGGGTTGTCGGCGTTGGCGATTACCGATCGGAATACTTTGGCCGGTGTGGTGCGGGCTCATACTGCGGCGAAGGCAGTCGGATTGAAACTCTTGATCGGTGCCGAAGTCACACCCGCTGATGGTCCGCCGGTTGTGCTGTGGTGCACCGACCGAGCTGCTTACGGTCGGCTCTCTCGTTTGTTGACCGTCGGACGACGACGTTCCAAGAAAGGTGAATGTCATCTGACCTGTGACGATATCGCCGAGTATGCCGACGGATTGATTGCGGGCGTCGTGTTGCGATCGTTGTTTACTGCCGATGACGAAACCCACATGGAATCTCTGCTGGCATACCGGGATCTCTTTGGCGATCGCTGCTATGGTTTGGTGTCTCGGCATCTGGGACCGAATGATGTGGTTCTCATGCGGAAGCAATTGCAATGGGCGAAAGCGGCCCGGCTTCCGTCTGTTGCCTCGAATGATGTGCGGTTTCATGAGCCAAATCGGCGATACCTTCACGATGTGCTCACGGCAGTCAAACACCATTGCACCGTGGCGGATTTGGGTCGACGCGGTTTGTCGAATGCCGAGTGTTATCTCAAGTCACCGGATGACATGGCTGCACTGTTTGCCGAGCATCCAGACATGATTCGCCGCACTGTTGAAATTGCCGACCGCTGTCATTTCAGCCTCGATGAACTGCGATACGAATACCCCACCGAACTCTCGCCGCCTGGTCAAACACCGCTGGAGTATCTCACCGAATTAACTTGGCAGGGAGCAAACCACAAATACCCCGAAGGTGTGCCAGGGAAAGTTCGGCAACTGTTGGAACACGAACTCGCGTTGATCGGCGAACTAAACTACGAAGCGTACTTTCTCACCGTGTGGGACTTGGTGCGGTTCGCGCGATCGAAAGGCATTCTCTGCCAAGGTCGCGGGTCGGCGGCGAATAGTGCGGTCTGTTACTGCTTAGGAGTGACAGCGGTGGATCCCTATCGCATGGACACGTTGTTCGAGCGGTTCATTTCCAAGGAACGCGATGAAGCCCCCGATATCGACGTCGACTTTGAACATGAACGTCGCGAGGAAGTGATTCAGTACGTCTACAACAAGTACGGTCGGCATCGCGCGGGATTGGCAGCCACGGTGGTGACGTATCGTCCCCGGTCGGCGATTCGGGACATCGGCAAAGCGTTGGGCTTGTCGCTCGACCGGGTTGATCTGCTCGCCAAAACCATCGGCGTTTACAAGATGGAAGGCGACCCAAACGATCGTCTTCGCGAAGCGGGTCTTGATCCTGACTCCACGCTCGCCAAACGACTGCTGTTTCTGCTGAATGAACTGCAGGGATTTCCCCGGCATCTCTCACAGCATACCGGCGGGATGGTGATCACCGAACACCGTTTGGATGAACTGGTCCCGATCGAAAACGCCGCCATGCCGGATCGCACCGTCATTCAATGGGACAAAGACGATCTCGAAGCGTTGGGCCTGCTCAAAGTCGATGTGTTGGCGTTGGGAATGCTCTCGGCCATTCGGCGTTGTTTCGAGTTCCTCGAACGCGACTACAATTTGCCGATGACACTCGATGATATCCCCGCTGAAGATCCTGCCGTCTATGACATGGCTTGCCGGGCGGACACGATTGGTGTGTTTCAAATCGAGTCTCGTGCTCAAATGGCGATGCTTCCCCGTCTGAAGCCGCGATGTTTTTATGATCTGGTGATTGAAGTTTCGCTCGTCCGACCGGGACCGATTCAAGGGGACATGGTGCACCCGTATCTCCGGCGACGAGCCGGTTTGGAAGAAGTCGACTTCCCGAACGATCGTGTGCGAGACGTGCTCAAGAAAACGCTCGGCGTGCCGATCTTTCAAGAACAGGCGATGAAGTTGGCCGTTGTTGCGGCGGGTTTCACACCCGGAGAAGCCGACGAACTTCGACGAGCGATGGCCGCCTGGCGACGGAAAGGTGTGATCGAACGGTTTCAACAGAAACTCAAGGACGGATTGCTAGCCAACGGTTACTCCCCCGAGTTTGCCGACCGGTTATACAACCAGATTCAGGGATTCGGTGAGTACGGTTTTCCCGAAAGTCACGCAGCAAGTTTCGCGTTATTGGTTTATGTCTCGGCTTGGGTCAAGTGTCATTATCCGGCCGTCTTCACCGCGGCATTATTGAACTCACAACCGATGGGATTCTATGCACCGTCGCAGTTGGTGTCCGATGTTCGTCGGCATGGTGTGGAAGTTCGACCGGCAGATGTGAATTACAGCGATTGGGATTGCACACTGGAACCGATTGGACGGAATCAGGAATTCGCCATTCGACTGGGTTTCCGCACGATCAAAGGGTTCTCCCAACTTGATGCCGAACGTTTGGTGACCGCGCGTGGCGGAACGCCATTCCGTTCGTTCCACGATCTTTCACACCGCAGCGGATTGACCTCCACCGTCCTCAAACGCCTAGCGAATGCCGATGCGTTTTCATCGCTCCAACTCAACCGCCGCGAGGCTCTCTGGCAAGCCCTGCCGGACCAAACACCTCAGCCGCTCTTAGACCTCAGCGAACCTGACCCAACCGTTCCAGACTTGCCAAAGTTGTCGAGTTGGGAAGAAGTCCTGGCCGATTACCGCACCGGCGGACTGTCACTCAAAGGCCATCCGATTCAATTCTTCCGCGATCAACTTATCAAGCACGGTGCCATCACCGCCGCCAGTTTGGCTCAACGCCCGGACGGTTCCCGTTGCAAAATTGCCGGGTTGGTATTACTGCGTCAACGTCCCGGTAGCGCGAAGGGTGTGACGTTCATCACGTTGGAAGACGAAACCGGAACCGCCAATCTCATCGTTTGGCCCGACACCTGGGAACGTCATCACACCGCTGCCCGTCGCGCTCAAGCCATGCTCATCACCGGCAAAGTTCAACGCCAGGGCATCGTGACTCATGTCGTCACCGAAACCATCGAAGACCTCACCCAAACACTAGCCGGCGTACCGATCCCTGCAAGAAATTTTCATTAATTCACTCGAAGTATGGATGATCGAAGCCGCTTTATCATCGATACTGATCGAAACGCGAATCAGTCACCAGGTTTCATCGAAAGAATTGAGCCTCAGTAAGGCATCACTTGATTCGTTTCAACAATCAGAGACCTGGTCCCAATCAACCGCCCAATTGGTCTCTTTATTTGGCTGGCATAAGTGAATATCGTAGGGCACGACTACTCACGACAAACGTCACGATGAAGACGAAAGCGGACACGATGACCGAGCATGCTGATGATCTTCTGGTCGAAAACGCCGGTCCCGTGACCACATTGACTCTCAACCGCGCGAAAAAACGAAATGCTTTGTCGCTCGAAATGTTGAAGGCGATCGACAAGGCCTTGGTGGAAGTCGGCGACGACAAAGCGACTCGCGTCGTCGTGTTACGTGCCGACGGTCCGGTGTATTCCTCCGGTCATGATCTGAAACAAATGACCGCCCGCAGCGAGCAAGAATACAGCGAACTGTTTCAGCAATGCCATGTGACGATGCAACGGCTTCGACAAATCCCACAACCTGTTATCGCACGTGTTCACGGATTGGCGACAGCGGCGGGTTGTCAGTTGGTGGCCTCTTGCGATCTGGTGGTGGCGTCGGAACAGGCTCGCTTTGCCACTCCGGGCGTCAAGATTGGTCTGTTCTGCACGACCCCGATGGTTCCCTTGGTTCGAAGTTTGCCGTCGAAGATCGCTATGGAAATGTTACTCACCGGCAACCTGTTGTCCGCCCAGCGAGCCTACGAATTGGGTTTCATCAATCGGGTTGTGCCGGAAGACCAACTCGACACCACAATCGCCGAGTTGGCGGAGCAAATTGCGTCAGCGTCTCCCCTGACAATCGCGACCGGGAAAGCAGCGTTTTACGATCAGCTCGCGTTGTCGGAAACCGAAGCATACGACCACGCCGTCAAAGTGATGACGAAAAATTCCATCAGCAGTGATGCACAAGAGGGGATTACCGCGTTCCTCGAAAAACGTCCGCCGCAATGGAAAGGTGAATAGCCAGGTCTCGCTATGGGATTGATCGGATTTGATAAACTCTTCGCCGCCGCAGACGAACGGAAACCGCAGATACCGGTCGCTGTCGCAGGCGGTGCGGACTCGACGGTTTTGTCAGCCTTGGCGGAAGCCCAAAACCGTGGATGGATTCAACCGATGATCTGCGGAAGTACAACCGCCATCGAAACTCAGGCACGTCAGATCAATGTCGACCTTTCTCGATTCACAGTCATTGACTCGAACTCACCAGCCGCAACTGCGGTTGATCAAGTTCGATCGGGCAATGCCCAACTCCTGATGAAAGGCCAAGTGGCCACACCCGATCTCATGAAAGCGGTTTTACATCGCGAAACCGGGCTCCGCACGGGGAAGACGATCTGCCAAGTCGTGCTGATGGAAATCCCACGTGACAGCCGTCGTTTTCTGATGGCCGACACAGGAATTACCATTGCTCCCACAATCGAGCAAGCTTCTGAAATATGTGACGCAATCGCCGAAACTGCAAACGGTCTGGGTGAGACGAATCCCCGGATCGCGATCATGGCAGCAACCGAAAAACTGACCGACGCCATGCCTGAAACGAACCTCGCCAATCAACTTCGTAAGTTGCGTGGCGAGACAAACCTCACCATCGAAGGTCCACTTTCGTTTGATTTGGCGTACTCCGCGAACGCCGGTTCGAAGAAGCAACTTTCGGGCGAAACCATCGGCTGTGCTGATGCCATGTTGTTTCCCAATTTGCTTTCCGCCAATCTGACGGTCAAAGCCATCATGTATACGGCCGACTGTCGATTCGGTGGCGTGCTGCATGGAGTGGCCTGTCCGGTGGTTTTCATGTCACGAGCAGACGACACCATCACCCGCCTCCGCTCACTCGCATTTGCGATCAGCCAAGTCGATTGACATCGCAGAAGTTTAGTCGAGGTAACCGCACTTTCGCAGATGATTCATACTGTCTGCCAGTCGTTGTTGACACCGTGCCAGTTCCGGGGGTTCGTCGGTGATGCCTTCGATTTCGAGACTGTAAGGACCGGTGAATCCAATCTCGTCGAGCGTTTCCCGAATGCGAACGAAATCCACGGAACCGCCTTCGCCCAACGCGGGAAAATACCAATCTTTGAGTTGGCCGTTATGATCCTTGAGGTGCACGTGTCCCACGTATTCCCGCACCGAACGCAAGCCCTCTAAGACATCGGTATCGCGATTGTAATAGGTGATGTTGCCGGTGTCGTAATTGAGACGCAAATGGGGGTGGTCCAACTCACGCATCGTGCGTTGCATTTCCGTCGGATTCACACTGACACCGGGATGGGTCTCGAAGCAATAAACAATTCCCAACTCGGCGGCTTGGTTGCCAATGACTTCCAGGTGCTTCATCAATTGCGGACGGTCTGATTCCGTTTCACACTCGCCCGCTCCGCCGACAACACGGGGCACTTTCAACAGGGCCGCGACCTGGAGTTTCCGCAATGTGACTTCCAAAATCTCCGACTTCAATGGATTTCCACTGCTAACATTCGCCGTCGTAATATCCAAGCCAGCGGCATGGACTCTCTGAACGGCGGATTCGACTTCGGTTTCGGTCGATGCATCGGTTAGCCAAGGGGTATCACCGAAAAATGTGGGAACGCCATGCGTCCGAATCGGGAATTCGACGTTCTGAATCCCGATTGTCGGCAAGTGCTCGACAGCTGCGTCCAGTCCAAACTTGAGATAAGAATTGGTGAAACAAGAGATCAAACGGTTCATGAGTTTTTTGCTTCGATACAACGGATGCGATTTCGCGGTATGCGGTCAGTCGAGGAACTCGGTGATGTCGAGCGGCGGACGGTGACGGTTCATATAACGTCGTCCCACCGTACCGAGAACGATCAGATTCAGAAAGTGCATCACGCCCAGAATCAGCAAGACCAACCCGATTTTGTCGGCCAACCGTTCGACCGCCTGAGACAACGTCTCCACCGTCGTTCCATACCGTAACGCCAACGACACATACGCGATATTCACCAGGTAGAAACCCACGAGCAGCAACATATTGACCGCATCGGCAACACGCTCGTTGCCATCGAAGATGTCCACAAGAAACACGCGGCCCCGCGACGACAACGTGCGACCAACAAAAACCGTAATCGCGATACTGGCAAGCAAGTAAACAATGTGAACAGTGAGCAACATCGCGATTCTCCTTTCCTCGTCATGACATTTGAAGTGGATTGGTTCCTAAACCGGTTCTTCACCCCAGGCTCTTCGACGTGGCGGGGTGTGTTTATCTGCGTTCCGAGCTTTCGCCAGAGACGCAATAATGATGAAGTGCATCACGCCGAGCACCAACAAAACCAAGCCGACTTTGGTGCTCAGCAGTTCCACCGCGGATTGCACGTCCCGCACGGCGTCGCCATACCGCAGAGCGAGGCTGATCACACCGAAGTTGATCAGGTAGAACCCGACAATTAACAAATGCGTGTAGGCATCGCGGTACACTTTGAGATCTTCACGGTTATCGCCCTCGACCAATCTTGGTCCATGTTTCCGAAGCGTGCGACCGACCCACCATGTCGCCAAGCAGCTCAAACCCAAATAACCAGCGTAGGTTGTCAGCAAGATGTCCATCGAAGTTCCTCCCCGAGATGTCCCAAAAATTGCAACTTTCAGAACCAATCTGAACAATTGCCATCTTGAATTCCGGGGACCTACCCGCAAAAGAACGACACCATTAACGACCGATTTGTAAGAAATCCCCACTTCGCAGTATGTCGATCAGATGACGTTACCCAGCGGGCGACTTGGGACGATGTCCCAGCCAACGGTAACGGATGGCCGAGTCACATGCGATCCAAAGTTTCTTCGGCTTCGAGAGTCGAACACGGGCGGAGTACACGTCGTAGTGCTTGCGTTCGATTCGCGTCAGAAGTCCACCGTAAATCCGGAGCATCGCCCCAAAGATCGGTCGGCCTTCGGGATGCAGACATTGAAATAGCCGCTCCGCTTCCGCGTAGAATTCCCGCGCCCGGGCGACTTCAAATTGCATCAGTTGTTGAAACGCGGGGTTGATTCGTTGCTGTCGAAGATCATCGAAGGAGTAACCGAACCGATCGAGATCTTCCTGAGGCAAGTACAGCCGCGACATCTCCGCATCTTCGGCTAAATCGCGGAGAATGTTCGTCAGTTGGAATGCCGTCCCACAGGCGATGGCGTACTGAATCGCTTCTTCACCGTCGAAACCCCACACGTGAATGCAACACAAACCGACCGCGCCAGCGACATGGTAGCAGTACGTCTCCAACTCGCTGAAAGTCTGAATGTGTGTCGTTTCGAAGTCGCACGCCACACCGTCGATCACCGCCGTCAAATACTCAGTGGGGATGTTGTGTCGTTCGATGATGTCGACCAACGCCGGATACAACGGATGCTCCGGTGGGTTGCCATCGACGGCGGAGTTCAAATCCTGACGGAATTGTTCCAGGTTGACACGGCGTTGTTCGAGTGGGACGGTTTCTTCATCGCCGATGTCGTCGGCCATTCGCATGAAGGCGTACAACGCACACATGTCGCGTCGCAACGGACGTGGCAACGTCAGGAAGGAGAAATAGAAATTCCCCGCGGTTCGCCGAGCGAGACGTTGACACCAATCGAACGAATTATCCAGGGGTGTGCTCATGCGTGGCGATCGAACGACGCGGCCGAAAACGCCGGCCAGTGGCTCGGATCACGCAACCGGCAAGCATCCGGACGGCGTCGGCTTTTGTCACTACGGGGCGAGTGTCCCACACACGATAACCGATCGCTTCGATGCGCTCTAGAATCTTGAGTCCGCCACGGACAAACAATTCAATATCCACCTGCAGTCGCCCCGGCAACCGAGTCACCAGAGGCAAGCCATTCAATAAGAACGTGCGAGCTCGATCGACTTCGAACTCCATCAGGTTCAGGAAGGCCGTGTTGGTGACGCGGTTCTCAAACTCTGCCTGCGAATAACCGAAGCGTTCCAAATCTTCGAGCGGCAAGTAACGACGACCGATGTCCCAGTCGCGATCCACATCTTGCCAAAAGTTTGCTAACTGCAACCCGGTGCAGACATGATCGGACAGGGCCACATTCTCTTCGGTGTGTTCTCGTCCCAGATACAACACCAGTCGTCCAACCGGGTCGGCACTACGGCGACAATAGTCGCGGAGTTGGTCAAAGGCTTCGTATTGCAGCAGATGTTGATCCTGTCGAAACGCGGACAGCAAATCGGCGAACGGTTCCATCGGAATTTCGAATTCCCGAATCGTTTCCGCGAGTGCGACAAACACAGGATGCCGAGTCTGACCGCGATAACAAGCTTCTAGTTCAGACTGCCACCATTCGAGCAATTGCTCCGCTCGTTGCCGATCTCCGACTTCATCCCCCAAGTCGTCCGACCACCGACAGTAGGCATACACATTATGAAAGTGTGGTCGCAAATGTTTGGGCAATAGCCAAGAAACGACCGTGAAGTTCTCGTAATGCGTCGTCGCAATCCGCTGGGTGTAGGCTGTCGCTTCGTCGAGCGTGGCCGTGCGGCCATTGGCCAAGGACTCCGGGCCCCAATCCGCAAGCTCTCGTTCGAATTGCTCACTCATGAGACGCTTATGAATCTGCCAGGGCTTTCGTGATATCGACAATCGCAGCTTTACCATCGCCGAACAGCATGAGTGCGTTATCTGCGGCAAACAACGGGTTTGGAATTTGGGCGAACCCGGGACTCAAACTCCGTTTGATGACAACCACCGTGCGGGCTTTATCGACGTCGATAATCGGCATCCCAGCGATTGCACTTTGTGGATCAGTTCGGGCGACCGGGTTCACGGTGTCGTTCGCACCCAGCACGATTGCCACGTCAGCTTGGTCCATGGTCGGGTTGATATCGTCCATTTCTTTGAGCTGCTCGTAAGGGATGTCCGCCTCGGCGAGCAACACGTTCATGTGCCCGGGCATCCGACCGGCGACGGGGTGGATCCCGAATTCCACTTCGCATCCCCGACTAATCAACTCGTTCGCCAAGTCCCGAACCGCATGCTGAGCCTGTGCGACCGCCATGCCGTAACCGGGCACGACAACCACCCGATGTGCGTCTTCGAGCAACATGGCGACTTCGTCTGCTGACGTCGATTTGACGTTGGCGTAGATGTCGTCCGCCGAGTCACTTGACCCGCTGGACTGCAACGTGCCGAATAACACGGCCGCCAGCGACCGGTTCATCGCTTTGCACATGATCTGCGTAAGAATCAACCCCGACGCACCAACCAGCGAACCGGCTGTGATCAAGACATTGTTGCCAAGCACGAATCCGGTCATCGCGGCAGCGAGGCCGGAATACGAGTTGAGCAGGGCGATCACCACCGGCATATCTGCACCACCGATGGAAACCACCAAGAAAATGCCCAACGCTAAACTCAATGGCACCATGATCCAATAGGCCAAATTTGCGTTGGGTGCGTCGAACGTCATCCACGCCGCCAGTGCAAGGCAACCAATCGCTAAAACGGCATTGAGGGCTTGTTGTCCGGGAAAGCTGATATTTCGTAGCGATTTCAATTCCCGCAGTTTCCCGAACGCAATGATACTGCCGGAGAAAGTGACGGTCCCGATCAATCCAGACAGTGCCGTCGCCGCGAGCGTGGGCGTGTCGACATCGCTCGCCATTCGTGAGAGAAACGCGCCGGCGACCAACGTCGAAGCAATCCCCCCAAAGCCGTTGAACAAAGCGACTAGCTCGGGCATGGCCGTCATTTCGATTTTGACCGCCAAAACGACGCCGGCAATGGTGCCCACAATCAAGCCGGCGATGATCAATCCCCAGCCGAATTCCGGCCCGATCAACGTAACGACCACCGCGACCAACATTCCCAGCGCACCGTACAGGTTCCCACGCACGGCGGTTCGCGGGTGAGTGAGACCTTTCAATCCGAGGATGAAAAGTACGGCGGCCACGAGGTAGGCCAAGTCGGTCCAAGCCGGATTCACTCTGCTGACTCCTCAATTTTGACGCGTGGATTACCCGCGGAAATTATTTGCGTTTGCGGAACATCGACAGCATACGGTGTGTGACGAGAAACCCGCCGACCACGTTCATCGTCGCGAACGCAATCGCCAAGACCCCGAGGACTTTCGCGGTGGTTGTTGCCCCCAATTCCAGAGTCAACAACGCGCCGATCAAAGTGATCCCGCTGATCGCATTCGATCCCGACATCAATGGCGTATGTAACGTTGGCGGAATCTTCGTGATGATTTCCACACCCACGAAAATCGCCAGTACGAAAACCGTCAGCAACATGATCCACTGCGTCGCCGGTGTGCTCGCGGTCGTCGAAGCCGTTTCGGCGAATAACATCGACATGGGGAATTTGCTCCTCAGTGGAGATTGGAAATTTGATCGCAGCGTTTTTTTGATCAGGACGATGGCGTCGGGCTCAACAGCTCGCTCACACGTGTATTCGTTACGTTTCCGCCATGCGTGATCAGCGTGTCATGGATGATTTCATCTTCGACATCCGCAGATAACTCGCCACCGTCCAGCACGGTTTTCTTCAAGTGAACCAGGAAAGTCGCCAAATTCTTCGCGTACATTTCGCTGGCGTGTCTTGGGATTGCCGAAGGCAAATTCAGCGGACCGAGAATCTGCACGCCTTGCTCGATGACGGTTTCTCCCGGCTGCGTGAGTTCGCAGTTACCACCACGCTCGGCGGCGACATCGACGACAACCGAACCTGGTGCCATCGCACGGACCATCTCAGCGGTGATCAGCGTCGGCGCTTTCTTTCCGGGTACAGCGGCGGTCGTGATGACGACATCGTTCTCGCCAACGACTTTCAACATCATCTCGCGTTGTTTGCGGTAGAACTCCTCGTCCATCGCTTTCGCGTATCCACCTTGACCTTCAGCGGATTGCAAATCGAATTCGACGAATTTGCCGCCCAAACTTTCGACCTGTTCTTTCACTGCCGACCGCACATCGTAGGCCCGCACGACCGCTCCCAACCGCTTGGCGGTGGCGATGGCCTGCAAACCCGCGACACCCGCGCCGACGATAAACACCTTCGCGGCGGAAACCGTACCGGCGGCGGTCATCAGCATTGGAAACATCTGTGGCAGTGTGTTCGCAGCAAGCAAGACGGCCTTATATCCCGCGATTGTCGCCATCGACGAGAGCACATCCATACTTTGTGCCCGGGTAATCCGAGGCAGCAGCTCCATTGCAAACGCCGAAACGCCGCAACCGGCTAATTGCTCGATCGCCTGTGGTTCGGACAATGGATCGCACATTGCGACGACAATTTGCCCCGAGCGGTACAACTCCAAATCCGGTACGCCCGCGGATGGATTCGCGCCACCGGCTCGAACTTGCAGAAGAACATCGGCTTGCGAGAAAACGGCTTGCCGGGAATCGACCAGCTCGGCGTCTTTTTCGACGTAACTTTCATCAGTGAAACCGGCAGCCAACCCGGCTTCCTTCTCGATCAGCACACGGCAGCCGGCTTTGGTCAGTTGGCCAATCGTTTTCGGGACCGCCGCAACGCGGGATTCGCCAGGAAACGTTTCCTTCGGAACTCCCACAACCAACGGCGATGGTGCGTCCGCCATAACTCGATTCTTTCTCTTCGACCAATTTCTGTCGAACGATCGGACCCGGCACGCTTGGAATCAGTGAAATTCACTGACCAAAATACCCGGATACGATTTTGAACCCATGCAATATTGGATGCCGTTATACAGAATGCCGAACGCGGACGGTAGCGCACGACGGGAGATTGCTGAGATTCCTGGCCCGATTTGTCAGCGTTAAGTCTCCGACCGGGTGTCGATCTCGGCTTCCAACAGGCTTCGTTTGCCTGTGAAATTGGGATTGTCAGCGTCGAGTGAAAGGACTGCTGTCCGCAAGACCGGATTCAAGAACGCAACCCGCATGGCATTGGGGATCCCCTTCAAGCTATCTGAAATCTCTAGCAACTGATCGGAGACACGCAGCAATTCTTCGTCGGTCGGCATATCTACCCGGTCGAAGTACAGTCGGATTGCGGTCAGAATCACTTCGAGATTACGACGATCGACATTCCGAGCATCGACCGCCTCAATAAGTTCGTAAAGTTGGTTGGTACTTTTCCGTGACCGCTGCTGACGCAAGACTTCGGCGATAGCCAATTCGTAAACGAAGTACCGCTCGACCGAATCGATCGTGTCCTGCGAACGTTCATTGAGGGATTCGAGCGCCTTATCCATGGCTCGATCCGCTTCTTTCACATTGACGGTATTCGTACTTTCCTGAACAGCAAGTTCCAACGCGATCACACGTTTGCAATGGAGTCGTGTCAGGTGAAACCACAGCGTGGTGCTGTTCTGAAACTGCAACTGGGTCGCTTTGCCAATGCCTTTCTCGAGTGCTTCAGCCGCGAGTTCATAATGGGGAGTTGGCCCGAAGAGGTAACAGTCCGCCAGACGTTCGTAAAGGTTCGGCAATCGACGTCGCCGTTCCAACTTTTGCCCAGCTCCCAGATTCGGATCAGCCTGTGATTGGAGGATTCGGTCGATTAACTCCTGATAGACCGCCACCGCACCATCTTTGGGAGGGGAGCCGTCCTGGTTGGAATCTCGTCCGAGGAAGTGCAGGGCCATGGCTTGCCCTTGACGATCGAAGACCCAGTTTTCATAGGCAAAGAGATTTCCATGAGCAATGTGACATCGATCGCGAAACTTGGCCGCCATGCCAAAACGATCTTGGGCGGTATCGAGCCGCCAACTATCCAACGCCAACCACCCCAGCCGCTCGGATATCTCCGCTTGCAACGGGTGTACGATCTCAGTTCCATCGCGTGAGGGGAACGTTTCATTTGCGAACTTCTCGATGGCTTCGAGATCGGCCGCCGCTTTTAGAAGTGTTTGCTTGGTCGAGGTGTCGGCCAATCGCATGACATCCGCCCGCTGACATGCCAGATGAATGCGAAACAACGGACTACCATCTAATTTCTCGGCTTCGTCCAAATGCACGCGACTCTCCAAGCTTTGCTTACGGTCGCTGAGGAAGCGTGCAAAATCCGCATGGAACAAAGCCAACAACGAAGGTGCCGCAGTCGGGTCGGTGTCGTAGGCATTCAGAGCTTGTTCATACATCAGCTCCGCGGCCAACTCGGCTTTTTCGTTCGTGCGAGTCATCGAATGCAGCATGACCGCGAACAAGTGAAGTTCTTGAGCCGAGGAGTCCGCCGGAATGGCCTCGAGAATTCGTTTTTTGTCCAAGTCGGGACCACTCGAGCTACCATTCAACGAAATTGGTTGCAATGGCTCGAGGGTTTCTTGGACTTCTTTAAGTTCTAACTGCTTCGCATCCTCGGCCAGTTTCTTCAAACCGCTCACACGACGACGGCACTCGGCGGGAAGTTCCGTGCTGATCGATTCGACGACCGATCCTAACTGCTGATACGTTTCCATGATTGACGACTGCCGAAACCGTTGCCGGAGTTCTTCCAACGAGTTCCCGCTGACCTCGGTTTCGCCATCTTGGATTTTGTCGAACACCAATTGTCGAGTTGCCGGTGTGAACCATGGTGTTTCGTCAAACCACCATCCGCCGTTAAGTCCCGGCAACGAGGCGTACTCGTGAGCCATCGCGATCTGAGCATCCGAGACTCTGCCGAAAAACTGACGCAACCCGAGAAACACCCCAATAGCCGCGATCATGCCCATCAAGCCGATCAGCACTCGACGACGCTGAAGACGCTTCGTGCGTTCGAGCATCCACGGAATCGGCAACACTTCCGTCGCGCCTTGCGATCCCGTTTCGATATCGCTGGCGTCAACCGGTATTTTGCTCGAACCACGATCGACACGTCCGGACGGAACCGTTGAGGGCGGTTTAAGTCCGATGGGTCGGCTGCGACCAGAGCGAGCCGAACCACGCCCGGAAGTGTTCTCCACCACACTGGGTGGCTCGGGATCGGGAACCAACTTTTCGAACTCAGTTTTGTCAGCAAACGCCTCTAAATCGACCGCTGCAATTCCCGGATGCAGGGGACGGTCTTCCGGGCGTTTTGCCATCATCCGATCGAGCAGCGTTTGCAACTCAGGTGGGCAGTCGCTGCGAAACTCCTTCAGCTTCGGTACCGGGAACGTCTGATGCGCACTTTGTTTGTAGATGAGCGTATTGAGTGCGTTCTCACTGTCGACATTTCGCGGAAATGGGACGGCACCGGTCAATAGGTAGAAAAGCGTGCATCCCAAACTGTACAAGTCGGCTTGAATCGTGACCGAAGCGGCATTCCGCCACTGTTCGGGAGCCATGAAATCGACGGTCCCCAACAAAGTTCCGTCTTTAGTCGTCACTCGGGAAACGGCGTCGTCGTGTTCGGCGCGAAAGCGGGCCAAACCGAAATCGAGAATCTTCACGCGTCCGCTGGAATCGAGCATCAGATTCGACGGTTTGATATCCCGGTGCACCAAAAAATGCTCATCGGCGTGTCTTAAGCCCAAGGCGGCTTGTCGTACCATCTCACACGCCGCCCCGACGGGCAGCGGGCCATTCTGCTTAGTCAATCGCTGAAGATCGTAGCCGTCGACGTATTCCATCACCAAGTACAAACGGTGCTCATCGTCGCCGGCATCGTGAACCATGACGATGTTCGGATGGACGAGTTTGCCGGCGTGTTCCATCTCCTGACGAAAGCGTTCGGCGGCGTCGACATCGTAACGATCCCGTAGCACTTTCAACGCACACAACCGACGCAGCACCATGTGCCGAGCTTTATACACGACACCCATCCCGCCGTAGCCACATTCGGCGAGAATTTCGTAGGTGTCGAGTTGGTGCGGTGTTTCGAGCATTTTTAACTTCGAAGCCGCTCCTGTTCCGACTGTTGGGGGCGAAAATTGGCTGAACAAGTCCTCAATTACCGTTTCGAATTCCGGGAAACGATGCAAATAGGAGTCGGCGGAAATCGAATCCCCGGCCTGTTCACGATAATCGAGTTCCAGCCCGAGCAGGTGCGGAAAGAGATCGCTCCGTTTGTCCTCGGGGACTCGGTTTAAGAAGTCTTCCAGGGGAGGCCGTGCCCCGCCACTCAGTTGCCGCTCGAATTCGTCGCAGATTCGATCGAATTTTGAATCGTCTGATCCCGAATCCAGCGGCCGTTCATCCGTCAATTGCCACTCTCTCCAAATCATCATTTGTTGAGTCCCTTGCCCAGGGCGTCGGGGCTTCCATCTTCGCGGGATTAGTGTTCGCAAGCAACGGTAAATCGAATTGACAACGGAAGTTGCTTACAAAAGAAAGGGCATGTGCTGGTCAGATCAGTTTTTGAGAGCAAAAGCGGACTTACTCAATCTCGTCGGGTGCGTCGTCGAGTTGGGCACCAGCTTGACTCCAACGACGCCGAATCAGGTTCAGTTTCCGCTCGACCGTTCGGGGCACGCAGCCAAGTTTCTCGGCGATTTCCTCATTCGTGAACCCGTCAAGTTTGAGTTTGGCGACTTCGCGTTGAGTTTCGTCGGAGAGCATTTCGAGGAGTTCCTCACAACTCTCGGCAGCCATCGAAGCCAACTCGGGCGTTGGTTCGTCACCAAGCACCTGCCCGATTCCCGCTTTCCCGTCCTCGTGACCGGGTCGCACGAAAATACTCTCGCCCCGGACCATGCCTTCACCGCGTTTTTTCGCCCGTTGGCGTTTACTCTCCGCGTAAGCTTTGCGGACGGTGATCGTCACCAAAAGTTTCCACAATTCCTCGCGGTCGCCCAGTTCAAATCGACCATTCGCGGCATGCCGGTAGAAACTGTTGAGCGCACTAAGAGCCACGTCTTCTTCATCGGCAGCCCGACGATTGATACCGATCCGATCAAATTTACGCTTCGCAAGACGGACGAGTTTGTCGAAATAGCGATCCCAGATTCGCTGAGCCGCCTGCTCATCACCGCCGCTGAGCTTTTCGATCCACACGGTCACATCATCGTTCTGATAATCGTCCGCCGACATCGTTGCGGTCTCCTCACCCTGCGACGCTCGTGAAACTCCGGCCCGGCATCTTCCTGCGGAATACGCGGACGTTTCGTATTTTAGGGGCCGAACGTTCGAGAGTCCAAGCCGATGTTCGTCGGCAACCCGGCTCAGCGGGGTTTCCATGACGAATTGAACGGGACACCTTACGCGACCGGCACAGATCCCCTGAATTCGCAGACGCGTTGTTCCGCTCGATTTGTGCCATGACGCTGCGAGCCGTGCCCCAGTGAATACGCCATCAAACACGGCTCACAGAGCCGTGGCACACGGAATCGTGGCATGCACGTGGTCAACCGTGCAATTCAGGGATCGGGTCGTGAGCGGCCATTCGGAGAATATCGTCGGGCACGCCACGACGGACTCGAAGTTCGCCAACGTCGAACAATGTCCGGAGAATTGTGGAGATCAGATGGGGAATCGTCACCGGCGTCGTGGCGGGTTCCGCGACATCGCGGGTCGATTGCCCGATGACTTGCCCCATCGGCAAACCACCACCGGACAGCATGAGCGGCGCCAGATTCCCCCAGTGATCGCGACCGCCGCGGTTGTTGATCTTCGGTGTCCGCCCCATTTCCCCACACACCACCAGCAGAATATCGTCGTGCAAACCACGGGCGGCGACATCTTCCAAGAACGCACTCACGGCGTGATCGAAAGGCGGAGCCATATACCGCATGCCTTCGTCGATCGTCGCGTTGTTGGCATCGGCGTGCATGTCCCATACGAAATTCGTCGTCACTGTCACGAACCCGCAACCGCGTTCGCACAACCGCCGGGCCAACAGCATGAGTTTGCCAAGGTACTTCACGTTGTCGATGTAACGCTTGAAGTTGTTCCACTTTTGATCGATGTGTCTCGGGTCGATCAAAGGACTCGTATCGTATCGGGCAATCGTCTGCGGGTCTTCTTGATCGAGATCGAATGCCTCCGCGACACCACCGAGAATCGTATCAAACGCCTGTCGCCTCAAAGGATCGATTGTCTCATTTTCCTGGTCGGCAAAGGCACGGAGTCGATCCAACCGATTGAGTAACGAGCGCCGATCCGACAGTCGATCCAAGGGCAACTTCAGTTCCATGTCTCGCTGCAAATCACCGCCGCTGCCGGGAATTAATGGAGCCGTTGCGGAACCGAATCCACCGGTCGACGTCAGTTTGCCAAACTGCGTGACTTCCGGTTCGGCTTTCGGGTTGATCGATTGTGGGATCAATAAGGTGTTGGTTGGCATTCCGGTTTTCGGATGATTCGCCCCAGCCACACGCGAATACAACGAGCCCAAATTCGCATCGGAACTGAATCGGCTGACAACCGGCTTGATGTCATGGCGGGCATCACCGGTCGTGAAGGACCGCACCACCGTCATGGACTTTGCCAAACTAGACAACCGCGGCAACGTACCGCCAAACGTGACCCCGGGAATCGACGTCGACAATTCCCCCGTAACACTGCGGATGTTCGACGGCGCGGTCATCTTGGGGTCGAAGGTTTCGATCTGACTCGGTCCGCCGTGTAAGAACAGGAACACCACCGATTTGCCGGTCGTCAGTCCGGGTACCGCCGACGCGATCTGTGCAGCGGACGATTTGCCGGACATGAGGTGCGGCAGCGTCAGTCCCCCCAGCCCCAAACCGCCGATGCGGAGAAAGTCACGTCGTCCGAGTCGCGAAGATCGATCGTAGACAGTCAGCATGGAAATCTCCCCTCAATCCCAATGAGCCTCCATTCGTATCAAAACATCTCCATTTGTTCAACACGCTGACTAGAATCCACAAGAAAAGCCGACCGGTCATCACAGTGACAACCGGTCGGCTTTTGGCATTCTCAGAATTCGGCCGAGCCGAAAACTATTTGGTCAATTTCGATGCGGCAGCAACGATGCCTTCGATGTCTTTTTCGCCCAGCTTGCCTTTGCCGAAGCCAAAGTTTTCTTTGACGCGGGAGCTGTTCCACATCAAGACGGTGACGTCAGCTTCTTTGTCGATTTGATAAGCTTCAGGACCAGCTTGGCCATCGAAGATGGTCAGCGGGGTGTGCTCGATTTTGTTCTTCTTAGCAACTTCGGCGAGCTTGGCTTCCGAGGCATCAGGATCGTCGGTCAACAAGACGACGAAAGCTTTCATGTCGGAGTTTTTGCCGATTTGGGCGTCGACCTTCTTCACCAGATCGACGGTCTTTTCGTCCATTTCCCGAGCGAAAATGCTAACAACCGGGCTTCCGCCATATCGGCAGCGGTAGCAGAGGGTGGTGCCTTTAGCCGGACCGGTGACGTCACGGACGTTGAAGGCGTTGACGAACGCGCCGGTTTTCAAGCCGGATTTTGGGGCTTCGGCTTGGGCTTGCGATGCAACCGCGACACAAACGGCGAGGGCACCGGCGAACAATTTGGCAGCTTGCATTGTCTTCTCTCCTCAAGAAATGGGAATGGGTTTCCAAACTGCGTTTTCCATGAAACGCTGGAATTTTACTGCAATTCGTCCGAAGTCAATAGAGCTTGGGGAACGAACATTTGAAAGAATTTTGATCTTTCCAAAGTGTGATTTACCTCACTGAATACCAAGCTGACTTCTCGGCGAATTTGTATAGTGTGTTTTACTGCAACTCTTGGACCTTTTTCAGAATGGCTTGGCTATCGCCCGCCGCTTGGACCTTCGTATTCTTCAATGCGATCTTACCATCGGGCCCGATGAGGAACGTCCAACGCTTCGCCGTGCCACCGCGAGCGAGAACCACGTCTTTCCCGTCCACGGTGCGGACGATCTGCTGATCTTTGTCATCGAAGGGCACACCGAACGCTTTCGCAACTTTGCCATCCGGGTCGGCCAGGAGCGTGAAATTCAGGTCCTCAGCTTTTTTGAACCATTGGTGATTTTGTACGGTGTCGCCACTCACACCGACCACGGTCACACCCGCTTCTTGCAATTTTTTCATGTCATCTCGGAAACCGCAGGCCTGTTTCGTGCATCCGCCGGTCATGTCGGCCGGATAGAAATACACGACCAACATTTTACCCTTGCCGACATAAGCCGCAGACTCCCATGTCTCGCCAGTATCGTCCTGAGCCGAAAACTTCGGAGCCGCATCTCCAACGCTCAAATCAGCCGCCGTCACAGCCTGACCAAACGCCAATAGACACCCCGCAAACGCGAACACTCGTAACATCGTTGTTTTCCTTACTGCTGATAAACTCGCAAAAATCATCCCATACGCATCAGAATACCCGGATTTGTTCCGAACGAGAAGTCGGTGGACCGTCCCGACTTGGCGTTTTATGATCGAGACAGACCGCGATGTATTATCGCGAACACTGAGAACTCTTCTCGACGGATGGAATCGATGACGAACCGAAAACGTTCGCTGACGGTCGGAGCCGTAGCGATTGGTGTGGGCATCTCGCTCGGCGTGGGCATTTGGTTGATGTCCAGCCGAGCCGAAAGCCCCGACTCGAAAACGACAGCAGCGACCACGGAACACACCGATCACTGGGGCGTGATTTACATCGGTCGGCAGCGTGTCGGTTATGTACATGAGACCGTCGAACCCTACGAGCAGAAAGATCAAAAACTGCTGCGAACAACGCAGGAGACCCACCTCAACTTCCAACGCTTTGGCCAGCCGACAATTATCCAAACGCGATTGGAAACCGTCGAAACCGGTACCGGCGAACTTCATTCGTTGATGTTCGAAACCAAGAACCCGCCGGCAACCGTGACGCGAACTTCCGCTGTCGTGAAGGGCGATCAATTGCAGCTGACTTCCGAAACTGCCGGCAAGATGGAGACCAAAACGATCCCTTGGAATCGGGAAACAAAATCGCCGTCATGGTTGGAACGCAACTTCCATGTCGATCCGCTCACCGAACAGGAATCGCGGGAGTTTCGCGTCTACATTCCGGAGTTGAACGACGTCGCAACGGTCACGATTGAAGCGGCGAAAATGGAAACCGAACGCATGCTGGACGGCGAACGGAAACGATTGCTCAAAGCGAAAGCCCAACGATCCACCGATCCGTTTCCGATCGACATTTGGTTGACGGAATCTGGCGAAGCGTTGAAGACCTCGCTCCCGATCTTCGGCAAGGAACTTACGACCTACCGCGTGAGCCAGGCGGAAGCATTGCGAAAAATCGCCGGGGCGGAATTAGATTTGTCGCTCGACACAATGGTATCCGTAAAGCCCATTCCCAAAGCGCACAACAGCCAGAAAATTGTGTACCGCATTCAAACGCCTGGTTCGGACGCCACCACGCTGATCCCCCAGGAGCCGTACCAGACGCTTCGCCGAATCGACGATCATACCGTCGACGTGACGGTCACTGCGATCGATCCGCATGACAAAGGAAAGTCGACCACCACCGAAGCTGTCTACTTGCAAGGCACGCGATTCCTACAGACTGACGATGCAAACGTGCTGGCACTTGCAGACCAAGTCTCGAACGACATCACCGATCCCGCAGCGATTGCAGTTCGCTTGGAGAAGATCGTGCATGAGTCGCTGACGAACAAGAATTTCTCGACGGCTCTTGCATCCGCTGCAGAGGTGGCAGCGTCCCGGGAAGGGGATTGCACCGAACATGCGGTGCTACTGGCGGCGTTGTTGCGAGTGAAGAAAATTCCTTCGCGGATCGCCGTCGGATTGGTCTATGTGCAATCGCTGAACGGGTTCGGCGGGCATATGTGGACGGAGGCATTTCTCGGCGGACGATGGGTGCCTTTGGACGCGACACTCGGGCAGGGCGGCACGGGCGCAGCTCACATCAAACTCGCCGAGTCCAGCTTCGCCGACGATGCCCCGGCTCCCGTGACCACATTTCTCCCGCTGATGAACATTCTCGGACGGATCAATATCGAGGTCTTGGAAGTCGAATGAGCGACGAACCGCCGAGATCGTCATTCGAGGACCGCACGTTCGGTTTGATGTCGTTGGGCATGGCGCTCTGCACGGCCCTGGCGGTGGGTCTGGTTGCTCTCGGCGCCAGACCGGTGTGGTTGATCGTGATTCCGATGGCGATCTTCGGAGCCGTTGTTGGGCTGACGCTCGAATTTTGTTGGCCGGCTGTTCCGCAAACGGATTCCCAAAACGAACCCGATCCGCCGACCACAGCGACCAGCGATTCGACATCTCAACTGGAATGTCTGGATTGCGGGGAAGCGTTCCAACTCAATCCGCAGCGTTGCCCGATGTGCGGGGGAAACACGACGAGCGTGGTTGCCGAACGTGCCAAACGATGATCAAACCATTCGACGACGGGTTTGACTCAGTGCTTCAAATAACGCTTCGAGCACCATCTTCGGCGGATTATTGCGGGTGAGTTGGCGTTCCGCGTGCATCGCTCGTTCGAGCATGCTCATCAGCATTTCCCAAGCTCGTGCCGAGTCGGCTTTCCACACCCCCGCGAACTGCTTCACCTGCGGGATGACTGTACTCGACGGGTTCGACTCCTCCGCGAGGAACTGTAACGTCCGGCGGTAAAACTCGATGACAAACCGCACCAACCAAACCGCATTCTTCCGCTGAGACGCTGTATCGGTTGCTAATTGTTCGATGCCGTCTTCAATCATCTGCTTCGAAAGAGCCAGCGGATTGTCGTTGTCGCGGGCCAACGCAGTGTAGAGCTTATCGCGGAGTTGTCGTAATTCGGGATCGAGCAACTGCAACGCGGTTGTCAGACTACCCTCGCTCAGTGAGGCAACGGCGGTGGCTTCGTCGACGTCTTCAAGCTGACCGGTCTCGACCAATAACGCCGCAATTTCACTCGGCGGCAATGGTGCAAACCGTACCGGTTGACATCGCGAACGAATCGTCGGCAACAAGGCAGATTCGTTCGAGGTAATCAAAAACAACGTCGCATATGGCGGAGGTTCTTCGAGGGTTTTGAGGAATGCATTCGCGGCTTCCGCGTTCATCTGCTGGACATCATCAATGATGGCGACACGACGTTCGACCATCATCGGACGTAAAGAAATATCGTAGCAAAGTCCTTCGCGACCACGACGTTCTTTGGCACCAGCGATAAGCTCGATTGGGAATACCGTCTTCCCCGCAGGCGGTTCGGCAGTGAGTAAGTCGGGGTGGGAATCGATCAGCACTTGGCGACACGACGGACATTCGCCGCACGCTTCGAGTTCCTCATCGGCGAACGTCGTGCATAGCAAACACTGGGCAAGCTTGTGAGCAAACAAACGTTTGCCGACGCCATCCGGTCCAACGAACAGGTAACCGGAGGCCAACCGCTTTCGCTTGAGTGATCGACGGAACAACTCGACCTGGGCTTGATGCCCGCGAACGCTGGTCCAGACGGAGGAAGTTGACATCTCGCGACACACTCATTCAGGAAAGTTCGGGACTTGTCCCAGGACTGATGAAGCCCAGGCAATCGCCGCGAAACACGGTCGCGCCTTGCGGACGTTCTCGCCGAACAAAGATTCCCGAAGACGTTGCCGAGACGTGAAACACAATCCCCGGCAACACAATCTCCGCCAACCGATCACCTTCCTCGACGGCATCGCCGGGTTCCACGAGCCAAGTGCACACGCTCGCGGGGCGGTCGTCTTGCCCCAAGTCCGGCACACACACGGGGATCGGCGATTGCCCGGCGGAGGTCATCATTCGGTTTCCGTGGGTGAGGGGTACTGTTCCAAAACCGATGCCATTTCGCCCGCGTGATAACTTGATCGCACGAACGGCCCGCTCGCAACTAACGCGAAACCCATCGCGCGGACAAGGTCCCCGATTTCGTCGAACTCTTCCGGGGGCACGTACCGTTCAACCGGCAAGTGTTCCGGGCCGGGTTGGAGATATTGACCAAGTGTGATCATGTCACACCCGACAGCACGCAAGTCGGCACACACGTCGAGCACTTCCTCCATCGTTTCCCCAAGTCCCAACATCAGCCCACTTTTCGTGACCATATTGGGGGCTTTTTCTTTGACGCGAGCGAGCAGATTCAGCGTGCGATCATACTTCGCATTCCGACGCACCCGGTGATACAGCCGTGGAACCGTTTCCGTGTTGTGGTTAAACACGTCCGGTCGGGATTCGATCACACGATCAATGGCGGCGTTATTGCCGAGGAAGTCTGGCGTGAGAACTTCAACTGCGGCTCCTGTGCGTTCGCGAACGGCGATCACACATTCGTAAAAGTGCTCAGCACCGCCATCCGGCAAATCGTCACGCGTGACGGATGTGATCACGACATGCTTGAGCCCCAACCGAGCCGCCGCTTCCGCGACACGTTCGGGTTCGTCGACTTCTAGTTGCTCCGTTTTGCCCTTCGGCACCGAGCAAAAACCACATGGCCGGGTACAGACATTGCCGAGGATCATGAAGGTCGCGGTCTGATGCGACCAGCATTCCGTTCGGTTTGGACAACGGGCACTTTCACAAACGGTATTCAACCGCAAGTCGGCGATGGTCCCGCTCGTGTACGCCATACCGGGTTCGGGTAGCGGACGCTTCAACCACTTCGGCAACCGACGCCGAGGTTTGTCGGCAACCGAATTGGAGGCAGGCGGGTCGGAGGGCAGAATGTTCAGTTCGTTCAGCACGGTGAGACGGTCTCGTTCGAAAGTTCAGATCGCTTGGTTTCGTCCAATGATGACATTGTAGACGTCCAAACCGCAATCGTCACCGTCACGGGATACGGATCACAAGAAAAATCGAGTCTCGAGCGCCCTCAATCTCCTATGCTCGCATCGCAACAGTTTGATACGTGCGTTTGAGCATCGGATGGCTCGTGTAGAGATTGGTGTGTCGATAGCGAAAACGCTCGGCCACATGACGAACAACAGATTCACGAACCTGCGACATTTCCGTCACACGGGTCCGTTGAGCCGCAAGAGTCGTCGGGCGATCGGCGATCGAATTGGAACTGACCAACTTTAACCAATTCAAATCGAGATTGACGTTCAGGTAAACACCTTGGCAGGTCACCCAACGTTTGATCGTGATCCCAGTGTGCGCAACCTGCCCGTGATGGCAAAACACACCCGGTTTTTCCGCCTTCCGTTCGGCGGGAACCATAAGTTCTTCACAAACATCGATGATGGCTTCTTCCAACAACTCTCGAAAATGAAACGCTGATATACCCATCCGACTCAGTGGAAGCACCGGATAGATGGCCAATTGGCCGGGCATATGCATGAACGTGCCACCACCACGACCGAGCCGACGCACCGGCACTCGACGGGCTTGTAATTCCTGATCATCCGCAACGATATGTGCCCGGCTACCTTCACGTCCGATGGTAATCAGCGGAGGATGTTCGCAGAGCAGAAGTGCTCCCTGCTGATCCGATCGCCCAGTCAACTCGTACACCAACCGATCCTGTAACGCCAAAGCGGCGTCGAAGTCGACGATGCCGAGCAAATGCACCTGCAAGGCAGCATCTCGCGGGTCCGTTGAAGAACTTGAGTCGTCCGTGCTCATCGAATCCATCCCTTCATCAATTGCGGACTATATGTTGGCAAAAATCACAACTGTGCTGACACTATCGAATACACGGCTGCATCGGTTTGTCAAATCTTTTTTCGAATCGCAAGTGGTGACATGCGGTTTCCCGGTCACCAAAATTGCTCGGTCGAGCCCAATTTTGACACATAATCCGGGCTTGGACAGACTCGCTTGAGAGAACATCAGAAAGAAGTCGTGTCCCGTTAATTATCGGTCGACACGCTCGTCGCATCTTGCAAGAGTGCGTGCATCACGACATTGATTCCGATTCGCAGGGCGTCTTCGGGGATATAACCCGGACAAGCCACCGTCACCTGACGTTGCAGGGCACAACTAATGTCGTACTTGCTGTACACGACAACAAGTCGACCGTCGATCGTGATGCCTTCCAAGAATGGTTCCACTGCCTCAACCGCAACGTTCGCCGGTTGATTCGGCTTTGGCAAACCTGGCACACGACGGCGGACACGACGAATATCATAGAACGTCTTGTCAGTGAAAATCTCATGGTCGATCGGGATTCGCTCTAGATTTTCGTTCGGAAAAAGCTTCTGCACGAGTTCCCGAAAACTCGCGTCAAAAGCATCGGAACCACAACAGGAATCAGTAAACAAGACTCCGCCACGTTGGAGATGCATGCGAAGCTGTTTCACTTCTGCGTCACTGAAATCGAACCCGCTTCGGCCGTGCATGTACACGAGCGGATACTTGAACAAGTTACCGTTCGCTGGTTCGATCGGTCGTGTTTTGGTGGTGGCGGCTTGGCCGACAACGCGGTTTAGGCCCATCAACAAATTGCGAAGTGCCTGCGGTGCGACATCCCAACCGCCACCGTGTTTCAACTTCGCGATTTGTAGCAAACCACGTTCGATTTTGTCTTGTTGGCCGTCGGCGAGGTCGTCCGCTTCGGCTTCCAACTTGTTTGGCGGTTCGCGTCCGGTGGCGTAAGCGACGATGTTCACGCCCATCTGAAACGCACCGTCAATCGTTTTCGAAAGTTT
Source organism: Thalassoroseus sp. (assembly GCF_984380535.1). Lineage (NCBI taxonomy): Bacteria > Pseudomonadati > Planctomycetota > Planctomycetia > Planctomycetales > Planctomycetaceae > Thalassoroseus > Thalassoroseus sp. The sequence continues at coordinate 25,907 of NZ_CFHRBF010000004.1, forward strand.
TTGACTCCGGCCCTTGGGTTCGACGCGAGACATCTTATCCCACAGACAGGACAAGTCCGTCCGCGAAAAAATGATTGGCGTGCGACACCCCAAATCGGCCCCGAACAGTTCGTACTCATCCGGTTTGATAAGAAATTCGCTCCGCCATACAAGATGATCTTCGGTCAGCGGATTCAGGGCCACATCGCCGAGTGGATACATTTTCGCCACGAGATCGCGGAAAGAATCTTCGAACGCGTTATCGCTATTCTCCGGGCAGTTGGCGACACCGAGGATAAAGCCGCCTTGGTCGACATAGGTTCGCAGAAGCGAAGCGTCGGCATCGGTGAACTTGTGCGAATCTTCGCCACTGAGGTACAAAATCGGTGCTTGGCGAATGGATGCTACCGAGTTGTTCGCAACCGCTTGGTTCAAATTCAGGACTTGCCAAGTCAATAGTTTCGGCCACATGGGACGACCGGCGATACGTTCCGTGAGTTGCCTCACATCCCAGCGATGACGCGTCCAATTCTCAGATTCGACCGCCTGCAAACCCACGTTTTCGCCGAACATTCCCTTTTGAATGAGAACCGGCGCCAAGCCTTTCGAGAGGAACAGCAACGCCAAACTCGTTCCCACGACCGGTTTCTGTTCCAGCTTACCCACACCGGTCCACTGACCGTTCGAGCGACGTTGGGCGGCCACAAGATATGTCGCACCTCGACGATACCAATCATGCGGACCGAAGAATCGTCGCGCACTCAACCGCCCGGCACGTTCAAGACCATACAGGTAATACAGGACGTGTTCGGTTTGAGCGGCCGGACCAGGATTGCGACCAACGGCAAAATGTCGCGCCAACCACTCGACGGCTTTTTCAAGACTATCGTCCTCGGGCAGGGCACCACAGCAGATTGGTTCGCCGTCGGGTGTTTCGTCTTGCGAGGGATCACGCAACATGGCATTCGTGATGGCCAACGAAGCAATCCCAGCAACCGTCATACTACCGGTACTCGGAGATCGCAAACCGGCATTGTTCACATAGTCCCAGCCGCCGTCGATGTTCTGCGAATCGATCCAGTGTTGTCGGGCACGTTCAACCACGCTTCGGTCCACTTCCAACCCAGCTTCGCTGGCCGCGTGAAGACCGAGAATCGCATACTGGGCATTACTACGATCGCCCGTCCAACCGGCGGCGAACTCACCATTGATCGTGTATCCCCACGAGCCACGGTTGGTGCCGTTCCGCGTTTGCGATTCCTCCAATTTCCCTAGCAGTTTTTCCATCCGCAGCACATCACGTTCACCGTCCTTCGCGGCGGAGAACGTCATCAACATCAGAGCAATATCGTAGGTGTAAACCGGATTCGGTTCCCGAACATTCCGCAGGAATGTCAGCCCTTTGTTGATTTCCGCATCTTCGGGTGTCATGCCGGAGTTGATCAACGCCAGCAGCGCCAAACTCGTGACTCCAATCTCATACAAGGAACTGTCGTCGACCCGCCATGCGCCGTCATTTGATTGTTGACTGAGGAGGAATCGACGTCCACGTTCGATCGAAGTTAGCACCTGTGAGGCGGTGAGTTCGTCCTCTTGTGCAACCGCCAGACTCTGGAACGGCCCGAGGAAAATCGGCCACATAACCAACACGATGAGCCAGCGTGGAAGTTTTCGCATTCGTTCCACTTTCGTTGGGACACGCGAGTTCGCCTGGAGAACTTGACACGACCATGCAGACACCACTCGACGAGTGGACACTAACCGATTCATTCTACCCCGGTTGATCGGCAGAAGCGACAGCGGATTCGACTTCCGCCAGCAATTGATCCAACCGGAACGGCTTGTAAAGCACCGAACGCAATCCTTCTTGCCGAGCTTTCACAATCGAGTGCGTGGGATCGTAACCGAAGCCCGTCATTAGAATCACCGGAAGATCCGGGCGGAGTTCCTTAATTTGATGGAAGCAATCGTAGCCGGTCATATCCGGGAGCCGAATGTCTGCGATTACCGCATCGTATTCGAACCGTCGCACCATCAGAAACGCTTCGTCGCCATGGTGAGCCGTTTCGACTTCGCACCCGTAACGACCCAACAATTCATGAGCAGCACGGCGAACGCTCTCGTCGCTATCGACGACTAGCAACCGTTTGCCCTTTAGTTTGGCCCGCTCCGGTCGGGGTTGCAGCAACGGATTGCTGACTTGCGGCGCGATCGCTTCACCGACACGTTGAATCAACTGTTTGATCTGTCGCGTGTGATCGAGAATCCGCAGCAAACGGTCGGAGACATTCGGTTCGTGCCCGATATATCGTTCCAGTACCCAGGCGGCATCGTTCAAAATCTCATCGACTGGGTGAGCAACTTCCTGCAACATGCGTTCGGTGCTGCGGTTTGCCGTCGTGACTTTTTCGGCGAGCAAGAGTTCCAGCGTGTTCAACGCCATTGCCACTTCGCGGCTGAATAGCTCGAGAAACTGCAAATCGTTCTCAGTAAACGCACCCGGCTTCGGACTTTCGACGTTGAACGTGCCGAGGATCGTGTCGTGTAGAATCAAAGGCACCGTTAGTGAACTGCGGGCCCCCGGCGCTCCTGGCAGATAGAGCGGATCGCTGTCGGTGTCTTCACAAAGATAGCTCTTGCCGGTCGCCGCAACGAACCCGGTTACGCCGTTGTTCTGAGCATCCGCGGTCAAAGTTCGCGAGGTGGCGTCACTTTGCATTCCAACCGCTAACAACGGATCGAGTTGCTGGGTGCGTTTGTCGAGCAAGCGAATCTCGACGGTCTCGAATTCCAAGAGATCCTGTGTGTAATGCAGAATCTTTGCCTTGAGAAGTTCGATTCGCTCCTCGACAGACATATCCAGAATGTCTTGCGGTGCAAGATCGCCGAGTTCCAAACCTGCTTGGTAGATCGCGTTGAGTTTCTGACGTTGCAGGATTTCGACGGAAACATCCCGCACGATCACCACGAGATATCCCGGTAGATCACTCTCGCCATCGAAGACGGGTTTGGCGTGAACCTCGAAGTACGATTTTTCACCAACACGCAATGTGCTTCGGGCCGATTCTCCTGACCCGATCGCGGTATGAAACGGGCAGAAATCCGGGCCGAGAATTTCCGGAGAGCCAAACGCATCGTAAAACTTCAACCCTGCTAGTTCGTCTTGCCGACTTGTCAGGGTTTGCATTCGCCGATTCGACCACAGGATTTGTAATTCCAAATCGAGCAGCACGATTCCGTCGGGGATTTCATCCAGGATGCCACCGAGTTGCAGCATCCCTCCGGCGACCGGAAAACCGTTCCCCAACAGTAGAACACAACTAATGGCTTCCGAGTGCAAGCATTTCAAACCTTCGTTGAGGTTCGAACGGAAAACCAGTTCGTTCTCGGCCCGCAAGCGGTCGATCCACTGGTCCGTCTGCGAGTCGGGTTCACCAACAACTAAAATGCGGTGTGATTGGCCCATCGGACCCACGACATCTCCCAAGGTTGGTTCCAAACCGTTGTTGTGTAGTCTGCATCGACAGTCGTCGAAAATACCGGAGTTTAACGCTCGCCCTTGCGAATGGCTGCGTTTACGAATGTCTGCGTTAGGGCGTAATTTGAATCGTGCCAGAGTATTGGTCGGTGAAACGAGTTTGAATAGGGATTATACGAGTGACGGTCATGTTGACAAGCCAGAACACGACTGGTGATGCACCGGTCTAGCATTTCGCAATTCGATTCAGAATCTCGACACCGCGTTCCAATACCGAATCTTCCGCCGCATAGGACACCCGGAAATGCGTGTCCTGAGAACTAAACACATTGCCAGGAATAATCAACAAGTTATTGGCAATCGCTTCCTTCACGAATTCCGTGCCGGTGCCCCATGGTGTCTTGATGAACAAGTAAAACGCCCCATTGCCCCCGTGAATCTCGAAGTTCTCACTGAGAGCATCGCGAACGAAATCGCGTTTACCTCGATATTCGCGGGCAAAGTGGGAAATGTCAGTGTCCCATGCCGCGACCCCAGCCCATTGAATCGGATGCGGAGCACACACAAATGTAAACTGCTGGAGTTTGATCATCTGTTCGACGATGTGTTTCGGACCATGACAATATCCGAGCCGATGTCCCGTCATCGAATGCGACTTGCTGAAGCCGTCGATCACGATCGTTTGATCGTTCCACTTCGCCGGGCTGACGAAGTCACCGTCGTAACAGAACGAGCGATAGATTTCGTCGCTGATCAATGCGACATCGCGTTCACGGGCCAACTCCGCGAGGGCTTGCATTTCCTCAGCACTCGCCACATGCCCGGTCGGGTTGCTCGGGCTGTTGCAGAGAATGACCTTCGTGCGATCGGTAATCGCATCGGCGACCCGGTTCACATCGAAACGGAAGTCGGGGTACGTGCTGACTTCGACAATCTTGCCGCCAACAAGCGTCGTCAGATGCTTGTACATCACGAACCACGGATCGAACACAATGACTTCATCACCGGGTCCGACCAACGTCGACAACGCGAGCATCAGTCCGCCACTTGTCCCACTCGTGACAAACGCTTGTCGATCGGCGTGTCCGTAGGTGGCGGCAATATCGTTTTGAATCCGCTCCAACAGTGGTTTGATGCCTTGGCTTTGGCTGTAAGCGTTCTTGCCGGCATCGACGGCTTGCTTGAGTGCCTCTTTGATCGGTTCCGGCGTATCGAAATGCGGTTGTCCGATGGAAAGGTTCACCGGCTCCGTCATATTCGCGGCCAAATCGAACACTTTCCGGATTCCGGAAGCATCGATCTTGTGCATCCGATCCGCGATCCAATGCTGACTCATAGAAACGCTTTCGCAAATTCGTCCCGTGGATTTCGTATCGCCCGATCATCTCGAAATCGGCCCGCGGTTGCTAGTCAACTTCGAATCGGCACGGGGTGGAATAGAGAATTCTTGACTCGACTATTGCTGCAAGGTGCTGGTGAGAGCGACCGCCCGAGACATTGAGATCTGTCGGCGAGTCAACACTGTCAGCAAGTGGGCCAGGATTAACAGGGCATCGGACGTGGGTGTCGGGTTCGCAACCCACACGCGACCGCTCGCGCCGCCTCCAAGCACAGCGGAATGATCTTGCATGGCTCGGAACATTTCCGCGTGCGTTTGACCTGCCCTCGTCCAGGTAATTCCCTGACGAACCAATTGCGGTTCCACGTCTCTTGCTGTTTGCGGTTCGAGGACAATGGGGCGACGTGGTACCTCGGTTTGCAAAAACTCTGCAATCAATGGCAGTATCGTCCAGGCAGCGAGAAGTTCGCCACGTTCTGTCACCAATGAGAAACGTTGGCCATCATCGTCGATCAGCATCCCGAGATCCGCTTGCGATTCGTGGACGGCATTCGCAACCCGACCGACATCGACATCGTTGACCTCGTGCACCCGTCGCACACGACGCGGAATCGCCACCGGCACGAACTCGTACGATCGTTCTTCTGAGATTGTTGCGATGGCCCGCATCACCAACGGGACGGAACATCCCACTACGATTCGAAAGGGTGCCAACATCGGAAAATGCTGCAAACGCTCTGCGACGTAATCCGCCCAGACATTGCTCGCAGTCTGGGCTCCCGCCTGTCGTGTGGGACGGTGATATGGGTCCCGAATTGCATCTTCGATGTCCGTCAAACTGACCGAATCCCACGTTGCGTGCTCCCGCGAAATCGGCATTCCCGCTGTGCGGACAAAATCCAGACCAATCCGCGATGGATCGCAGCCCGATCCCGTTACCATCACACCGCCATCAGCACCAAACTGCTCAACCGCAAACTGCCACGCCGGTTTCGTTGTGAGTCCGATGTCCACCACATCGCAACTCATCCGTCGCAACGCCTGGGTAACGCCCGTGAAAACATCCGGGGCAGATGGTCGCTCGTCGTATCCAACGACCAGCGACGGATTGACGCGACTTTCCTTGCTCCCCTGATTGTTTTCGGTATGCGACATGCACCCTGTCAATGGAGTTCGCGACCACAACACGCTGGCGTAACTGGCAGCAATCAATTCCGCGTGTCGTCGTGACAACTCGTTGAGGTACACACCACGCACGCCTTCGCTTTGAAAAAGACTTGCAGGAATCGCCCGGCGTTCGGTTTGCTGGAGTCGGTCAATCGTGTCTTGGGGCAGATGCCCGGTCTCGGAACGGAACGGACAATCGCGACAGCCGGGGTAAAATGACGCCATTCGCGCTAGATGAACCGACCGCGAAATCGGGTGGGTTTCACCGGGGCAGATAAACGTGGGTTCGTTCACGACATCCAGCGGCATGCGTTCCGATTCGTCATTGGGAAGTACGTTGCAAGTTGTCGTGCGTTGACCGACAATCGGCGAACTCTACGTCCATCTTGTCATTTTCGTCAAGAACGATTGATCGATGCCCACGACCGCATCCGACTTCCTGAAATCCCCCAAGACCGAGATTGGCCCGGTTGTTGCCGCCTTTGGTGCGGAACGATTCCTGCAACACGCCGTCATCAAGGAACTCACAACAAAGATCCTCGGGGACGATGCCGAAGACGAACTCAGTCTGACTCGATTTGATGGCAAAGACGCGGAATTTCAGGCTGTCTCTGATGAACTTCGAACCATCTCGATGTTCGGAGATCGTCGAATCGTGATCGTCGACGGTGCCGATGATTTTGTCACCAAACACCGCAGCGGGCTGGAACGATACGTGAAATCTCCCGCGAAAAAATCGGTACTGATTCTGGTTGTCAAGAAGTGGCCGAAGACGACAAAACTGTACAAAGCCATCGAAAAAAGCGGGCTGAACATCGCCTGCGAAGCCCCGAAAGAAAGCGATTTGCCGCGTTGGTTGGGGTCGCTGTGTGAACTCCGTTACCAAAAGAAACTTCCGGCCGCCTCGGCGATGGTTCTACTCGAGTTGGCGGGAACCGGTTTGAGTCAACTGGACATGGAGTTGGCGAAACTTTCGTCATACGTGGGCGATCGAACCGAGATCACACGCGAAGATGTCACCACGCTTGTCGGCGGATGGCGGGCCGAAACAACCTGGGAATTGATCGACGATGTCCTCGCCGGTCGCGCCGATGGAGCCATTACAAGTCTCGACAAACTTCTTGCCGCTCGGGAAGCACCGCTGCGAATTCTTGGCGGTTTGACCTTCAAATTTCGCCAGTTCGCGATTGCGACTGAAATGTCGAGACAGGGGAGTTCGCTCGCTTCTGCACTACAGTCCGCGGGAATTTGGCGGAATCAAGTCGCGGATGCCGAACGCTATTTGCGACGAATCGGTCGGCCACGTGCGGAAAAGATTCAAACGTGGCTGTTGGAAACTCGCGACCGACTCGGCGGCGGTGCAGGCACGATGAACCCGACTCAAAGCCGCATCGAACTCGAACGCCTACTTATTCGCCTCGCCGGTCTCGAACCAACAACCATGTAAGTTCAGCACATGCGTTGGATTGTACATCGGCCAGGTCGTGACCCAAAAGTTACTCGCCTGGAAGTGGCAACGGGATGGGTTCGGGACGCGATTTGTACAGCGGCATGAAACGGTATGTGCCTTCAAGACACAGGATCGACATCGCCGTCGAGTACACCCGCCCGCCATATCCGCCCCAGCGACCGCGGGGATCCCAACTGCCGACGAATTCTTCGTCGTTGCGTTGATCGATCACCAGCATGTCCCGCAACGGACTGTACCACTTCTGGAACGATACGCCGCCATACTGGAACATCGCGAGCGTTCCGTAGTACCAGTAGTAAACATCGTACTCAGTTCGCGTCGGACGATGTTTCGCCAGAAACTCGACGGCTTCTTCACTGGCGGGGTTGTCGCGTAACATGCCGAGCATCTGCTTACAGAACAAAGCTTCCGCGGTCATCGTTGGTGTGGGCGTTTCCTGTCCCGCAATCTGAATGTGATAAGCAGCCAGCCCGTTCCGTTCACCCATGCTTCGATCTTGAAGGAATTTGATCATCAGATCTTTGGCCCGCGATGGTACTTCGATTCCGGCCAACTCGGCACTTTTGAGCGCCATGAGGTTCCAACCGAAAATGCTCATGTCGCTGGTTTGCCCTTTCTGGTACCGCCAACCCCCGTCCGTTTCGTTTTGTTGATTCAGGATGTAATCGACCGCTTTCTGCAGCGGCAGTCTCAGCGGACTTTCCTGCGTGGGTGATTCTCGCATTCCGTAGGCTTCTGCCATCGCGTAAGTCGCCATCGCATGACTATACATGCGGGCGTAGTGGGTGGCGTTCGCACCGAGGAAACCATCGGCCTGCTGGTTCTCGACCATCCAACGCAACGCCGATGCAACTTCTTGCTGGTATTCGCCCCGTTCGTGCGTGTAATTCGCCCCAAGAAACGCTAGCACAGCCAAGGCAGTCACGCCTGCATCGGCTCGCGAGCCTGGAATGCCATCCTTGATCGGTGCTCCCCGAGTGTCCAAACCACTGGCCCCGATGACGACGTTCCCGCCCCCAAAATCGCTTGCAATCCATGCCCCCGATGGAGACTGATTCGCCGCCAACCACTCCAGACCCAATTCGACAGCCCGTTCGGACTCCGCCGTTCCTCCATAACTGAGCACCGCTTTCTCACGAGCCTCAGCATTTCGGAATTGATACAACGGCGGCAAACCATCGCGACGAATCGGATCGAATTCCGTCCGACGTGCCACTTGTGGCACATCCGGTTTGGGGACTTCCGGCAAGTTCGGCTGACGAGTGGGCGACGTCGGTAACAGGTCGGTTTTCGTGTCGTTACGTCGATATCGCTGAATCGGTTCATCAAGCCGCGTCATCCGATCCGGTTGATTTCGCACGGGGGTTCGCGGCGACTCGGTGTTCGATTTCTCCGGCTGTAAGGGAGCCAAAGGGACCTCGGATGCAACTCCAGGCGTGTCGAGTTTTGCAATTGTCCGGTCCGGCTTAGCGAGAAATCGTCGTGGGTCATCGACGGTCTCTTGACGAGCGATCTCAGATCTGGGATCGAACGTGCGTGGTTCCGAGGTGGGCACCTCTTGACGCGGTTGGGGCGTGACTTGCGTACCGACTTCCATCTCACGATCCGGTGTCGACCGCGTTTTCGGCGGTTCCGGTCGCACCGCGTTCGGCACGGCAATCTGCTCGGGATTTGTCGTCGGGATGTTTGCAACTGCCTTGGCAATCGCGTTCTGCAAATCTTCCCGGAATGCTTGAGGCACATCCGCGGGCATGGCGGGAATTGCCCCTGCGTCTGTCACAAGTGGCGTTTCCTGCGGGCGATCGGTTCCGGTCCGATCCGGCAAAGTCGTTTCGATGCCACGTCGATCTTCCGGAATGGCCCGACTCACAACGGGTGGCTGATTCGACGTGTTCCCCATTTCCAACGGTGCCAACGGCGTCATCATGTTGGCAGCCGGGTCGGTCAATTTCGTCAGGGAATCATTGGGCAATCGAGCCGTCTCGGGATCAGTCTGTAATGCATCCGGCAAGACATTCAAATCCGAAACAGCCTGGGAATCGAGAGGATTTTCCTCACGCGACATTCGTGCCGTCTCAGGATCTGTTGGCGTACGATCTGGAACAGCACGTGGGGGCACATTCTGTGGCCGCGGTTGCGGTCCCAACGGAAGCTGGTCTGGTTGTTCGAGCCGGTTTGGAGCCACGCTCGCATGCATTTCCGTAGCCGAACGTTCCACGTCCGGTGTCTCACGCGGATTGTCAGGCAGGTTGTTTAAATCTGGTTGAGCGATGGAGGTTTCCACTTCCACCTGCTCCCGATCCGGTCGATCGATTGCAAAAGGATCAGATGCTTCCCGATCGGTGCGATTCGACTCGCTGTCCGCCGGTGTCGGCAGATCGTTCCAGAACTCCTCCGCTCCAACCTGAGGTCCTTCGTACGAATCTTCAGAGAGAATCGTCAGTTCCAGAGTCTCATTTTCCTCGGGTTCCGCTGGCTCTTGCTTGAAACGATCCGAAATCGAGGGAGCAACCGCCACCCAACTGAGTGTCGAGAATACGTGCAGCATGGCGGAGAACACTAACGCTTTCACCAGGGCGTGTCGTTCGCCCCAACGTGTGGTCAACAGCGTCAGCAAATACAGGATCGACAATGCCAAGCCGATCCATAAACCTTGCGTGACTTCCGCCCGCCCGACACCCATCGAGAGCGACAGCCAGTCAACGAGGTCATGTCCCTCGGCTTTCAATGGCATGGCTGGATTCCTTTCGACGCTCTCAACGCGTCCACAAACTCGGGGATCATCGCTCGACCGTGATTAGGTGCCCGATGAACTTAGCGTGCGGGCTGCCAACGTAAACCGTTTAATTTTCAAGCGTTTACAGACATCGATAATATCGACGACGCGCTGCAAGTTCGTCTCAGACTCACCACCAATGACTACCGCTTGGTCCACGTAGTTTTGTTTTTTGGCAGCGAGAATCTGTTCAAGTTCCTCAAGCGTGACGACTTTTTGATTCACTAACAGCAAACCGTCTTGTCGAATCGCAATCCGTACCGGATCCGGCCCCGGCGTCAGTGCAGTGGCCTCGGTCCGCGTGGCGGCCAATTCGATATCAAACATCGTCAAGTCATCATCTGCGAATTGCGTGCCGACCATGAAGAAAATGATCAACAGGAACACAATGTCGATCATCGGCGTCAAATTTAGCGACGGTTCTTCGACCGACTCGGTTTTCAGAGGCATAGCTGTAAAGTCGTCGCCAAAGGATCTATGACATAACTCTTGACAAACTAACAGGTTACACCCACAATCAGCAGCAAGTTCCGTTCCAAACCTAACTGCAAAGTACGGTGCTCCGTTATAGGTATCGGAAATTCGCTACAAAACAGCAAGGCTAAAACCGCTTCCAGTGGCGGCCGTTGCAATTCTAAGGAATTTGCCTCATCGACGAATCCAGCCTGAACACAGTTCCCGATCTCTTCGATTCTCCCCAAAAAACCAAGCTCCGGCGAAGCCTAAAAAGTTGGTATCGGCAAAATCGTCGCGAACTGCCATGGCGGGAAACGACCGATGCCTATCGAATTTGGATCAGCGAGATCATGCTGCAACAAACGACTGTTGCCGCCGTGATTCCCTATTATCATCGGTTTTTCGACCGTTTGCCGAACTTGGTCGATCTAGCGGAAGCGGACGAAGACACCGTTCTCCAACTCTGGGAGGGTCTCGGTTATTATAGTCGTGCTCGGAATCTTCATAAAGCAGCGAAGTTGCTTCTCGCCGAATTCAATGGCCAATTTCCCAAGGAGGTGGCCACGCTGCAGAAGTTGCCGGGGATCGGTCGGTACACAGCGGGTGCAATTGCCTCGTTTGCGTTCGGGGTGCGAGCGCCAATTGTGGAAGCGAACACGCTACGCCTCTACAGTCGACTGCTGGCGTACCGGAATGATCCGAAATCGACGGCCGGCCAACGTGTGTTATGGCAGTTTGCCGAGGACATTCTCCCACGAACCGATGTGGGCGACTTCAACCATGCGTTGATGGATCTTGGAGCGACGGTCTGTAAACCTTCCGAACCGGACTGCCCAAAGTGCCCACTTCTTCCCGTGTGTCGGACGGCGGAACTTGGGTTACAGACAGAGATTCCGTACGCATCGCCAAAACCGGTCATAACCGATCTCACCGAAGTATGCTTTGCGATCCGCAAGGATGATTGCTATCTGCTGCGGCGTCGGGAAACTGGGGAGTGGTGGACCGGATTGTGGGATTTCCCGCGGTTTTCGCTCACGCCCGAAGAAGCAAAATCGCTTCATATTGGTTCCAAAACGGGGAAACGATCCCATTCGAACCAGCTGCCAGGATTCGACGTCATTCCAAGAGATATCGTCGAACGTTTGCAAGGCGAGACCCAAGAACTCACCGGCATTGAGATTCAGCCAGGCAAACTTTTAGAAGTCATCAAACATGGGGTGACTCGATATCGCATTCGTCTGGTTTGCCATTCCGCGGATTTCGTCCGTGGAACGGTGCGGAAAGATTCGGAACTTCAATGGGTGAATCCGAAAGATTTTGGAGACTTTGCTCTGACAAAGACCGCACGATCACTAGCAAATCGGCTCACGCACGATCAAACGGGAAGGCAATAACATCCGCGATGTCGTCGCGGTTTTCGGCTAACAGAAAGAGCCGATCGAATCCCAACGCCACTCCCGAACACTCCGGCAGACCGTGCTCCATGGCATCGAGTAGCCGGTTCGATGTCGGTAAGGCGGGTTTGGCATTTGCCATGCGAATGGCATTCTCGCGATCGATTCGTCGCCTGAGTTCCGTCGGGTCGGTCAATTCGTTGTATCCATTACAAATCTCGGTCCCGCGAATGTACAACTCGAACCGCTCGGCGACCGGTGGCGTATCCGGTCGGACTTTCGCCAAGGCCGCCTGACTCGCGGGGTAGTCGTACAGAAAACATGGTGTATCCTGCCCGAGATGCGGCTCGACCAATTCCGACAATAGAAAATTCAGCCACTCGTCGCGGTCGTCCGTGAACGACTCGGGCGGTTGTAATCCGTGATGAATCGCAATGGTCCGAAGTTCTTCAGCGTCACAAATCAAGACCCGTTGTCCAACGAACTCCACAAACGCCTCGTCATAGGTGAAACGTTTGATATCAGCACTTCCGAGTAATCCAGGACAGACCTGTCGCAGGAGATCCGCTGTAAAATCCATCTGGCGGTGATGATCGTCGCCGACACGATACCATTCAATCATGGTGAACTCCGGATTGTGCAGTCGCCCGGATTCGCCTTGTCGAAACACCTTTCCGATTTGAAAAATCGCCGTCGCTCCACCCGCTAGTAACCGCTTCATTCCGAATTCGGGAGACGTCTGCAGGAAGATCGGGGAGCTGGAAGAGGTCTCGGCGGCATGCGTGACGAACGGATCGAGGTGGGCATCCACGACCGTATCATGCGAGAGAATCGGCGTTTCAACTTCCAGATAGCCTGCCGCATCAAACGCATTTCGGATCGTCTTCAACAGATTCGCGCGACGGCGGAGCGTTTCCAAATCAGCGGTGGGAAGAAAGTCGGAATGAGTCATTGGCGTCTAAACTTACGTGGAAGTCCGTTCGAGCAATTCAGTGGGGTTATGCCTGACGATTCTGGGTGCACGAACATGGTTGGGTCAGGCATGACCTGACGGATGTGTTTGACCCTTTTCGATCGATAGTCTTCGGACTAGGATGCTTCGTCGGATGCATTTCAACAAGGTGAAGGTTATGAGTGAAAGCTGTGATATCCCGGTAATCCGCACGACAGAAGACGACGCTGACGAGTTGCTCGCCGAGTTGCGGGAGAAACTTAGCCCGCGTGGGGATGTGGTCTCGCCCGCCGGTCGTCAACGTACGCAGGAACTCTTCGGCGAACCGCTCACGCCGCAACAGGTTGTCGAGCGAATCTGCCGAGACGTGAGTTCAAACGGTCTGTCTGCGGTGGTGGACTATACTCGAAAACTCGACCAGGTCGACCTTCGCCCGGAAACCATTTGTGTTTCCCCTGCCGAATTGGCTGACGCGCACGCCGCAGCGGATGCGGAATACCTCGAAACGATCCGTCGTGTGCGGGACAATATCCGTGAATTTCAATCCGGAATGCTCAATAGCGATTTCGAATTGAACCGCGTTGCGGGAACGGGCACGGTTCAACTTCGGCAACGGTATCGTCCGTTGCGACGGGTCGGCATTTGCGTACCGGGTGGAGCGGCAGCGTATCCATCAACCTTATTGATGACTGCCGTACCTGCCCAGACCGCTGGTGTGAAGGAAATTGCGGTGGTTGCTCCGCCGACGCCTTTCGGGAGTTACAACGGGCATTTGTTGGCGGCTTGTCACGAACTCGGAATCAAAGAAGTGTACCGAATTGGCGGGGCCCAAGCCGTTGCTGCGATGGCATACGGTGTTGAGGGAATCGAACGCGTCGACAAAATTGTCGGACCAGGGAACCTGTTCGTCGCACTAGCGAAACGGCATGTCTTCGGGGAAGTCGATATCGACAGCATCGCCGGTCCCAGTGAAGTTGTGGTGATTGCCGACGAAACCGCCCGGCCAGATTTTGTGGCATCGGACCTGATCTCTCAGGCGGAGCACAGCCCGGGTTCCGGTGTGCTAATCACGTGGCACGAACCGCTGATCGAGGCGGTGCAAGAACAACTTGTTTCGCAGCTTGCGAAACTCGAGCGGGGGGAGATGGCTCGGCAAGGCTTGGAGGATTTCGGAGCATTGATTCTGGCACGAGACGCCGCCGAAACCGCCCGGCTGACCGATGAAATTGCCCCCGAGCACCTTCACATTTCCATGGACGATCCCGAACCAATGTTGGATCAAATCCAGAATGCCGGCGCGATTTTCCTGGGTCATTTCACGCCGGTCGCCTTCGGAGATTACGTCGCCGGCCCGTCACACGTCCTCCCCACCGGTGGAACCGCCCGCTTTGCACATGGCTTATGTGCGAATGATTTCCTCAAACAATCGTCCGTCATTCACTATGACAAAGCCGCTTGCGAACACGGGGCCGCTGACGTGGAACGATTGGCTGGTATCGAAGGACTCACCGCGCACGCAGCGAGTGTTTCGATCCGGCGTACCTGATCATAAACCGGAGTAATTAGTCTTTGTTCGTGACAGCGGCAGGGCGAGGGATTGGTTGGGGTTCGCCGGTCTTACGAAACTCTCCTGCTTCGAAAAATCGCAGCACGGCGTCGATCGTGTTTTGGTCCCGCAGCAGAAATGTATGAAGACAGGTGACCTCGAGAAAGTCGCTCGCACCAGGCAAACGTGTACTGGCGACGGAAACCACGCCATCGTCATCACCGGGCAGCAGGGGGTTGAAACCGCCCGGTTTGCCACGAGAACCGGCAATGATTCCGAACTCGAAATCAGGAATCGGCAGAGAATCGACATACCGCGAATTAATTGCCAATTGCTGTCCGCCGGGTCCGAAGATCAAACGAAACGCGATATTGCGTTTGAACGTTTGGGCGATATGAGCCCCAAGATTCGGCGTGCCCACCATCACCAGACGATGAATACGTTCATCCGGATCGTGCTGCAAATACTCTCGGACAACGATCCCCCCCATGCTATGAGTGACAATATCGATCTGCTCGATGCCCTTCAATGAGGCGATCACTTCCCGGAGATAACCGGCCGCGACCTTGATCTCAGCACGCGTGCTCGGGTAATCGAACACGACGACCGTATAACCAGCCTCCCGCAACGACGCTTGCATCTTCTCGAACGATTTCGACGAGCGAATCAACCCGTGAATGAGAAGTGCCGCCTTGCCCTGCATTGGCGGAATGGACTTTGCTTGCGCTAATTCCGCTAGCTTGGCCTCGCACTCGGCGCGTGTGCCGGACGCATGACGGAAGTCATTGGGATCGAGCAGTCGAAAATGTTTGGTCGTGATGTGTTGTTGGATTCGCCAACCCGACCGGAAAGCGACATCGCCCCAGAATTGTCGACCGCCCATCGTTTTCATGAAGACGCTCCGTTCCGGAGTCACAGAGGGTTCTGCAGCCATTACCGACGCTGCTCCCAGGAATACGACAAACGATGTGGTCCAGATCCTCAACATGTTCACTTTTCTCCTCCGGTGACAATGTGGGAACACGAACACGACGCCGGTCACTTTTGCCGGACCGTCTTGTCATTGTATTCCGGATCCTCCCCGAGCCAACTGGCTTTGACGATATCGAACCGACGATAGCGATAAGGTTCATTCGAACCATCGGCTCGCACGGTCGTTTCCACCCGGACACATCCGAACGGTACCTGATCGGTGATCCATACATCGCTACGATACCAGTATGCTTGGGAACTCCCCTTGGGTTCGAAAGAAACGCGAGAGGCCGCCTGTTGACAGCGAATCGCGTTTTCACGGAGTGGAGTTTTCAGATAGCGGATATGGTCGGCATTATAGCCACGAGCTTTGGGCATGTTCCGGAAAAACGTTCTCGCGGCTTCCTGTTTCGCCTTCGAAGGTTTTTCCCCCGGCCAGACGAGAAACTCGCGTGGTGGGCGACCGGCGTGAAAACGATCTTCGAGCACATGATAGGTTTCCTGACGAGCTTCCGACGTGCCCGCGTTCCAATCGACGACAATCTTGCGGGTATCCCGTTTGGCGTACTGAATCCGTCCGCCATCGGTCAGTCGCAGCGTGGAAAGCGTTCCGTCTTCCTCGCTCGATTGAAATTCCACCCAGCTTTTCCGATTCGGATCGGGGGGCAATGCGTGAATCCAGGTTGTTAACTGTCGTTCAAATTTCGGAGCAGGGGTGTTGTAGTCGATCCATTCGGCTCGCTTCATCACATCGAACAACCATGACGGTTTCCACGGGTTACCGATGGCGGAAGACATCGAATACGCGGAGATCGCTAAACAAACTCCGACACTAATTTGAAACCACCGCCGTTGTCCCCAAGCTTCGAGCATGGGGATCATTCCGATGAGCCAAAACGGGATCAACCAAAATGCCCAACGAAGTCCCGCGGTGTTGCCACCGTAGTTGTAGTTGGCGGTACGTGTCATATAGAACGCAAGAATAGCCAACGTCAGCAGTGCCCCCATGCCGTAGAGAACTCGTAATGGGGACTTCCACGTTCGCGGTAAGAACCACCCGAACCAACTTAATAGAAAGACTGGCGTCAGCGACAAGATTCCATGATGCCCGATGACACAGTGCATGAAATAAACAGCGGTCGACTCCGTGTTGGCGTCGATACCGCGGGGGAACATCCAGTAACTTGGAATGCCCTGATGAATGTATTCGTAGGTCTCGGTTCCGTAGTAAGCGTAGAACGGTTTGATGCCCCCGGTCACCAGATAATTCGTGACGAAGAAAGCCGCAAGCGGAACCAACGCGGCCGGCACGAACCACACCAATGTGCGAAGCCAGTCCCGTTTGACGAGCAGCAGAAACGTCGCCAAACCAAACAAGGCCGCCGGTAATTCGCAGGTGCAGGCAAAAGCGGCGAACAACCCGGCCACGATAAAATGCCATGGCGAACGACTACCGTCTATCGAAATCCGTGCCAGGGCGGACAGTACAAAGATTACGCTGATGGCAGCAGGCGTGTGGTTGTTCAAAGTCACAGAAAACGTGCTGAGATAGGTTCCAAACGCGGCAGACAGGAATACGACGTTCGCCGTAGTTTCGCTTTCGGAGTACCGTGTTACGAACCGGGATAGTACTGCCAGCGCGATCAAAAACGGAACCAGATTGACAAAGACCAAAACCGTACGTGCTGCATACTCAGTATTGTCGGTAAGCGTCCAACCGGTCGCCGCCCGCACAGCTTCATACACGCCGGCAACAAGGGTGGCCAACAATGGCGGTTTCGACGAATAGAAGTGCCCGTCATGACGGACTTTGTCGATGGTATCCCAATCGTCGTTCTGGATGATCTCGTCGATTTGGTAGGTGCCCCGTTCGGACAGTGACCACACTGTCACCCACCGCGATCGGTCGTTTGCACTCAACAGCGGATCGACGTTCAGAATCGCCGCCGTTCCCAACCCGGCGGTCACACAAATGACGAACCAGAAGATCGAACGTTGCAAGAATGGAGCACTCATCAGGTTGGTCTAACTGGCAAGTAATTCACGGAGATGGAAGTGGAATGGTCCGAGATCTCCGCCGTAGTTTCCGGCCGTGATTTGGGTCAACCCTGGCATTTCTGCAGCGGCGTGGAGTCCCGCACGCATGGCTTCCCGAACGGGTTCTTCGGAGAGTCCATCGATCACAATTTCGTAGACGCATGCGGTCTCGGCTGACAATGCCGAGTCGGTCAACGGGCGAACGGTGGGACAATAAGCGTCGTTGGTGCTGGCCTTCAGCTTCTTGTACTTCGAGCCGACTTTACTCCCACTACGAACGATTCCACCAGGAAACGGCAGCACAACGCTCGGGATCGTTCGCATCGCATTGACGGCGGCTTCGGTGGCTGCCAGAGTTTCCGCTTGCGAGCGTCCGCAGAGAATCAGGTTCCCGCCGGCAACCCCTTTGACGGTGCCAAAGCGATCTTCGCAGAGAAACTCTCCGTCCATCACAGGCAATCGCCAGAACCGCCGCGAACCCAATTTCTTCGAGAATTGCATTCCATCACCGAAGAAACGCAACTGGCCCCCGACGGAGATTTGTTTCTCGCGGGGGGTGTCATCCAAACCGTTGTAGCATGCGGTCGTCGGACAAGTGAGCACACACTGACCGACACGGTTACTGACCGCGTTTTGCAGCGCATCGCGACTAAACGCATACGCAAGCACACTCACACCGGGACGACCGTCGGGAGTTTCGTCCGCGGTCAAAGTCCGTTCGATGCCAGCTTCGATGTCGCAAGCAATCACACTCGTAGCGAAGCCGCTAAACTGCTCTGCGGCTATACGAGCCCAGTGTTCGGTACAGGCTGTGATGACCAACCGCGTCCCCACGATTGGAAACGCTTCGGCAAACGTGTCGACAATCGGAACTCCGTGGAGTTCCAGCAGGGCAAGCGACTCGGTCATGGTGTCTGTGTTACTCGGTTCAGCCGTCTCAAGGCGATGGGGAAGTCCGTTGTTAGCGGCTTGTAGATTAACCAACCCCTCCGCAAACAGCCACCGTGACCGATCCACGTTCCGTCGAACGACTTATCGTTCGTCGTCTGGAATTTGTCGCCGCATGTGAATGAGATGCGGAACGCCTTGGGCCTCCATCTTCCTCATGATTCGCGCCCGGTGGGCTTCGACAGTCTTGAAACTGATTTTGAGTTCGTCGGCGATCTCTTTACTCGAGAGCCCTTCGACCACGTATTCCATGACCTCATATTCACGAGGCGTGAGCGTATCGATCCGTTCGGCGATTGCTTGATAGGCAATTCTTGCTTCCCGATTTCGCCGATCCACTTCCAACGCCCAGTGCACATGCTCAAGTAACACCTGATCGCTGACAGGCTTTTCGAGGAAATGGATAGCACCGGACTTCATCCCGCGTACCGCCATCGGGACATCCGCATACCCAGTGAGGAGAATAATCGGAATATCGATACGATCGGCTCGGAGTCGGTCTTGCAGTTCCAACCCGCTCATTCCTGGCATCCGCACATCGAGCACAAGACAACCCGGCTGGCTGCGGTCATATGTTTCTAGAAACTCAAAGGCGTCGGCGAACGTCTTTGCTTGGAGCTGCACCGATTCAAACAGCCAGCACAATGATTTGCGCATGGCCTCTTCGTCATCCACGACGAACACCGTCGGCTGTTCGAGTGTTGGCTCGTCTAAGGGCGGTTCCATTTTCGTCATGCTCTGCTCGGTATTACTGGACACGAGGGGGTTCTCCTTGTGAGATCGGCAACTCGAAATGGAACACAGCACCCGATGTGGATTGATCGTCCCACCAAAGTCGGCCGCCATACTGTTCGACGATCGCCTTGCTCATGGTCAGACCCATTCCAAACCCGGTTTTTTTGGTCGTATAAAATGGTTGGAACAAATTGTCCAAAACAGTTTGGGAAAGTCCAGGCCCAGTATCCTCGATGGTGAAAAGGACTCGGCTATCCCCTTGAACCTCAGCCAACAGACGAACAGACCTGGCCATTTTGTAATCAGTAGTATTCTGACCACTCTCAGCGACCGCGTCCACTCCATTCAGGATAAGATGGACTAAAACTTGTTCAATTTGTAGGGGGTCAGCCGCGACAAGCGGAAGCGTTTCGGCCATTTCCACGTGGAGATCGACGCCACTGGCCCGCACAATCGGTGTGACCCAATCGACGGCTTCTCGGATGATTTGGGTGGTTGCAACGGTGTGACTCGCCGAGCCCCGGGAACTCAGGAACCGTCGTAGTCGGTGGATCGAACCGCTGGCTTGCTTAGCTTGCTCGGTTGTGTCTTCCAATGCGCCGACCAAGCCGGAAGCTTGACTGCGAAACGATTCTCCCACAGTCTCGACCGGTTCAGACATCATTTGCTGAATCCGCCGAATGCATCCTTGTGCATAGTTCGCGATCGCCGCGAGCGGGTTATTAACCTCATGAGCCACCATAGTTGCCATCTGGCCAAGCGAAGTCAGTTGGGCCAATCGTTCGAATTCGAGTTGCCGACGCCGAATGGCTTCCTGAGCTTCATGAAGCCTCGTGACATCGGTCGCAACGACAATCACTGCACGCACACGACCGAATCGTCGCATCGGACCAATCCGACACGAATAATGTCTCGTCACACCGTCCGGGCCGGGGCTTTCAATCTGATGAGTCATGATTTCGCCGGTCTCGAAAACACGTTCGATGACCGCACGTGATTCCTCGGCATACTGTGGGGATACCAGGTCGTACGCCGAAGCCCCGACAATGTCTTCGGTCTGCGTGGTGAGATGGGTATGGTTCAAGTACAGAATCGTGCCAGTCCGATCGATCGTGCAAACCGTATCGGGTACACATTCCAGAAAATAATGGAGCGCACTCTCGCTGAAACGCGATTCCGAACTGGCTTCCGATTCAACATCTTCCACAACACGGGAGGTGCGACGCTGGATTAACGATTGCAGTTCGCCGGCAAACTGTTTCCAATCTGCAAACGGCTGACGCAACTCAGCATTCAATTCGGCTTGGTGCTCCTCGAAAAGCTGCAGAACCCGTCGGCGTTGTGTGGTGTTTTGAACGCTCAATACGACGTACTGCTCGTTTGCAATTCGCAGACGATCTGCAGCAACCCGCACCGACAATTCGCCACCTTTCTTGGTCAGAAACGTGGTATCGACGGCATTAAAGTGAGCGGTGGCCGCCACCTCGTCCTGAATAGTTGCGATCAACTCCGAATCCTTGAATACACCCAATTCGGTCAGAGACCGGCCGACTAGATCCGTCGAATCGCGGTCTACGATCACAAGAAATTCGAGATTGGCACTGACGACATCGAGTGTGTCTTCCTTGAGAACCAGTAGACCGAGCGTCTTCTCCGTGAACAAATCTCGGAATACGGCGCCGGTTTGCTGAAACGCGGTGCGTGCGATCTCCCGATCGGTAACCACCACTGACATCCCTCTCACGCCGATCGGTTCACTTCCCGACGATGCATAAATCGGGGAGTAGTAGGTATCGAAGAACGCCCCATCGAGGTACACCGTTTCCGACAGTTCCTCACCGTCCAACGCACGTCGGATCGTCGCAAGAATCTCCGGGTACTCGCGATACATCTGCCAGACCGACGCCCCAACGGCTTCCCCTTCCCGCAATCCGATTAATTGCAAACCACGTCCGCGAGATTCCGTAAAAATCCCATCCCGATCCATGCTCCAGAAAATAATCGGGGCCTTGGCATAAACGAGATCCATTTGCAATTCGGCTGTCGACTTGGAGTCTGCGTCGTCGGAAGTCGGCTGTCCTCCCAGCCATGATTGATAGCGCAACACGTCTTGACTGAGCTCGCGGTTTTCCGCTTCGAGTTCCGCCAGTCGCTTTTTGAGTGCTTGGTGTTCCGCCTCATGGACGGTGTCGTGCTTCGACATCGAAGCCCTTCGTCATCACTGGAATGGGATTTGTAGACATTGCCGAGATTGATAGTGACAGACCAACCGTAGCATTTGCTCAGCATAGTAAAACCTATGTGATGAAGTCGTCAAACCAATGCTGGATGATTGTACGGTGTCAGCCTATGTCACTTCTATGTCCTCCAAGTCTATTGTACCGACATTCTGCACTCCTAGGTGACAAGTCCTTGATCTTGCCCGTTTTTGCAATTTTCGTCATGATGTGGCCACCGATTCACCTTCTTGGAGAATGATTGTGCCCAACGAAATCGATCAGCCGCAAACTTCTCAACGGCGACGTTCCGTATCGGTGCGTCGCTTTGGTTGCGTCGTTGCTGCCGTTGGGCTGATTTGGTGTTCTGCCACTGCGTTCGGCCAAGTTCCCCCTGACGCCGGGAATCCGACGCCCGCACCGATAGCGGGTGAAGACGTTGCCGCTCCCGCGGACGACTCCAACGCGACTCAGCCAGTCAAACGAAATGCGATTCCACTCACGCCACGTGAATTCGCTGATGCACTGGGCTGGTATTTCTTAGCCCCATTCGCGCTCGCGTCGTTCATTGCAATATGGTTTGGAATCGAACGATTGATCGTGCTTCGACGTGGGCGAGTCATTCCCCGGGCGTTTGTCGAGCGGTTCCTCGATCACATGGAGCAAGGCAAACTCGACGCAAACAGTGCGCTCCAGCTGTGTGAAGAAAACGGTAGCCCAGTCGCGGAAGTCTTTGCGCATGGCGTGCGGAAGTGGGGCAAACCGAGCGTGGAGGTTGAGCAAGCCATCATCGACGGTGGCGAGCGACAAGTCAGCCAACTTCGTCGCCATTTGCGGGTTTTGAACGGTGTGTCGACCGTGACACCGCTACTCGGATTGTTGGGAACCGTTGTCGGGATGATTATGGCGTTCAATCGGATTGCCTCCGGCGATGCGATGGGCAAACCCGAACAACTGGCCTTCGGGATTGCATTGGCGTTGCTGACGACAGCGGTCGGACTTGCGATCGCGATCCCGGCGTTGATTCTTTATCTCTATCTGTCTAGCCGAGTCGACGCCCTGGTAATGGAGATGGACCTGCTTGCGCAAAATGTCGTCCATCTGATCTCCTATGAAGCCCTCGCGAAAGAAGCTGCCGGCGGAGCGAAACCCCGCAGCCGATCCACGCGAAAAAAGGCGGTTTCGTAGTTTTCGCCGCAGGTGAAAGTCTTACGAATTTGCGGTTTCTGATGACTGTACTCGCTTGCCGGACCGGTTGCGCTTGGGTATCGTAAATTGTGTCGATACGGTTCGACTCTTGCCGGAAGACCGCAATGCCTCCTGCCTGGTGGCGTTGCCACTTTGAATTGATCGATGACATGTCAACAACTGCACGCCCACCGGTCTGCAGTTCGAACGTGGTATCCCTCGTCAATTCGGCATGGTCACCCCGCAACCCATGAATCGGTCGACACCCCGATTCATCCCACCACCGCCGTTACCCACGGACATAAAGCAACCGGCTCCCACATCGACCCGCACACCCTCAAGACGAAAGCAACACTATGAAATCAAGATGCCTTGACCGACTTCGATTCACCTGGCTAGCGGTTGTTGCCGTTGGCGTGTCGTCAGTCACCATGCCATCACTCTGGGCGGGCGAACCGTGGGATGCCGCCGAAATGGATTGGCCGCACTGGCGTGGTCCTGAGATGAACGGAATCTCTCGCGAGAAAAACCTGCCAACCACTTGGGAACCGGGTGGTGAGAACATTGTTTGGGAACGCGAAGACCTGGCAGGCCGGTCGACTCCGGTCGTCATGGACGGACTGCTCTACACGATCGTCCGCCACAAGCCGGGCACGAAACTTGAAGGCGAGAAGGTCGTCTGTGTCGACGCAGCCACGGGTAAGACGAAGTGGGAAAGCATCTTCAATGTCTTCCTTTCTGACGTGCCTGATACCCGCGTCGGTTGGTCGAGCGTCATCGCCGACCCGGAAACAAACAAAGTGTTTGCCCTCGGCGTATGCGGATACTTCCTCTGTCTCGATGCCAAGACCGGTGAAACCCTGTGGTCCCATTCGCTGAGCGAAGAATACGGGTTGCTCTCCACCTATGGCGGCCGCACCAATTTCCCGATGACTTACAAGAACCTCGTCATCATCAGTGCGGTTGTCATCGGTTACGGTGACATGGCGAAACCGGCTCACCGGTTCGTCGCTTTCGATCAACGCAATGGCCAACCCGTCTGGTTCGAAGGAACCGCCTTGCTGCCGGAAGACACGACTTACAGCTCCCCCGTGCTCACCGCATTTGATGGCGAAGCCGCGATGGTCTTCGCTTCGGGAGACGGTGGCGTTCACGCGTTCCAACCCGAGACCGGCAAGAACATCTGGACCTACAACGTTTCCGCACGCGGGATCAACACCACACCCGTGATCGCTGGTAATACCGTGATCTGTGGGCATAGTGAAGAAAACCTCGATACCACGAAAATGGGCGCGTTGTTCGCCATTGACGGTACGAAAAAAGGCAACATCACGAAGACCGGCGAAATCTGGCGACAAGCCGAATGGTTCGTTGGCAAGAGCTCTCCGATTGTGGTTGACGGTCGCGTCTACGGATGTGAAGACACCGGGACGATGATCATCGCCGACCTCGAAACCGGTAAGAAAATCGACGAAGTCCGGCTCGGCGGGCCGATGCGGTCCAGCCCGATCTATGCTGACGGGAAAATCTACATCCTCACCGAAAACGGTCGCTGGTGGGTCTTCAAACCTACGGAAGACGGCGTTGAAACTGTCGAACGTGCTCGGCTGCGAATTGGGGAATCGTACGGTTCCTTGATCGTCTCTCATGGGCGGATCTATATCCCAACGACCTACGGTCTCTACTGCATCGCTTCTCCAGACAGCGAACCCGAAGCCGACCCGCGTCCAGAGCCACCAACCATCACCCCAATCAGTGATGACGACCAACCGGCGATTGCCGCGGTGGTTCCAGTCGAGTCCGTGTTACGCCCCGGTCAGAAGCAAGAGTTCCAAATCCGCTTGTACAACGAACGCGGACAGTACCTCGGCTTGGCTGATGAAAACCATCCTGCAAAACTGACCCTGACAGGTGCCGGAAAAATCGGTGACGACGGGCAAACTTACTTGGCTCCAGCCGGCAACGATGTTGTGGCTGCAACCGTTATTGCAAAAATCGGCGATGTCGAAGCTGACGCCCGCGTCCGAACTTTCCCGAAATTCCCTTGGAAGTTCACTTTTGATAACGGTGTCATTCCTGAACCGTGGGTTGGGGTGCGATATCGTCACATTGTGATCGACTACAATCTCTTCCGAGAACTCAACCAAGCCGATTCGCAGACCGCCCAATTGTACTTAGCCGTGATGACCAGTTTCACCAACGGCAACCCGAAACAAGCCGTTTACGACGACAGCACGCCGCGAAAAACCTGGAGCGACTTTGTCGCATTCTTGGGAATTGGGGAAAGTGCCGGTAACGTCGAAGCAGCGACCAAAGCCCTGGGACCAGCATTGCAAACCCTCAAGGACAAAGGTGTCATCTCGTCTTCGAAATTCGAACGATGGGAGAAAGAGATCGGCGCATCGAAACTTGCTGGTGTGCGTCTGACGGTGGATCGCGGTCCTCGCAAGATCGAAGGCAACGGCGTGATGGTGAAGATCAGCACGATTCCCAAAGGTCAACGCAGCCAGGGTTGGATCGGACCGATTGAACACGCCAACTACACCATCGAAGCTGACGTCATGGGGCACGCTAAAGACGACAAGCTTCCAGACATCGGCATCATCGCCCAACGTTACACGATGGATATGATGGGCGCGAGTCAGCAACTCCAAATTCGCACATGGCCTCCGCAATTGCGAATGGCGAAAACCATTAACTTCGCATGGAAGCCCAAAACGTGGTACACCATGAAGCTTCAGGCCTCTGTCGAAGGCGAAAAAGCCGTTCTGCGTGGCAAGGTCTGGGAACGCGATCAGGAAGAACCCAAAGAATGGTTGCTGGAAGCTATCGACGAAAGCCCGAACGTAATCGGTAGCCCTGGCGTCTTCGGAAACGCTAAGGATTCTGAAGTGTTCTACGATCGGATTGAGGTCTACCCGAACGAAGGGTAGTCTCGGCCACCGCGGTCTGGTTCACGTATTTCACCGATATCATTTTAAGAACTCGCAAACAAATTGAGCGAGAATCATTTAGGAGCATAACAATGCAGCGATTGTTCTCTGTGGGACTGGGCGGAGTCGCCCTCTTGATTACGGGTCTGGTGCTGCAAGCCGCCGACCCATTCGCGCAAGAAGGAAAAGGCAAAGACCCGACTCAAGAAGCGTTGGATCAAATCGCCACTCTGAAAGTTGGCAAACTCGATTGGCCCATGTGGGGCGGAACAACCTTCCGTAACAACACTCCCAAGGGAGAGAACATCCCAACCGAATGGGACGTCGAAGACGGCACCAACATCAAATGGCAAGCCGAACTCGGTTCGCAAACCTATGGCAATGCCGTGGTGGCCAATGGCAAAGTCTACATCGGCACCAACAACGCAGCCGGCTACGTGTCTCGGTACCCGTGGAACGATCAAATTCAAACCGACTTAGGTGTCTTGCTGTGTTTCAGCGAAGAGGACGGCAAGTTTCTTTGGCAACACTCCAGTCCCAAATTGGCATCGGGTCGTGTTCACGACTGGCCATTGCAAGGCATTTGCTGTGCACCGTTCGTCGATGGCGAACGACTTTGGTTTGTGTCCAGTCGTGGTGAAGTCGTCTGCTGTGATACCGAAGGTTTCCACGACGGCGAAAACGACGGTCCTTACAAAAGCGAAGACAACGAAAACAAAGACGAAGCCGACGTCATTTGGAAGTTCGACATGATGGGCCAACTTGGCTCCAGTCAACACAACATGTGTTCTTGCTCGGTGATCGGCGTTGGTGATGTCTTGTTCGTCAACACGTCAAACGGTGTGGACGAATCGCATATCAACATCCCGGCTCCGAATGCCCCAAGTTTCTTTGCCATGAATCGTGACACCGGCAAAGTTCTGTGGACAGACAAAAGCCCCGGCATTCGGATTCTCCACGGACAATGGTCCTCACCGACGTATGCCGTTCTCGGCGGTCGCGCACAGGTCCTCTTCGCTGGTGGCGACGGTTACCTTTACAGCTTCGATCCGAAAGGTGACGGCAAAGGCAACTCGAAATTACTGTGGAAATTCGACACCAACCCGAAAGAGTCCAAATGGATTCTCGGTAGCCGTGGCCGACGAAACAACATTATCGCGACCCCGGTTGTGTACGATGGACTCGTTTACGTTGCCACCGGTCAAGACCCCGAACACGGTGAAGGCGACGGCGATTTGTGGTGTATCGATCCGACCGGCGAAGGCGACGTCAGCCCGACATTGGGTGTCGATGCTGATGGCAAACCGCTCGAAGACGTTCCGCGATTGCAGGCCGTCAACACCGAAGCCGGTGAAAAAGTCATTCCGAACCCCAATAGCAAAGTGGTTTGGCACTACGACTGGTTCGATGCTGACGACAACGATCGGAAAGATTTCGAAGAACTCATTCACCGCTCCTGCGGTACGGTCGCGATCAAGAACGACTTGCTCTACATCGCCGACTTCAGCGGTTTGTTCCACTGTCTCGATGCGAAAAAGCATAACGATGGCAAAGCGACCGTTTACTGGACCTACGACATGTTCGCCGCCGCTTGGGGTAGCCCGCTGATCGTGGAAGACAAAGTCTACATCGGTGACGAAGACGGGGACGTGGCGATCTTCGAACTGTCGAAAGAACAGAAGATGATCGAAGAAATCAACATGAGCAACGCGGTTTACTCCACACCGGTCGTGGCCAACAACACGTTGTTCATCAGCAACAAAAACACGCTCTACGCAATTAGTGCCGACGGAAAATAGTTGAGAATCCGTCAGGAACAGCCATCAAGCCAAACGGCCCACCAAATCAATTGGTGGGCCGTTTTCTGTAGGGTGCGTCGCGACGCACCGCATGTTGCGTCAAAACGTGATGCGTTACCTGCCATTTCGCACTTGCAAAATGGATCGAGACTCCCTGGCCCATGCCCACCCCAAGCTGTGGGCATGCCACCCAACTTTCTCTCACATCGAATGTTTCGCGCGATTGTCGGCCCCATTTCAGAGCGTGCAATCATTCGCTCTTTGCCCGCACCGCTTGGGCTTCTTTCCATAGCGGGCCGTAGATCTCTTTGTCGAACGGCGGGCAACCGGTGGCGTATTGACCGAGCGGATGATCTTTGGTCCGCATGAGGTTCGTGCAGTAGGAAAACGTCCGGCAGATCTTTTTGCGATTCATCTCGCCGGTTTCACGAAGCGTGTTCACAAAGTCGGGATGCGAAAGTGTCGCCCGCCCCATACCGACCAATTGGATTTTCCCAGTCGCTACGTTCCCAGCCGCGGCATGCATGGCAAAGTCTTGCAGCCAACTGTAACCGCTCCCCATGACGGGAATCTCGGGAACCGCCTGTTGAATCGCTGCTGCGAGGCGGAAGTGTCGTTGCACACCAATCAAGGGATGTTCAGGGGCATGATAACCATCAACCGGCGGGAACTCGGCTGGCCGCACAAGATGCGGGTTTGCATACGGGTTGCCCATTGAGACGTTAATGAGATGCACGCCCCAGTCTCGTAGCCATTTCGCCACTTGAATCGGTTCGGCCAGATTTTCTTTTTCGAAGTCGTTTGGGTCTGTGCCGAATGCGACCTGCAATGGGTAGGCGTGTCGCACCGGTTGGCCGATGAAGTCATCACCTTGGCCACGGAACGGGATGCCATCGTAGACGTTCATCCGCGTGGCGATGATCAGGTCTGGGAACTCGTCCCGAATGCGTTCGATGACATTGCGGATCAGTCGCGTGCGATTTTCAAGACTCCCGCCATATGCACCTGGCCGATTTTTCGCGCCGAGCAACTCCGAGAGCAAATAACGGTGACATTGCTTGAGATCGACAAAGTCGGCCCCCGCCTGCTTTGCGAGTCTCGCGGCGACAAGGTACTCATCTTCAATCCGCTTCAGATCATCGTCGCTCAAGACAGGATAATCGCGATCAATCGGTTCGCCGGTCTTCTTGTTAATGGTCAGCGGATCGAGCAGGGGGTCCCGGACCGCAATCTGCGGAAATCGGCAACTGAACCGGCCGGAATGCGTGAGTTGCAAGCCGACCAGGAAATCGTCCGGCGATTCGTTCGCCTGCTGATGGGCAGTCCGACATTCTGCGAGCATCCGCGTGATATCGGAGACCGTATCTTCATGAATCCAAAGTTGTCTGGGATTCATCCGGCCGGCATCGGAAATCGCGGTCGCTTCGCCCCAAATCAGTTTCGCACCGCCGGCACCAAAACGCTGATAGCGGCGAAACGTCAATTCGTCAGGGCGACCGTCCGGTGTGCCATCGCAACCTTCCATGGGTTGAATCGCCAGTCGATTTCCGACTGTACGATTACCGATTTGGAGCGGTTGAAACAGAACGGAAAAATCGTCTGAGAGATCCAGCGATTGGCCGAGTTCTGTGGCTTCCTGGGCCAGATCGCCGAGCGATTTGTATTTGAAATAGCGGGCCATTGTGTTCGATCGGGTTCGACGGTGAGCGCGTATTCCAGCGACTCACCAGTGGCGGTGATTAATGTCCATCCGGGTCCGAAGTATGGACAAGATCCCCGATCAGAACAAGCATCCGCAGTGTCGAAAACCGGATCGCGGGCATCCGTGTCCGCGACTAGACGGTGGACACGAATCAGGCGATGGGATGTTCGTGTCGTTCCATGAGTGAACTGAGATAAAGCAAACCGGAGTCGCGACTGGTCGCCTGGGCAAACGTCCGATGAACAGCTTGTAGCAAATCGCGGCGGCTAAGCTGACCAACAAGCTCTCCGTCTCGCAAGACAGGCAACCGGCGGTAGGTGGTTTCCTGAAAAATCTGAGCGATGGAAAGCAGGTCCATGTCTTCGTCGATGGTGAGCGGCGAAGTATCCATGAAAGCGGCTACATCGTTTGTAGGGAGCTGTTGATAGGCCCCTTCGAGCACGACCGACATCGAACAACGCTCGGAAAAGACACCAATCAAGCGTCGCGATGCATCAATAACCGGGGCACCGGAGATTTTGTGCTTGAGCAACAATTCGATGGCGTCGAAAGCATCCATATCCGGGCGAAGTGTAATGAGTTTCTTCACCATGATATCGCGGGCAAGAATGGGCTTAGCCAGCATGACGAGTCCTCCGATGTGTGGTGAGATCGCCTGAGAAGTTGGCAATCCAGAGTGGTGGAACTGGTTCACGCTACCACACGAGATGGGGGAAAATCAAATGTTTTCCACGCCGAAGACCACATCCGCACTCTACAAGTCAATAACTTGACGATCTTTCGCCAATTCCACATGACGTCCAAGACGACTGGATTCCTCACGACACCACTCGTCGAGTTTCATACGGTCGAGCCATTCGCGATCAGGGTCATGATGCCCGATGAAAGTCCGGCCGATCTCACAGACTCGCGCGCGTTCGACGACATCCTCGATGGCACTGTGTCCCCAATCGATGCGGGGCACTCCTTGGGAATTACCAGTGCCGACTTTGCCGAGATACTCATCCAGAAGATATTGCCCGTCGAAGTATGCGACATCGACGTTCTTGCAATACGAGCGAACAGATTCCTCGGTTTTCTCGCTGCGAATCTGGTTCGGATGATCGGGGACACTGCCATGACGAAGTTCGTGATCCGTGCAGAACACGAACGACTTCCCTTTGTGCTCGAACTTGTACGCCAGACAGGGCGTCGATCCGTGATAGGTCGGGAAAGGCGTGATGACGGTTTCCCCGATCACGATGGGGTCTGCGGTGTCGTGCGTGGCACAGTTGGGCACACGCTGGTCGGTTTCCAGCGGACACTTCGAACAAAGAATCTGGGTCCCGGTAAATTCGGCACTCATCATCCGGTAATCGAGTGGATCATCCCGATGCGTCGCTTCGGTGACTTCTTTCGAGAAGACCGCGAAGCGATCATCCAAGGCAGCGAGGAACCGATAGTTTCCATAAACTTGCAAGCGAAACGCCGGCTTGGCGAAGCACATACTTGAAAACGGCAGACCGATGCGGTGATCAAGATGGTCGTGTGTTCCGAAAATGGTGATTTCGCGGTCCTCGCGGTCTTTCCAATCCTGCACCCGCTTCTTGGCGAAGTGACGAATTCCGCTGCCGCCGTCGATGACGAACACGTATCCATCGGAAGTTTCAATTTCGGCACAGGTCGTTTCACCGCCATAAACGGCAGGTTCTGCACGGCCGATGGACTGGTACAGTTGGGCCAGCGTGTTTTCGTCGAGTGCTCCACCCAATAATTCTTGAGTGGTGAAAGGTCGGTCGCCGAACCGTTCCTCGGCCAAGGCAAAGACCCGCCTGAGGCAATCTCTGGCGATAAGGTCGGCATATTCGCCAACTTGGGCCGGGTCGGGGAAATATTGCAGACTTCCTTGCGTACCCCAGAACGTGACTCGCAAGGACTCGACGCTCCGGCTCATACCCAAGACTCCCCCAGTCAATCAACTCTCGAACGTTGTTCTAACTCGTACGGAGAGGCCGATTGACACCTCACTGCCACGAGCAATCACGTTCAGATGTCGACCCCTCCCAGAGAATAGACCAAACCCATTGGGGCATCGATGCCAGACTGAACTCCGCGATCACACGCAGAGTCAACGAAACGAGGACTCAATCCCTCACTTCTCAAGAATGACGCGAACAAGCGTGGAGTTCAACCTCGAAACCGACGGATTCTGTGTGCTGGCAATGAATTCCGTTTGCCCTGCGAATTCTAACAACGATGCGGAATGGAGTAGCTGGGCAAGTCGAAGGGCGTTAAAAGTCGTACCAAATGCCGACCCCGTAGGATTCCTCGTGCTCTTCGATGAAGGAATATTGCAGCGAATTTCCGTTGTAATATTGCAGCCCGAGTCGGAAAAGTCTGCCGGGACCGTCCGAACGCCATTGCACACCGGTCACGACATTCACGCCGCCGGAGAAATCGACTTCCTCCATGAGAGTGCCATTGATAGCGAAAAACGGATCGGGCCAAAAACCGATGCTCGGCCGGATGGGGGAATAATCATAACCGAACTGGAAATGCCAGGGTTCGGAACCGCCCATATGATGGTATCCGTACTCGACTTCGCCATACACGCGGGAATCCGGATCTGGAAAGAATCCCACCCCGAGCACCGCTGCATCGCGGAAGTACTCGCGAAAGTAGTAATCCGGGTTGCGAAACAGGAACTCCTCACCGACATGGGCACTCAAGTGATACCACCCGAGCTTGACTTGCCAAGGGCCTTCACGCCATGTGAGCGGAATACCGACTCGGTAGTCAGTTGCATCGAGATCTTGTTCGAACTCGGAGTTCAGTCGAGGATAGATCGCAGCTTCGATATCAAGTTGAAAGCCTTCCGGGTTCTCGTTTCCCGGCCGACCGTACCGCAAGATTCCGACACGGGCACCGGCGGTCATTTCGAGAACGGAGTCGTAACCCGAATGTTGCAACGCTCGCACGGCTAGCCGTGGTGCTCGCGGATTGCCGAGGTACGAACGGTACAGCAGCGAATCCGGCAGCAACTCCCACTGGCTCGGTTGGTCCAGCGAGAGGTGATAATCCGCAGAAACCACGCGAAGCGGTTCGGACTCTTCGTCAAACACATCCGCATTCGTCACGGCGGTCGCGGAATCGATGATGTCTTCGGCCAGCGTATCACTCGACCGGACGGCCAAGCCAAGTCCGATCAGTATCGTCACGATGTGGAAGACGTGTTGTCCTCGCCACCCCAGAGTAAACCGGCAACTCATGATGTCGTCTCGCTTCAAGCCGGTCTCGATAATGGAAGACGGTTTCATGCCGCATTTCCAGTTCTCACCGGGTACGGATGCGAATCACATACGTCCGAGAAACGCGGTCTAAGCTGCGTTGGTGCCAGGGGTCTCGGCGGGAGACGTCCAGACTGGTTTCTTCGAAAATTCCGTGAACGATTCCGCCATCCGCGTGAGCACAGACTCAAAATCCAGGCGGTCACTGCTGGCGAGATTTCCCAGCAATTGCTGCATTCTCGGTTCGTGACAGGCTTCCACTCGATCGAGCAACTCGCGGCCGCGTTCCGATAGAATCAACGATTTCCGCCGACGATCTCTCGGAGCCGTCAGCCGGTAAATCAAACCGTCGCGTCGCATGCGTTCGATGAGGGTACTAATGCTGGATTCCGATTGCAGTAGTTCATCCGCGACTTGTTTCTGCGAACATCCGCCCTCACCGGCATTGCGAATCATCTGCAATACACTGTAGCGGACATCCGTCAAATCAAATTCCGCGAAATGCGATGCCAAAATCCCGCGAAGTTGGTGCGAGACTCGGAGCAGCAAGTCGACGGCTCTCGCAGAGTTGGTCACCGGCGGATTCGGAGTCGGTTCCGGCTCGGGTTCGGTGTCGGAATCATGCACTCCCACAAGTTGCAGAGAGTGCGGGCGATCCGAATGTGGTGGGCGATAATCAGACATGGCGGTATCCCACTGACCGAACTCGTTGAGTGTAAACTCAGTGAACAAATGCAACGAATCAACTACAAGCATTGGTCGTCCTTCTTTGTTTCGGCATTCGGAAGTAGGTGGCTGTAATAAAATATGGAAGATTTAACGATTTTCCCGACATTGACGATTTGGCGGATCAAAGTTGGAAGTAGGAACTTGAAGTCAGATGAGAAATGCCGGGGACTTGGATTTCTCCCGCAACTTGGAGTCATGAGTCGGCATTGATATCCTGTTAGCTGACAGTCCACCGCTTCAGCCGTTTCATCAGCCATGTCCACACCATCCGAAACCAAAAGTTCCGAAGTCTTCGCCGATTTGCGTGGCCGCTGTGCGGTGGTGACGGGTTCGTCCACCGGCATCGGACGGGCGATCGCATTGGAACTGGCACGGGGCGGAGCAAGTGTGTTGGTTCATGGGGCCAAGAACACGGAAGCCGCCCGTGCAACCGCCGAAGAGATCCGAGCCCTCGGCGTCTGGTCGGAAGCCGTGATGGCCGACTTGGCAAGTGCCTCCGCCCGTCGACGCTTTGTCGAGAAAGCATGGAAGTGCTGGGACGGGGTCGACATTTGGATCAACAATGCCGGGGCGGACTTGCTGACCACTCCGGAAGCCCAGGCTGACTACGCTCAGAAACTGCGAATTCTGTTTGAAGTCGACGTCTCCGCCAGCGTCTTGCTCTCGAAAGCCGTCGGCGAACGAATGCGTGAGAATGGCGGCGGGGTCATTATCAATATCGGTTGGGATCAGGCGGACCGTGGCATGGAAGGCGACAGCGGCGAATTGTTTGCCACTAGCAAGAATGCCGTCATGGGCTTCACGCGATCGCTTGCGGTGAGTTTGGCCCCGGAAGTCCGGGTCAATTGCGTTTCGCCGGGTTGGATCCGTACCAAATGGGGCGAAAACGCTAGTGAGGATTGGCAAAACCGTGTGCTACGCGAGACGCCGCTCAATCGCTGGGGCACGCCGGAAGACATCGCCAAGACGACGCGATTCCTCGTCAGTGACGAAGCCAGTTTTCTGACCGGTCAAGTCATCAACGTCAACGGCGGAGCCGTTCGCTGATGAGTGGCGAACCGCCGAAATCAGAACACGGAACACCGGAACGCATCTTGTTTGTCACCGGTCGTCTCGCGGAATCTGCGTTGCGGAGTGTCACCGACGAAATTGCTGACTCGGTGAAGATTGAAGCTGAAGTGACGGTGCTTGGAATCAGCGTGGCAGCACTCATGCACACGGACTGGGTGTCGCGGAAGCTCGAACTGGCCGAGCGATTCGACCGCATTATTCTGCCGGGATGGTGTCAGGGTGACCTCAAACCGTTGTCTGCACAATTCGGCTGCCCAGTCGAACGCGGCCCCAAAGACCTGTACGACTTGCCACAGTTCTTCGGTCGAGGTGCTAGACAACCGGTGGATCTGACGAAGTACGACATCGAAATCCTCGCGGAAATCAATCATGCACCGCGACTCACTGAAACCGAAACTATGCGAATCGCCAATGGGTTTCGTGAAAGCGGGGCGGATGTGATCGACATCGGCTGTATTCCCAGCGAAAGTTGGACCGGCGTTGGCGAGGTTGTGCGACAATTGCGAGCAGAAGGTCATCGGGTTTCGATCGACAGTTTCGATCGACGGGAAGTTGAAACGGCTGTCGATGCGGGCGCAGAGTGCGTGCTCAGTTGCAACGCAACGAACCGGGACTGGGCCGCGGGATTGCCGGCGGAACTCGTCGTCATTCCCGACGATCCTCGCCACCCTGAAACAATGCAGGACACGATTGATTGTCTCACAGCGGCCGGGGCGAGGTTCCGGCTTGATCCGATTTTGGAACCCATCGGATTCGGGTTCGCCGCGTCATTGGGACGATACATCGAATGCCGCAAACGTTGGCCAGATACGCCCATGATGATGGGCATTGGCAACCTTACCGAACTCACGGAAGTCGACTCAGCGGGCGTCAACATGTTGCTCGCGGGGGTCTGCCAGGAGTTAGAAATTCGCAGCGTGCTAACCACCGAAGTTATTCCCTGGTGTCAGTCGGCCGTCCGCGAGTTTGATTTAGCACGCCGACAGACCTATCACAGCGTAAAGAACAAATCGCTGCCGAAGCACATCAGTTCGGACTTGGTCATGCTGCGTGACCCGCGAACGCCGGTTCGTGGGGAAGAAACACTGACCGCGATCGCGTCACAATTGACCGACCCCAACTTTCGCATTTTCGCCGAACGTGGCGAAATTCACATCATGAACCGCGACGGTTACTGGCGGGGCAGCGATCCATACGCGGTATTCGACCAACTGGCCGCCGATGTGGGACTGACCGACTCCACACACGCGTTCTACCTCGGTTACGAATTTGCCAAGGCCGTCACTGCATTGACACTTGGCAAACAGTACACCCAAGACGAACCTCTCCGCTGGGGATTCCTGACCGTTCCCGAAATCTCCGCTGTCCAACGACGCAAACACGACCGCGATTCGTAGGTCAGTTTGTGCACAGCAATCATTTCGTGGGTCGGTCATTCTTGTCTGTCGGAATTCTTATCTGGTTCAGTCAACGGCTGATGGAAACGTTCCCCCCGGTGTGGTCTCGCAGGAAAAATCCATTCTCGGGCAAAAGCAATTGCGGCCGGCTTGGCGTTTTTCGGGTGGCTCCGCTACGCTGTGGAAACGCGTTTCAATTGGGAGAAGCCAACGATGCCAAGCGTTTTGTGTTGTTCGTTGAATGCCGAGGAAGGTCCGCACTTCGAGATCCTCCGTAAAGCCGGGTTTGAGGTCGAAGTTGTCGACCGCAGTCTCGACCTGAACGATCCGGATGTGTTCGCCGATCAGTTGCAAAACGTGGATGCGACCATTGCCGGTTCCGAGCCGTACACGCCCGCCGTTTTGGAACGGTGTCCTCAGTTGCGAGTCATCGCCCGGACGGGTGTGGGGTTCGATGCGGTCGATTTGGAATCGTGTGACGCCCGAAAGATCGTCGTGAGTACAACCCCGGGTGTGAATCATCACGCGGTCGCGGAACATACAATTGCAATGCTGATGGCTGTCGCCCGTGGTTGGCCGGACAACGATATGCGAGTTCGCGATGGTCGCTGGAAACGGATCGCCCGCCCACGTGTGATGGGTCGCACGATCGGCATCGTCGGTTTGGGTCGCATCGGCAAAGCGGTCGCTTGGCGAGCGGCAGGGTTGGGATTGAACGTGCTGACGTACGAGCCATATCCCGATATGGAATTCCTTAAGCAGCATCGCATCGAATCGGTTGGGTTCGACGAATTGCTGGCTCGGTCTGATTTCGTCTCGTTGCATCTGCCCGCAACGGCGGAAAATCATCATCTGATGAGCACCGAAAACTTGGCGAAGATGAAGAAGGGCAGTGTGCTACTCAACACGGCACGCGGTCGTTTGGTGGACGAAGCCGCTTTGTGTGAATCGCTCAAGAGTGGTCACTTGGCCGGAGCAGGTTTGGACGTGTTCGAAACCGAACCGTTGCCGACCGATCACCCGCTGTTGAAATTCGACAACGTCTTGCTTGCCGGTCACTTAGCCGGTCTCGACGAAGAATCCCACGAAGACACTTTTTCGATGGCGGCGGAAACAATCATCGCACTCCATCGCGGCGAATGGCCGGCATTTTGTATTCAAAATCTGAAGAACGTCAAAGACTGGGTGTGGTAGATCCAGGCGTCTAGGAACAAGGGACAGGAGACAACTACCTGTTCCCGAACTTCTGCCACCCATCGACATTGCCTGCTGAAACGTAACCGAAAACCTCAACGACAACTGCCCACTGATTCGGGAGATATCGCGTGCTTGCTGGTCCGATATTTGCGAGAGAAGCCCTGACCACACCGCGTCAGTTTCGACACTTTCTGGTGCGGGCCGGGTACATCGCGGCCTTGTTTCTGCTGATGTTCACGGCAGGGCAGGTCACATTCGGCTGGAAGCAAACACGAACCGTCGGTGATCTCGCCCGCTTCGGAGCGCTTGTCTTTCAAGTGTTCTCGTTAGTGCAGCTTTCGCTGGTGTTGTTCTTTGCGCTGCTGTTCGTGGCGAATAACGTCAGTCAGGAAAAAGACCGCCGCACGATGATTCTGCTCCTGATGACCGACATGCGTGATCACGAACTCGTGCTCGGCAAACTCAGCGCGAGCCTG
Organism: Thalassoroseus sp.; assembly: GCF_984380535.1. Lineage (NCBI taxonomy): Bacteria > Pseudomonadati > Planctomycetota > Planctomycetia > Planctomycetales > Planctomycetaceae > Thalassoroseus > Thalassoroseus sp. The sequence continues at coordinate 63,131 of NZ_CFHRBF010000004.1, forward strand.
TTGAATGTGATCATCATGCTGGGCATCTCTATCCCCGCGTTTGCGTTGCTGCACATATTAGGTGGAGTGATGCTGGGCCAAATATTCTGGTCCATCGGCATTTGTACCGCAGCCGCGATTGCAGCCGGGAGTTGGGGCGCGTTGGTGGCGTTCTGGCGGGAAAAAACCTTTCAAACCCTTGCGATCAGTATGCTCGGTTTGGTGCTGTTCATCGGAACCGTGGAAGGCATTGTGTTTCTCGTCGGTGCGAGTTCGACGGTCGGCCAATGGGTTGCCGAGTTGAACCCGTATCGGTCGTTGTTCGCGGTTTTAAGCCCGTTGCAAAGTCATTTGAGTTTGTCGCCGCCGAGTGTCTCCGGGCTAAAGTCCGTCTTGGCGTTGCTGCTACTGTCGGTTGGATTGAATGCAATCACGATTTGGCGATTACGGATTTGGAACCCGTCACGGTTCATCTTCTTCCAAGCCAACTCTGATGCCGACGACGCCGAAAAGCAACGTAGCAAGACCCGCGAAGTCCGTGGCAATCCGGTCTATTGGCGAGAAGTCGGCACGCGGGCGTACGGACGGAAAGTGTTCGTGATCAAGCTGGCGTATCTGGTTTTAGCCGGCTTCGTGTGTTACGCGATCTCCGGTTTCGTCACACAAATGGTTGACGACGGTCCGCAGTTCCTCGGAATGTTATCAACACCTGGTTTTGCCTTCCTCGCGTTGACGATTCTTGGGCTGATCTTGATCAATGCCCAAACCGTGACTTCGATGACCAGCGAACGCGACATGAAAACGCTGGAATTGTTGCTTGTCACCGACATCACTGCCAAGGAGTTTATTTTCGGCAAACTGCTGGGATCGTTGTGGAACACGAAGGAACTGATCGTGGTTCCCGCTGCGATGGTGCTATGGTTTGCAGTGGCAGGGTTGGTGAGTTGGGAGAACTTTCTGTATCTCGAAGTCAGTTTGTTCACACTGATTCTATTCGCCGCGGCGTTGGGACTGCACGCAGGGCTCAGTTTCGAACGTTCGCGTTCGGCGGTCGCTAACAGTTTGGGAACGATTTTCTTCCTCTTCATCGGCATCTTTGTCTTCATGATTTTGCTGGTCGAGGCGAGCAGTTCGTTCTTCCTCCAATTCCAAAGTTTCGTGGTGTTCATCGGGGTCGGGAGTATCGCCTTGTATGCTTCGTTGCGACACAAGATTCCGTCCGGTGCGTTGACGCTGTCTGCTGGAATGTTGCCATTCTTCACGTTCTATGCGATCACCTCGTATCTGCTGGGCGGCTCGTTGGGGGTTTGCCTGACGATTCTCGCCGCTTACGGATTTCCGACGATTGCGATGCTCGTGCCCGCCGTCAGTGAATTCGACATGGCCTTGGGCCGGACCACACACGACCGCTAGACCGACCGAACATTCCATAGAATCAGACCGCAGGACGCACTCGGATTTCGCCAATCATGCTTCACGAATTTCTCGAATCCATGCAACTTTGGTCGCATTGGTTGATCGTGATGGGCGGACTGGTGATCGGCTCAGGTTTTTTTTCCTCCAGCGAGACGGCGTTGTTTTTTCTCTCGCAGGATGAATTACGACGGTTCCGCGTGGGAAAAGCCCGAGAGCGAGTTGCAGCCGGTCTGATGCGGGACCCCGATCGCTTGTTGACCGCGGTGCTGTTCTGGAACCTCGTCATCAATCTGCTGTATTTCGCGGTGACGGTGATCGTCTCTCACAAGCTTGCCGATGCCGGGCAGAGTGCGGCCGCCGGTGCGTTTGGATTGTTCAGCCTGTTTTTCATCATTCTTTTCGGCGAGGTTCTGCCGAAGAGTTTCGCGGTCGTGTTTCGTATGTTTCTGGCTCGCACGGTCAGTTTGCCTTTGAGTGTCGCGGTGCGAATTCTCGACCCGATTATTCCGCACTTGGCCCGGCTTACCCGTGTTGCCCGTCGTACATTTTGGCCAGACTTGGTTCGCGAACCGCATCTGGCGGCGGAAGACTTGGAACGTCTGATCGAAGTTGCTCAGCAAAGTGCGGAAGTTGTCGAACACGAACGTCACGTGCTGCAGAACATTTTGGACCTTTCCGTGATCTCGGTCGAAGAAGCCATGCGACCTCGGGGCACCTATGTGACGATGTCGCCACCGGTGAATCTCGCGAATTTGGGGGGAGAGGTGCCGCCGGGGGAAATCATTGCGTTGGTTCCCGAAGGCAGCGACGAGATCTACGCGGCCGTTTCTATGAATCAGGTTCCGTCGGCACAAAAGACGAACCTCGAACGCATTGCGGACGTCGTGCAGCCGGTGCCTTGGTGTTCCACGTTGACCTACGCACTGACAGAAATGAAAGCCAATTGGACGAACGTGTTATCTGTCGTCAACGAGTATGGAGAGACCATCGGGATTGTGCTGAAGGACGACATTCTCGACAACATGCTCGCTGCTCAGCCGAGTCGGGCGCGGCGGTTGCTGCAACGGGAACCGGTCGTGGAAGTTAAGCCGGGAGAGTTCCAAGTCGACGGCGTGACCACGCTACGATACCTCTGCTTGCGACTTGGTTTGGAATACGAACCCACACCCGATGGACTCATCACACTAGCCGGTCTGATGTATGAATTGCTCGAACACATACCGGTCGTCGGTGACCAATGTGAGTGGCGTGGTTATCGGTTGGAAGTGACCGACGTCCCGCAGCACGGTTGGATTCGCGTGCAGATTACGCGGATCGAGGAATAAGTATTCAGGATTTAACTACCATTCCCATGTTCGCATTGATGTCACTCCCGAACGGCCTGGAACTGATGATCGCCCTGGTGATCTTCGGGCTGGGCTTACGTATGTCGGCGTTCTTCAGCGGATCGGAAACCGGATTTTACCGCCTGAGTTACTTGCGGATCAGTCTCGATGCGCGAGCAGGGGAACTCGCTTCTCGGCGATTGATGAAGTTCATGCAGGCTCCGAGCACATTTGTGTCGACTGCACTCGTCGGGAACAATGTCGCGAATTATGTGACGACATTGGCGGTCGGCATGATCTCACTGACTCTTTTCCCCGGACAAGCTGGTTCGATGGAGTTGGTGTTCACGCTGTTGGTAACGCCCATCGTGTTCATCTTTGGGGAATTGTTGCCGAAGAATTTGTACTTCCGTGCCCCGATGCACTTCCTCAAACGCGACTCGCTGAAGTTACAAATTTGCTACTACGCACTTTTGCCGGTCAGTCTGCCGTTGATGATGACGGCTCGATTGTTCGAACGGTTCGGGAAATCCGACGATCTTCGAACCGGGCGTGTTCTCAGTCGCAGTCGTCTGACGCAAGCAGTTACTGAAGGGCACCGCCAAGGTTTGCTCACGGACCTTCAGAACAAACTCGTCCACGGACTTCTGACGATTGCCGACGAGTCAGTTCGACATGTCGCCACGAATCCGTCCATGATTCTCGGCTGCTCGGAAGACACGTCCCGCTCAGAGATGTTGAAGACAGCCAAACAGTTTGCCCTCCACGCGTTGCCAATTCATCGTCAGGGTGATCCGCACGCTTGGTATGCGTATGTTCGCACGGTTGATCTCATGGTCACGCAACGCCCGGTGAAGAATCTCATTCGCGAAATGCCCCGTCTGCCAGCGAATCAGAAAAAGCTGGAGGCGTTGTTGCAACTTCGTCGGTTGGGCGAAGACTTGGGAGTATTGGTCGATGAGAAAGACCAGGTCGTAGGACTGATCCGCGAGCGTGGACTCATGGAACAACTCCTCCGCGACCATCACCCCGCCACACGGAAGATCATTGACGACTAAAGACCGTTACTTTTGACCTTCGTGGCTTCTGTCTCGTAGGGTTGAAGAAAAGGCATTCCCGCTTCCCCCCACGGACTGAACTTTTCGTCTTTGGTGTCCGCTACGCCCGTGAAATTGCTATCTTTGACTGCTGGACTGCAATCCGCTTTTGCAACCAGTCACATGTCGTCAGCGAGGATTGTTCTCGACAGACTGCAATTTTTGGCGATATGATAGATGGTACGATCTCGATCATTGCATCATCGCTCAAGAAACCGATGAAACACCATCGCACGGCAGATACGTTAGGAGCAATCAATTTATGGCGTTGCGATACGAGACGGACATGACGATCGTTCTCGATCGATCGGGGTCGATGGGCAGCGTCATTTCCGAGACCATTGAGGGTTACAACCGTATGTTGCGTCGGCAACGCGAAGTGCCGGGACGCTGTCGGCTAACCCTGATTCAGTTCGACGACCAAACCGAATCGGTCTATGTCGGAAAAGACCTCGAAGAGGCGGACGAGTTGGATTTCCAAAATTACCAACCTCGTGGTGCGACGGCGTTGTTGGATGCAATCGGCTGTAGTATTCGGGTGGCTTCGACCCGGCTTTTGGCGATGCCCGCTGCAGAACGCCCTCGGCACGTGGTGATTGTCATCCTGACCGACGGATTGGAAAATGCGAGTTCGAAGTTCGATCGCAAACTGGTGTTCGACATGATCAGCCACCAGCGACGCCAAAACAACTGGCAGTTCGTGTTTTTGGGAGCCAATCAAGACGCGATCGCCGAAGCCCGAGGCATTGGCATTCCTGCCCACGCTGCTTACGGTTTCGAAAGCCAGAATGGTGGGTCGCTCGAGATTTGGGAGACGGTTTCCAAGGGTTTGCTCTCACTACGCACCAGTCAAACGCGGGAAGTCCCGTTCTTTTCGGCTCCAGACGGTTCACCCCGTCCTCAAAAAACGACCGATCCCGCGTCTCATTAGAATCGGTAGATTTGGCAAGATTGCCAACTTCCGACTGTATCACCAAAACCGCGTGGTCGAGATGCGAATTCGACCAACTCATTTCCCGTTCCCACGGGTCCGCGGTTTAGGCTATGAATGGGTTGTCTCGTGAATGGATTGACTCCATTCCGATTGATCCCGTCTTTTCGACTAGTCGTCTCCGCTGGCAAGAATCAATTATGTCTTACATCGACAAGGAAGACTTCGCGTCATCGAATCTCGCAGTCTCTGCCGCTGTGCCAGGGGCGAACCGGGAACAGAACGAAGCGTCGCCGATTGACGATGCGTTCGATAGCGATGATACCCCGATTCTGCAGGACAAAATGCCTGAATGGTTTCGTACGTCTTGGGTGTTTCCCGCTTCCGTCGCGTTGCTCGGGGTGTTTTTTCTTTACCTGAGTTACCAACCGCTTTGGCACACCGATCTCTGGGGACATTTGTCCTACGGACGAGTGCTCGCGGAAGACGGTCTCGATTCGCTGTACGGTGAAGAACCGCTGATGCCATTGGCGGTCGGGGTCGACTTCATCGATACCGCTTGGCTGTCCCAATATGTGACGTACATCGCCTACAAAAATCTGGGCATCTCGGTCTTGCAGTTTATTTACGCCCTGAGCATCACAAGTTGCTTGGCGATGTTGATGACGCGATTCTACCGACATTCGGGCAGTTTTCTGGTCAGTCTGTTAGGACTCGCAGCGTTCTTGTGGGTCGACTGGCAACAGTTACTTATCATCCGCCCCCAGTTGGCGGGGTTGGCCGGTTTTATCGCAACGTTTGGATTGCTCACGGCTCGGCGATGGAAACCCGTGTATTGGGTTCTCATGCCCGGATTGATCGCATTATGGGCGAATCTCCATGGGTCGTTCATCATGGGATTGGCCTTGATGGCATCGTTTGCCATCGGGCATGCGTTCGATGTTTTCCGACGGACCCGTAATTGGAAAGCCGTCGTATCCAGCCGACAGGTTCAACGTTTGATCCTGGTGACCCAACTCGCAGCAGTCGCGGCGTTGATCAATCCATACGGTTTGGCCCTCTATACGGAAGTGCTAACCTTCGGCAGCAATCCGAACTTGAACGACCTCATCGAGTGGGACGCGTTGAATCTTCGGATGTCACAGGGACAAGCGGCAGCAGCGATCGGGTTTGCTTTGATCGTGCTGTACCGACTTTCTCCGCGTCGCGTCCGTGCGATTGAAGTGATCCTACTCGCGGGGTTAGGAGCCGCCACGTTGTGGCACTCTCGTATGATTCTCTGGTGGGCACCGATTGCAGCTTATTATTTCGTCCGACACGGAGCAGCCGTGTGGCGTCGATTCCGCAACAAAGCCACTCACAAAGAACCCCGCTCAGTCGCCAGTTTGTGGACGGTGACCGGGCTCGCGATGATCTGGTTGTGTTTTGCGCCGACGAATTTTGCCCTCCGTGTGCTGCATGGCAAAGAACCGAGTCTGCAAAGCCAACGTCGAATGCTCTCGCCGAATACACCGATCGATGCCACCGCCCATCTGCATCAAATGGCCGCCGCTGATCGTCTCCCCAAGGGTGTGATTTTCAACCCATATTACTGGGGCGATTACCTGCTTTGGGCCGGTCCGCAACAGCTCGATGTGTTTGTCGCATCGCACGTTCAGTACATCCCGCGCACGGTTTGGGGACATTATCGCAGCGTTTCGTTGATGCGAGACAGCTTCGAACAAACACTTGATCGTTACGGCATCAACTTGATGGTTGTCGACAAGATGTACAGCGGACGTTTGATCGACCACATGAAACGCGATCCGAAATGGCTCGTCGAATTTGAATCGCCTTTGGCGGTGATCTTCACTCGAGCCGAACCCATTTAGATCGTTAAAACTCACGTTCCGATTCGACTCGGTCTGACTCTCAATTCACGTCCGGAAACTGTCATGCGACGTCATCAATTCTCTTGGAAGACAATCCTCGTCGTGCAAGCTCTTTTTCTGGGGGCATTTGCAGTCGGTTTTGCGGCGTTGAATGAGCAAAACACTCGCAAGCTCGAAAAGCTGGTCACACGAGTGAATGCTAATCCGCACATTCCACTCCCGCGTCGCGAACCGCTGACGATCACACCGCTTTACGATGATCCGTCGGTCGTCACCGACGACGAATTGGCCGCCGTGCTGATGAAAATCCGTCCAAAGTTTCCGGCTTCGCAGCGAAAGCCCAACTATGTCGAACATGCATTGCGTGCGTGGGGACAATCAGCCGAGTTCCGAGATCCGGCGGTGATGTCGGGAGTCGAACTTCGTGACTTCCTTGTCGATCATAGTCAGTACGCGGCTTCGTGGAGTCTTGCAGGAAACGGACACGATGTGGAACCGATTCTCATCGAAGAGTTGCACGGAATCGATGTGCGTTGGGGGAGCCGTTCGGAATTGTCGGTGCACCACGATCACATGTTGGCATGTCTGGCGGAAGCAGGTGTTACACTCGACGAACGTGTTTTCACGCCGTCAGGGAAACATCACGACGTGGCAGATGTGTTGCAGCAAGCCCTCCAAGATTTCCGTTTGGACGAACGCGAAACCGAATGGTCGACGCTTGCATTTGCCTTGTATCTGCCACCCACGCGGGAGTTTCGCACCGCGACCGATCGGCGAATCGATTTCGATATGTTGGCTCGTCGGTTGATCCGTGGACAACGACAACTCGGCGTCTGCAGCGGCACACATCGTGTGTATTCGCTGATGGTCCTCTGGCGATTGGACCAGGACTTCGACATTCTCTCCGATGCCGTCGAAACCGAAGTTTGGCAGCACTTGGAAGGCGTGCGAGACTCGATCATTGCATCGCAGTATCCTGACGGACGATGGCCGACGAACTGGCCCGACGGCGCGAAAGCATTGACCAATCCCGATCCCAATTCCGCAGAATACCGGGAAGTGATTGCCACCGGACACCATTTGGAATGGCTCGCAATTGCGCCGCTCGAACTTCATCCCCCCCGTGAACAAGTCCGCAAAGCCGCCCAATGGTTGATCGCCAATACGGCCGGCAAGACCGAAGTCGAAATCCGCCAGAAGTACACCTTCTATAGTCACGTGGGCAACGCCTTGGCACTTTGGCGTAACACGCACCCGGCCGTGTTCTGGAAATCCTGGCAAAGCCGTCCCGACACACCAGCGATCGCAGAGTAGGGTGCTCTGCCGAACATCGGCCGAAGCAAACCGTCGGTTAGCCGCTGCCATCGCGCGTTTTCAAGTTTGACGTGACGAATCCGCCGGAAAACCGTAATGTGTACGGATAACATCCACGTCGATTCTCGCTTTTCCTAAAGTTCCGGGAATAAAATTCGATTGGCGGGATCGTAATTGTAGGGAGATCCATGGACGACCAGACGATCGAGCCAATGAACTTGGCGACCTTGATCGACGATCACTACCAGGTCTTATATCGCTATGCGTACCGATTGTCCGGTTCACAAGCCGATGCCGAGGATCTCACCCAACAAACCTATCTACTGGCTCAGGAAAACTTGAATCAGTTACGTGATCCGTCCGCCGCCCGTGGCTGGCTGTTCACAATATTGCGAAATGCCTACCTCAAATCTCAACGGAGCCAACGTCACGCGAAGACAGTGTCACTCGAACGAGTCGGCGAACCCGAGCAAGAAGAAGCTCTTCCGAAATCCATTGATGAAAAGAGCTTACAGAAAGTTATCGACGAACTCCCCGACGAATTTCGAATACCACTCATCTTGTTCTACTTTGAAGAATTCAGCTACAAGGAAATTGCTAGCCAATTGGAGTTGCCGACGGGAACGGTCATGAGCCGGCTATCGCGGGGCAAAGAACATCTTCGCAAGAAACTCCAACCCGAGACCGTTGAAGTCGGTTCGTCGATAGACATCATTCAGAAGTGAATCGGAACTACAGCGAGAGCAAGGAGTTTTCGCAATTTTTTGTCCGACGGTGGAACCGTTGGATTGACCGTTGATTTTCAGGTTTTTATCCCATGCATCCTAAAACCGCACTTGAGCAGTTAGAGGCCGCCCGACCCGGGGACCTCGATTGGGAGGATCCCGATCTCGCTGCTGCCTTCGAGATTGTCGATAATGATTCCGCTGCTCGGGAACTGTTCGAGCAACGACAAGTGTCGGACCGCATGGTTGGAGAGGCTGTTCGGGCTGTCGCCATCCCCGAAGGTTTGAAAGACCGGCTCCATGCGGCTGTCGCCGCGAAGACTGAGATTGCGAGCGCTAAAAACGAGACTCCCCCGTCCCGAACCCGCCAAATCTTGCGAACGGTGGCGATCGCGGTATTAACGTGCTCATTCGTTCTGGGTTTCTGGTTCATTCAGTCGCGGACTCCGCAACTGGAATTGGCGGAAGTTCAATCTGAGATTCCATTTGAGTCTGATGAACTCGCCGGTTTACCGAGATTCGAGGGAAGTTTCGATCCGATTCTGCCCTCGGGTGGTTGGCTCGATGAGCGACGAATTTCCTTCGGGACTGTGATCAAAGGGTTTCCCACGAACGCAGCTCCGCACACGTTGGCCGTTCGTGAATTTCGTTTCCGAGACCCGCGGGATTCACGACGATCTGATCTTCGTGGCGTACTAGTCACGATTCCCTCAGAGCGGTTGAATTCCGTCCCGGAAGGTCGTTCTTTCATGGACGGCACATATCGCTCGATGGCAACCCGCCATGGGCTGGCGATTCGCAGTTGGCAAGAAGACGGTCTTGTATACGTCTGTCTTGTGCCAATCTCTCAGCAGGAAGCTTTGATTCGCGCACTCGAAGTTCGCCCAGTCTAATACTGTCTACCTATTTGCGCTTGGTGCGGAAATCTCGCAGGACACGAGATTTCATCGCTTGAGTCGAGAAGACCACCCCCCGTATGCATTCGGAAGGGGAACTTGCGTTAACCGGCAGACAGACGATTCGCTTCATTCAGTCGTAGCGGGCAGCCGATAAGATCAATAGGGACCCAAGCTGTTCGTGTGCAGCCCTAGCAGCTTTTGTCTCGTGGAAGTTGGAAAAGGAAGGCAATTTCGCATCCACTGCGGACACAGAAGACCCTAGAACGGTCGAATGCCAAATTGGTTCCGCTCCAACGCTGGCGGCGTGCTGATCCCGACGACCGCCAAATTGACTTGGACCGTTGGCAGTGTGACGTGCTGGAGTATCAGCCGAATGCGAAACTTTCCAATTGCATTGTTCGCCAGCCTTGCCCTCGTTTACGTCAGCGACAACGCCGGGGCACAATCCACGAGCGAGCCAGGTCAATGGCCACCGGCAGCGATTGCGGAATCGCCGAACCGAGCACTAGCGAAGCCAATTCACACGACGCTCACCTTCCCACAATACCCGAAGCGCCGATACGAGCGGTCCACGCCAGCGTCCCGACCACCACAAAGTTCTTCAATGGTCTACGAGACCACACCACCACCGCTTGTGAGCCCTGTCATTGAACTTCCGCCGCGTGTGAATCGAAGCGAAGAAGAATTGGCCAAGCAACGTGTGTGGGAGCAAATTCGTGAACGAGAACGCCGACGCGCCGAAGCTCGACGCGCGCGGATTGCTTACCGCAAGGCGATTGGATATTCCGTCAGCCGGCCAACAATTCGCGGCTCAATTATCCCACCGCGAATTGTCTACCCGCCTCAGATTCGTCACGGTGCCTATCGTCGTTAAGCCAATCTCAGGAGATGTTTGTCCAAGCAAACGCTCTCCCATCACTGGCTTACAGCACGTTGCGAATCTTCTGTAGGAACTCGGCGTTTGAGGGGAACATTTCCAGCTTCCGCGTAAGTTCTTCCATCGCCTCAGTCGGATTCAGCGAAACCAAACTGCGACGCAGTAGGGTAACGGTGTCGAGTGTTTCGGGGTCGAGGATCTTTTCTTCTCGACGTGTCCCGGAACGACTAATGTCGAGAGCGGGCCAAATCCGGCGATCGGCCAAGTCTCGGCTGAGAATGGCTTCCATGTTCCCGGTGCCCTTGAACTCTTGGAAGATCGCATCATCCATTCGGCTACCGGTATCGATCAACGCGGTCGCGAGAATCGTCAGCGAACCGCCTTCCTCGAAGCGACGGGCGGTCCCGAAAATCTTGCGTGGAATGTCCATCGCTTTGACGTCCAAACCACCTGTGCCGGTCCGACCACTGTTGCCGACCCATTTGTTGAAAGCTCGGGCGGTCCGCGTGATACTGTCGAGCAACACGAACACCTCGCCACCAGCTTCCGCCAAGCGTTTGGCCCGTTCGATCAACAATTGACTGACGCGGATGTGGCTTTCCACTTCCCGGTCCATTGAGGAGGCAATCACTTCACCGTTGGTGTTGCGGCGAATCTCGGTGACTTCTTCGGGACGCTCGTCGATCAGGAGAACCATCAACTTCATTTCCGGATGGTTCTGACTCACGGCATGAGCGATGTCATGGAGCAACATCGTTTTCCCGGACCGTGGCGGAGCCACCAGCAATGCCCGTTGACCTTTCCCGATCGGCGTGAGCAAGTCCATCACTCGCATCGTGATCGGACGTGGCCCCGTTTCGAGACGGATTTGCTCGAACGGATTGACGGGGGTGAGATCATCGAAGTGCTTGATTTTTTGATACTCTTCGACGTCGCGTCCATCGATTGTTTCGATCGACTTCAGCCGCGGTCCCTGACCTTTCGTGCCTGGTCCGACTTCCCCGCGGATCAGCACGCCTTCACGCAGTCCGTGCTTATCGATGAAGGAACTGGAGACGAAAGCATCGGAGTCTTGTGCGGAATAGTTCTTCTCGGGGCTCCGCAAGAAACCGTAGTTTTTCGGATGCAATTCGAGGACACCCTCGATTGTTCCGGTGACATCTTCTCCGTTTTGATCAAAAGACCGAGTTCGCGTCGTTCGCGACCGACCACGATTGCCACCCCCACCACGCGAATTGCGAGAACCGCCAGAGCTTTGGTTATCGTTGTCTCTTGAGCGACGACGACGACGACGGCGACGACGACGACCGCCCGATTCATCATCGGAGTTGCGGGGAGACCGGAAGTCTGTCGATTCGGACCGATCCGACGACTCATCCGCGGAACTCACCTCACTGTCTCGCGACTCCGCGACGACAACGGGCTCTTTCTTGGCAGACGACTCGGAATTCTTCGTTTCGGCTGATTCGCTGGACTCGTCTGCCTGGGTCTTGGTGGCTGCAGCCTTAGTGGTCGTCGCTTTTGTTCGTCGGCGCCGGGTTTTCGGTTTTGCTTCTGGCTCAAGACCGGCACCGAAATCATCGCCTTCGCCATCAGCGTCTTTGGCGGCAGCTTTAGGTTCCGCCTCGACTTTCTTGCGAGTTGTGCGACGACGGGTCGTCTTTTTCTTCGGGGCTTCTTCTGTCGAAGAGTCGTCGTTCGAAAGCGATTTTGTTGTCTCCGCTTCCGAAGTCGTTGGTTCATCGCTCACGGAATCCTCCGCTGTGGCTTTTTTTCGAGAAACGCGACGACGAGTTGTGCGAGCAGTCGACGTTGAACCCTGAGTTGGCATAAACCGATTCCGTATAGATTCCGTTAAGACAAATTACCGCCATGACCTACTCGCGAATAAGAGCGAGTTCCGTCTGGCCGAGCGAAGTGACGAGCCGACAGACCCCAAACAATTTGGGTCACCAAGACTCAATCCCTTTCCAATACAAGTCAGCGAAAAGACAACAGCGATTGAGACATGACTCCATGCTCTTACGCCTGCTGAAAGTTAGACAAGACGAACGATGCCAAGAGTCTGAAACTCAGACCGGGCATACGCGTCTCACTGCTGCTCATTACCGATTTACCGAACTGGTAACAACCCGTTGGCAAACCACGAGGGGACTTACGACAGATGGATAAACCGAATTCTCAGTCGACACCCCAAAACCGCCAGTGATGGCTTCGACGACAACCCGTCAAAACCGGAAAGAGGTCCGAGGCCGCAACCATCTGGCCGAAAGCAACAAACGCCGAACTTAAGCGGAGCCCGAACAGGACCCCAGCTCGAACATGCTTACGAGCCAGTTTCAGCCGCACCCTCTCGAAGCAGAGTAACGCACCCAGTTCCCGCAAACATCAATGCGGGGGCAGAGCAATTCGCCCATACCAACCGGGGGCAACAAGAGGACTGTCGAATTGATAATGTGATGGGAAGCTGAAAGCAACAACTTCAACCGAGAAACCAAAAGAGACCTCGGTGGGGTAGTTTCACCCCTCCTCACCTCTATTACCAAAACTGTGCGTATCATAACCAATCACGAAGACGTGTCAATCGCACTCGTTCGGCTATCACCCGTTTTTCAAAGTTTTCCGATGGATTATCGTTATGTCTAACTTACCGTGTGACAGTGGTTTCCAGCTGATCCACTCGCAAGACATGCCGGGTGCGTGTGTAACGAATGGGGTGTTGCTTGAACTCGTTGCGGGTTTCTTCTGTCTTGAATAGGTAAAGAGCACCGTCGAAGTACGCGCCGAATTTCGTGGTCCCGGTGATGGCACGATCGGTCCGATAGAGGATTACCGGATCGCAGCCCAGCAATTGTGGCACGAAGCGTTCCGGGTCGGACTCGAATGTTTTCTGTTCCGCGGCGCTAGCACAACGGTAGATCACCCCTTGATGTTCCACCTGGAATTGTTCCTGACCTCGTCGCCATTCCCGCCAATTGGAAAGCGAAACCGGACAATACCCATCAAGCCCCAGCGGAGAGACTTTCGGCTTAGCCGCGATCTGCGGTAGCTTGGCCGGCGGTTTGCTTTCGTTCGACTTGCTGACAAACTTGGCGGCGACACGATCCATCCGCGCCAAGTACAGCGACTTCGGCTGATACCCGAAATCAAGCGAAATGACTTGGCCTTCCGGGGAAAGCAATAAATCAGCCGGTAGTGAGCGGATGCCGTATTGCTTGAGCAATTCCGGGTGTCGGTCGGCATCGACCTTGACCCCGACGAAGCGGGTCTTCAACTCCCGAGCCAGTTCGCCCGAACGCAGAACTTCGCGGTCCATCCGACGACATGGCCCACACCAAGACGCATGGAAATGCACCAGAATCGGCCGATTCAATTCTCGTCCAGCAGCTTGTGCCTGGCGGAAATCGTCAACCCATCCTGGTTCGGTCGCGGATGCGAACCGCTCTTCAGCTCCCAGGAAGCCGGTTAGAACGATGATCGTAAAGAGAAGCCCAATTCGCATATTTGTGCAGTTCACTGATTACAGTCTTGGGGACTGTTTCGAGGAATGCCATGGTTGGAGGAGTTCGAATCCCGGTGCAACACACGCCACGGTGTTCGTTCTGGGATTTGCTCCGAGTCGTGTTCCGACAGCGACAAGGCGGGTTCCGTCCCGTGTTGACGCCGAAACATGCTCATATCACGGCATTGGTCGGTGCCAAAAATTTGAGTCGGTCTGAGAAGATGTATCGACCGTTCCAGTGGGTGTCGGTCGATGCGGGTTTGTCGCAGACGTCCCGAAACGGCGGATCCAGCGCGGATGTTCCGATCGTAACGGGCAAGCGGGCGGTATAATCGTTACGACCGCTTCGATCTCGGCTTGTGTGTAGAACTGCACACCTGCCAGTGGATTGGGCCATCAGACGACTGCATCGACACGTCCGTGGGCAATTGAACACGCTCAACAGGACAATCGAAGGGAATATCGATGCCGCTGATCTGCAGGAAATTCCACAGCAATCGGTGTCCAGAGTCCGTCAGAATCGACTCTGGATGGAACTGCACTCCCATTACGGGCAACATCTGATGCTGTAACGCCATCGGAATACCGTCTGACGTTCTCGCCGTAACTTCGAGTTCCGATGGAAGAGTGGATTCGTCGACGATCAACGAATGATAACGGGTGGCCTGCAACGGCTGTGGCAGTCCGGCGAACAGACCTTGCGCACTGTGCTGGATGGAACTGGTCTGCCCGTGGATCGGTTGCGGAGCACGCACAATCCGACCGCCAAACGCCGCTGCAATCGCCTGATGTCCCAAACAGACACCGAGAATCGGAATCGTCGAACCAAGTTGCCGGACCAATTCGACACTCACACCGGCTGCCGACGGACTACACGGCCCCGGCGAGATAACAATGGCTGCAGGATCGTGGGAGGCAACGTCTTCGATGGAAACGTCATTTCGCAGCACGAGCGTTTCGCAATTCAACTCTTCCAAGTAGCGTGCGAGGTTGTAGACGAAGCTGTCGTAGTTGTCGATCAGGAGAATCATAGGCTTCGCGTCTACCGTGGGCAGTCATTAAGTCAACGCACGCAGCATTCCCTCGGCTTTGTGCCAGGTTTCTTCGTATTCGGCTTGCGGAGTGGACTGGGCAACGATGCCGCCGCCAACCGAACATTGTAACCATCCATGCCGGCCGACGAATGTGCGAATCAAAATGTTGCTGTCAAACGCACCATCCAATCCGGCCCAGAACAGGTTCCCACAGTATGGGCCGCGTGCGGTCGGTTCAAGTTCGGCGATGATCTCCATTGCACGAATCTTCGGGGCCCCGGTGATCGATCCACCAGGAAACGTTGCCCGCAACAAGTCGGCAGCGGACAAACCATCTCGCAATTGGCCTTGGACCACGGAAACCAAATGCTGCACGGTTTCGTAGTTCTCGACCTGACACAACTGCGGAACACGAATCGAACCGGACTGGCACACACGCGAGAGATCGTTTCGCAGCAAATCGACGATCATCACGTTCTCGGCTTGATCCTTTTCACTCGTTTTGAGTTCGGCTGCTGAGTACAAGTCGGCTTCCGGACGACTGCGTCGTTGCCGAGTACCTTTAATCGGCCGCGTTTCGACCAAACCTTCGTGGACTTGAACGAATCGCTCGGGAGACGCGCTGGCTAGAAACCAATCGTCCCACCGCAGGAACCCGGCGAACGGTGCGGGGTTGGTTTGTCGAAGTTTCCCGTACAATTCTAACGGCGAACACGACTGTGTCGCCAACAACCGCTGCGAGAGATTCGCCTGAAAGATGTCGCCGGCATAAATGTATTCAATGACGCGTTCAACCGCTTCCAGATAACCTTTTCGCGAAAACGTACTCGTAATATCACGCCACTTCGGCACCGCATGCTGCGAGATGGGCGTGACCGACCGGACCGGAATCGGCCGTTCGATAGCCGGCGAAATGTTCCGAATTCGAGTTTGAATCTCGACGAGTCGCTGATGAGCGCGAAGTCGACGTTTTTCGGGGTCGGTCTCCGGGATGCCTTGCGAAATGATCCACGCCCGATCGGTTTGGTGATCCCACGCAATCACCCAATCGTAAATCCCTACCGCAAGATCGGGAATTTGAAACTCGTCATGAGCCGCACGCGGAATCCGCTCCCAAGCCCCGCCCAATTCGTAACCGAGGAGACCAATCGCGCCGCCCTGAAACGGAGGAAGGTCTGGGAGTGCCGCCGTCTGCAGATTGGCAAGTGTCGACCAAATTGGGCTCAGCGGTTCAAGCCCGAGTTGCACGCCACTCTGCTGAAAACACTGCACAGGATCGGCCGAGAGGAACGAATACCGCCCTAAGTTTTCAGACTGCTTGACACTTTCGAGCACTGCTAGATACGGCCAGTCCGCAAATGCCCGAGCAACTGTCAATACGTCCGGAATCGATCCGAGTTCTTGAACGAGCGGGAATTGCCCCGCGTGGGAAACCGATCCGGACATGCAAGCCGATCAATCGCAGTATTTTTAACAGTATCTTCCTTTGAAACCGACGCATTCTAGTTCGAATCGCAGATTTCGCCAGTCCTGTGATATCAACGAACGCCTTTGTAGCATTGCGTGAAATCGTTTAAGACTGCAGACTGTGGCCAATCCAACCGAAAACTTCGCGAACATTCAACCGAGACTCTGCCATGCGTCTGTGTCGATTCGAATATCAAAATTCTACCCACGTCGGTATCTATCAAGATGAAACGGTCACCCCGCTAACCTCCATTGACGCATCTTTGACCGTCAACGATTCGGTTCTTCCGTATTTGCCTCACGGCGAACTCGCCGAAGAAGTTCAAGCGGTCGCAGAGAACCTGGATGCGGGCAAGTCGCTTCCGATTGATGATGTCAAACTCTTGGTGCCGATTCCTGCGCCATCGAAATTGATGCTGCTTGCGGGAAATTATTCGAAACACATTGAAGAAGGTGGCGGTAAGGCGGAAGAACGGGCCAAGACCTTTCCATATGTCTTCATGAAACCGCCGTTGACCACGTTGACCAACCCGAATGACCCGATCCGAATCCCGGCTGTTTCGCCAAACTATATTGATTGGGAACTCGAATTGGGCGTGGTGATTGGTCGCGAGTGCAAAGGCGTTTCCGAAAGTGACGCCCTCGATTATGTCGCGGGATACACCGTGATCAACGACATTTCCGACCGCAAATTCAAACCGAACTCCAACCGAACGGCACGTGAAAAGGATTCCTTCTTCGACTGGCTCCACGGCAAATGGCATGACACGTTCTGCCCGATGGGTCCCTGCATCACACCGGTAAGCGACATCCCAGACCCGCAGACTCTCAAGCTTGATCTCCGTGTGAACGGCGAAACCGAGCAAGACGCCAATACCGCAGACATGGTGTTCCCGGTGGCTGCGATCGTGGAGTTCGTTTCCAGCTTTGTCACACTCATGCCCGGTGATGTCATTTCGACCGGCACACCGGACGGTGTCGGTTTCCCCAAGGGCAAATTCCTGAAAGCTGGGGACGTTGTGGAAGCGGAAATCGGAGGAATTGGAATCCTTCGAAATCCTGTCGAAGGACCATAAACCGCTTGACACCGTACCGATTTGGATCGAAATAACTACGGTAGGGCGGAAGATCGGTTGATCTCGACCGGCAAACTCGAAACAATGCGCGTTCATCTGTCAACCGCCCGTCGGTGGGGACGTTCGCCCAATGCAAGTTTTTGAATTCAACGCGGGACGCTATCGTGCTTCACAAAAAGCCACCAATTTACAACGAACGTGACCGCAATTCCTTGCGAACCGCTGCGAAGTTCAATGCGGAATTGATGGACCACCTGCGGCAGTATGTCGAACCGGGTGTCACTACAAACGACTTGGATCGATTGGCAAGCGAGTACACGCTCAGCCACGGCCATACGCCGGCATGCCTGGGATATCGCGGTTATCCCAAGACGATTTGCACCAGCGTCAACGATGTCGTCTGTCATGGCATTCCTAACGATATCCCGCTGCAGGAGGGAGATATCGTGAACGTGGACATCACTACGATTGTGGATGGTTGGCATGGCGATCAGTCAGAGACCTTCCTGATCGGGGAAGTTTCGGACGAGGCCAAGGCACTGGTGCAAACGACGTTCGAATCCCTCTGGAAGGGGATTCACGCGATTAAACCCGGTGGTCGCGTGCTGGATATTGGACGGGCGATCTATCACTACGCCCGTGCCAAGGGGTATGAGATCGTCCGCGAGTATCAGGGGCACGGCATTGGACGCGGATTTCACCAGGAACCCGGTGTTCCACACTTTCCCGATTCCAAACTCGGGCGGCAAGTCATCAAACCGGGCATGTGTTTTACTATCGAGCCAATGCTAAACATTGGCGGTTTCCGGACGAGTCTCGACCGAAGTGATGGGTGGACAGTCCGCACAGTCGACGGCACGTTATCCGCTCAGTTCGAACACACCATCCTGATGACTCAAGACGGTCCCGAAGTCCTCACGCTTACGAAAAACGGCCCCCAAGAAGGTCATGTGTTCTAGGCGGACCGGCGTAGAAGATTAGTCGCGGAGTTCCCGGTGAGCGAATTCGCTACGTGATTCACTGAGGGTGCGTTCGGGCGACGGCGTGTGACTGGTCTCTTCGTCGTTCGACAATAGGTGCATCCAACCTGGGATAAAGAACGGCCGCACTAAAACCGTGGTCAAAACCATTCCCACCGCAATCGCCAATCCTAACTGTTGCAACCCGAGGACATCGCTGGCAAATAGCGAGAGGGAGCAAGCAAGCATCGCGAGCCCACCCAACACCACCGCGTTGCTTTCATTGGTCGGAGCTTGGGATGCCCGAGTCAGTACCTGACGCACCACCGCCAAGTTGCCTGGGAACACGAGTGCAAAGACGATCGTGAACGATAGCGTCACGACTTGCCAATCCAATTCATAAGGCCCACCGGCAAGAACATCGCTGAGTATGAAATCGCACACGCCCATCGTGGCTAACCAGCAAAGCAGACCCGAACATACCAGCACACATGCCACGGAAAGTCGTTTGACCGCCGCCAGTGACAATCCGATCGCAATGACGATCGATGCGAGTTGAATCACGAGTTGATCATGTTGATTGACCGAGTGCAGATCCACAATTCGAGCCGTCGCTCCGAGAAAATACACTCGGCTTTTGCTCAGTTCTGGCGGAAGACAGGCATGGATCAATTCTTGAAGTTGCTCGAACTCGTGAAAGCCGCTGCGTGAAAACGGGCTCTGGTCGACGATCAAATCCAGTTTCGTCACATGCCCATTCCATCGACCTTGGTCCGCAACGTAATGCGAGACCGCTGCCCGGTGTCGAATGATGCGAAACGGCACGGTCTCTTGAATCTTGCGTTCTTCTTGCAGTCCGAGCGGGTAGGCCAAACTCCGCACGTCGAGAATCCCGTGTGTCTCCGAAGCGGAAGCGACACATTCGGTCAAGTCCGCAACAAGTTGCTTTCCTTCGACAGAGTTAAATTGAACCGTCTGATCCTCGAGCAAGATTGTCGCCGGACTGATCGCACCAGGCGGGAAATGTCGTTGAACCGCGTCCGCGCCAATCACACTGGGTGCATGAATCGGGAGGACATTCAAAAGCCGATACGTCGTGCGATCAGCATTGTGCACCGCCACAATCGCGAACGGGAGCAACAACCCAATTGCTAGGGCACACGACAACGGTAGGCCAAATCGACTGCTGCGGTCGCTTGGTCCTTCCGGTTCTGCACGTCGAAGAGTCGACTCCGTTTGCCGAGACCGCAACCAAGATTTCCGAGCGGAAATCCGAGCTTGCGACCGATGTGGCCAAAAGATCCAGTGTTGGAGCGTCCCAATCACGCCGAATGTCAGCAAACTCGACATTCCCCAAGTGATCACGAGCCCCACGATCAACACGGCTCCGATCTGATGAAAACGACCGAAGTCTGCGAACAACAACGTCGACGTGACAGCAACGGTCGCAATAGCACCGATCAGAACTGGGCGAATCTGACGCCACGGAAATTGCGGGAATGCGTCCGCTGTTCGACTCTGTCGCTCGACTTGCGTTCGATAACCGGACAACAACCAAAGACATTGTTCAGCAGCCACGCAATAACACACGACGGCAGCATAACACCGGAAATCGGAATACAGAGTGAGCCAGCCGCGTTCGGTGGTGAACGTCAGAAATCCCAAGGCCGCGTGGACAGACAAAAAGACCACCCCCAATGGAATCACCACTAACACGGGGGATTTCTGTGTCACGATCAAAAGCAGCCCCAACGCCAGCAGGGACCACATTTCAATTGCTCGGGCACTGGCCTTATTCGCGCGATTGATGTCGCGTGTGAATGAGGCCATTCCGCTCATTTCCATCGACAAACCAGGCGGCACCACACCGGCTCGGAACAAACTATGCGGAGACGCAGCCAAAGGACCGTGTTGAGCAGTCAGCCTCTCGATTTGATCAACCGCTTGCAGCACCTGTTGATCTGTCAAATCCTCTTTCAACTCGACCGCGACCAGCGTGGCTTTTCCATCCTCGCTATCCAGTAGCGATCCGATGTACTTGTTCCGTGCGGTCCGCACATTCTTGACAATTCGGGTGCGTTTTCCCCATTGGTCGTAGACGCTGACGGAACTCAATGCAGGCTGCAGAACATTCTCGATAAACTCGCGATCGTCCGGACGCAATCCTCCCGACCGCCCCGTCCGACGCAGAACGACGAACAGACTATTGCTCATCAAGTCACGCGAGAAAGCCGCTTCGTACAAAGCTTCCGCTTGCTGGCTCGGTAGATCTGGGGGCAGCGAAGTCTGCAGCCCGCGATCGGTTTCGATAGACCACCAATGAAAACTCAGGGAGACTAACGCCACCGAAACGAGCAACACCGAGCCGATGAACGCATATCGCCACTGAAAAGCGATTTCCGATGGATTTGCGTTCATAAACTGTTCGCGTTCACAAAGGACACCGCCATGTTAGCGAGCATCCACGAGCCTCTTAATACACGCGATCCAGACCGCCACGTGTCAGCGTTCGCCAAGTTCCGGACCGACGAATTTCAAACGTCTGTTGCGATTCACGGTATCTCTGGAAATTGAACTCGTCAAGAATTGATCTTGGATTCAAAGAGCAAAAGCTGGAAGGATTCCGCTTTTTGCAGAGCCATGTCGATCTGCTGTACTAGGTGAACATACTAAAACTCGTCAAAGTCTACGAAACGGGCAGCACATGCTGGATGAATCAGCAATCGCAAACACTTTTCGGCAAAACTCGCAGAAAATGAAAAATAACTGTCTCTACTGTACGACGGCTTGGTGAATCCATTTTCGTGGAGTGCCGACACCCACTCTCGACTGCCCAACCTCGCGAAAAAACCGGGCTTCGGCACGCGACATGCAGTCCAGACTGTCGCGTTTGATTCTTCGTGTCAGAAAGGGGTCGGGCAAATGAAAAAAATTGAATGCGTTTTCCCCACCCATCAACTTCAACAAATTCAAGATCTGTTGAAGCAGGAATCCTGGCGGTCGGCTTCTATTCTCAAGATCTACGATGGAGCCGCTGCTGACTCGCACGAGATCGGACGCGGACGAGCCTTGCCCACCAAATGCCGATTGGAATTGTTGGTGGAAGACGACGACATCAGCAAACTCACGCGATCATTTCACGAATTGACTGCGTCCGAGGAGGATATCGATTTGCTGGTCACGAATGTCGCCACGAGCCTGATGATCGTGCCGGTCTCCATGTTAGACCGTGACGACGCCCGCTAAACCGCAGTAACGACCTTCTTTCGTTCGCACTTCGACAGTGTCTGTTCTGTCAGCTGAATGCCGGTCTAAGACTCAGAGCCAGTACAACTCCCCGTCGGCCGCAAATCCATAGTCGATCGAATCGTCACCGAGGTACCGCTTGAGAATGTCGTGGCTTTCTTCGTGGAAGGACTGAAGATCTTCGTCGGACCGCTTCGGGTCGTGATGGACGATCCGCAGTTTCTTGGGTCGCTGACTCGTTTTTTCGATATAGGGGAACAGCAACTCAGGTGTTCCATGCCCCCAACCTTCGCGGGACATACAGTTTTCGGAGCGACGGCCAATCGCCATTGTTCCGTCGTATTCCGCTTGGCGATACTGCATATCTGCCAGAAGCAAACCCGCACCGTCGAAGAAATCGACAATCGAAGTATTCACCTCGACTGCCGGTTCATGATCGGTCGCGATCACGATTGGATCACTCTGAGCGAACTCGAAGCGATAGCCCACGCATTCACCGGGGTGGGGCAGCCAAGTCGTCCGGACGACCACATCGTCGATCTGCAGGGTGTCGCCGGTTTGAAATTCGACGTGCTCTCGCGTCGCACCGGTGCGGTCCAACAAGTCCAAAGTGACCGGCCAATAGCTCTTACAAAATTCCGCCTCTAGGACGTCCATCATGCATGGATCAAGCGGACAACTCGAGGTCGGTGACGTCTCATCGTGTGTAAACAATCGCGTTGAAGCACGTGCCTGCAGCCTCGGGCTATAAAACCGTAGTGTTGTTCCCCGTTGAAACATCAACGCATTTGCTCGCAGACCTTCGATGTGATCTTCGTGGTAATGCGTTTGCAGCAGGTGCACAACCGGGTTCTCGATCCGCTCCGCTTGCAGCATATCGATGACGAACTCGGAAATCGGTTCGATTCCCAACCCCTGATCGATCACAATCCACGTATCACGATGCCGCAGAAAATAGGATGAGGTGCGACTGCCGAATTTTTGGCGGGAAAATGGCACATGTCGCACTTGATGCGGAGAATCGGCATCGAAAACGGGCCGGTTCTCCGTTGGTGCAGCGAAGCTCCCGGAGCAGCCACCAACAAAAAGGAGCGTGTCGCTGAGCATCGAGAGTCTCTCAATGAAGGGGACGCCGAGTGAGTGTTGGTCCAATCCAATCCAAATCAACAATGTGGCCGAGCGATTACGTCAAAAAGTGACTAACATGAAAACGCCAAAACCGTCATTGTTTTGCCCAGCCAATCCTGGTGCCCCGAAGATCTGACACGGTTTGCCCAGTGGGACAGATTGACATGGGTCGATATGGTACAGTACGGCTTACCCCGTGCCAACGGGAAATGGGCTAAGTGGTGCCCCTTGTGGCTTTAAACGATTTCCTCCTGACCGTAGCAACATCTTACACATAGAACTCGATCGCTCCGTAGGTTTCTGATTTATGACAACAATTACTGGACTGATTGCCAAAGACATCCGCTTTCCGACCTCGCAAAGTCTCGCGGGATCGGATGCGATGAATCTCGATCCCGATTACTCTGCCGCCTATGTCAATTTGCAGACCGATGCTGACGGTCTTGAAGGTCATGGGATGACTTTCACCATCGGTCGTGGCAACGAACTATGTCGACAAGCCATCGAGGCACTGGGACCGTTGGTCGTTGGCACCACTCTCGAAGAATTCCAAGCGGATCGCGGTGGATTCTGGCGACGAGTCACAGGGGATAGCCAACTTCGCTGGGTTGGACCAGAGAAGGGCGTTATTCACTTGGCGACGGCGGCGGTCGTGAATGCGATGTGGGACCTCGATGCCAAAGCAGCCGGCAAACCGCTGTGGCGAATGGTTAGCGACTTCTCCCCCGAGGAGTTCGTTTCCGCGATCGACTTCCGTTACCTCACCGATGCCATCACCCGCGAAACTGCGTTGCAGCACCTGCAAAAACTTGCCGACACCAAGGCCGATCGGATCGCCACTCTCGAACGCCAAGGTTATCCTTCCTACACAACGTCAGCCGGTTGGCTGGGTTACGACGACGATCAACTCCGCTCACTTTGCCGAGAGATGCTTTCACGGGGTTGGGAGCGGTTCAAGATCAAAGTCGGCCGCGATTTGGAGGACGACATCCGTCGTTGCCGGATTATTCGGGAGGAAATCGGCCCCGATCGCAAACTCATGATGGACGCCAATCAAGTTTGGGAAGTCCCGCAAGCGATCGACCACATGCGGGCACTTGCGGAATTTGATCCATGGTTTATTGAGGAACCGACCAGCCCAGACGATATTCTCGGCCATGCAGCGATCGCGAAAGGCATTTCGCCTATCCGTGTCGCGACCGGTGAGCATTGTCATAACCGTGTGATGTTCAAGCAGTTCCTACAGGCGGGGGGGATGCAGGTCTGTCAGATCGACAGTTGCCGACTCGGTGGCGTCAATGAAGTTCTCGCGGTGCTATTGCTTGCGGCTCATTTCGATGTGCCGGTGTTTCCACACGCGGGTGGCGTCGGGCTCTGTGAGTACGTTCAGCACCTTTCGATGATCGACTATGTCTGCGTCAGTGGGACGTTTGAGGAGCGTGCCACCGAGTACGCAGACCATCTCCACGAGCACTTCTTCGATCCGGTCGTCATGGAGAATGGTTGCTACCAAGCCCCTAAAGCCCCTGGCTATAGCATTACGATGAAACCGGAATCGTTAGACATGTACGAATTCCCCCACGGCTCGGCTTGGGCGTCTGAGGGGAAATAAATCGTCATTTATGGCAATCTTTCCTAAGTTTCCTGGATTGCGGCAAAATTGGTGTCGGGACAATTGTGGCGATTCGCCATAATAGTGTTAGACGAGGCAACGACGGATATTCGCTGCCCCGGAATTCTTTCGAGAATCACTACCACGATGGTCAGTTGACCGGGAAGAGGACACCACAACTATGAAACGCATTGCCCTGACTTTGCTGGCGATCGGACTTTTCGCGGGAGCGACCAGCCTGACCCGCCCGGCCTTCAGTGACTACGACGATGACGACGGACCGCGATATCGTGGCCCTCGTTTCTATACACCCGACTACGATGATGACGACGGCCCGCGATTCCGTGGCCCACGTTTTTACACGCCCGATTTTGACGACGACGATGGCGTGATCATTCGGCGGAGCTACGTTCCACGCACTTACGTTGTGCCGCCGCGATACCCGTCGCGGAGCTATGTGGTACCGCACCGGAACACCTATATTGTTCCTCAGTCCCGAGTTGTGCCGACACAACCGAGTTATGTACCACCGCCACCCGTCGTCAATCAGTACCATCAACACGACTACAGTGACTATTCGGCCCCGCAGACGGTAGCGCCGCCACCGACGCCGGACGAAGCGTTCTCAAATGGCCCTGCGTTGGCACCGCCACCGATTCAGCAGGATGCGTATAACCCATCGGTTACCATTTCCGAACCGGTTATCAAGCAGCCATACCGTGCCGGTCAGTGTGTCTCGACACCAATGCAGTGTTTCCCTCGGGTCAAAGTCAAAGACGCCAAAGACATCCACCCCGCTGCCGTTCCGACACACGTGGCCATTGCGAATCCGCTTGGCCAGGGTTTGGTGTTCGTCAAAGTCTTCGTGCCACCATTCCCGCCGGAGAAACAAGAAGTCAAGAACAACGGCCGGAAGGTCAAACTCGAGTTCGACGACTACAAGGTCGAAGTCGAATCCAAAGACGGTTACATCGAAGTCGACTATGACGACTGACGGCACAGCCGTCGTTCGGGTCCGCGGCGGGCAGGTTCACGCCTTTGGTGATGCACTTCCACGAGACAGGCCCCGTTAAGAAGAAAATTCAAGCCCGCTGGGATCATTCGATCTCGGCGGGCTTTTTCATTTCAACTAGCGCGTGAGCAACGGTCTAGCCGACGTCCGTTATGCAGGACCGATGTATTCACCTTCGTCGTCGAATAGTGCCTCGTGGGGAACGAGCGAGGAAAAGAACTGCAGAAAGCCTTCAGCTACGTACAAGGTGTCGCCGGACTCTGAATCTAAAAATACGATTGTTGGATTGGCTTTGTTGGTGCGGTAGTCAAAAGCTGTCCATGTGTGTCCATCGCCGTCCAGCAAGACGAATCCTGTGGGAAGGCCCCATTCGTCAGTCATGTAGGGAGTATTCAGTACACTCACATGCGTCTGGCCAATGCCATTGATTTCATCAATAGAAGTGTAGCCGTGGTCAACAAATCCCCGTAGATGCGATGGAACGAATTGCTTCGGTAATTTGAAGTAGTTCCCCAATGTTGAGCCGCCATTCTTTTGTTTGAGGGCGGCAACGTAGTCGGCAGAGAGACTGACACCAAGCACACTTTCAGCTTCCCCGACCATCTCATCGGTCAATGCATCATTGGGCGATGGCTCTTGAAGATTCCACATGATTGTGGCTGCCGCCTCCCTGTCTGCGAGAAATTCCGTGCAGCTGTCATTCAGGTATGAAAGTGACTGAGAACAGCCGAATGGTCGGGGCCGTGCACAATGTTTCTTCAGTCTATTGCAAGATCGGCAACGCGGGATCCGGTTTGACCGTGGTTTCAGAACCATTCGCCGCCAACACGCCGGGGGCGGCGGTGGTGCTGTGATCCTGATCGCGGTAGACGCCGAAGTCGTTGAACCAGAAGCGTTTCGCCAAGCGGTACCAAATGTTCTTTTCCGGAATTTCGTTGCCGGGGTTGAACTGCGATGTGCGAACTTGCATCGCTTCCAACTCCGCCAGCGCCGACTGTCGTGCGGTGACATCGGGAGCGGAATGTTCCTCGACAAGTTGTTTCAACAAGTCAGGCCGTTCGAGGACGATGCAGCCGCGTGTTGTTTCCTGCGAGAGTTTGCGGAAGTCGTTGAGATATGGCGAGTTAAACTTTTCGGCCAACGTCTTCGATTCGTCGTGGATGTTGTCGGTCGCGAACTGAATGATCGGGCAGGGCTCGATACCGCCCCACGGGTTGATGTGGTTCGTGATCCCCGTTGCCGCCGGACACAACGCTTCACCGTTGCCGTCGAAGTAGGCGTCGATAATCACAATCGGCTTTTTCGCCCGCATCTCGACGACAAACTTTCGCGCCCGGAGTTGTTGCTCCGGCGTGAGACACAGCTCTGGCGAGGCGTCCGGTCCCATCGGACGGTAGATATGGAACCAGGTGTAGAACACGCCCATCTCGATCAACTTGTCGACCCACTCCTCAGTCAGTAAGTCATCGATGTTCGTCTGGCACACGCTCGTGCAAACGCCGGTGAACACGCCCGCCTCTAGGCAGTTGTGCACACCTTGCATCGTCTTGCTAAAGACGTTCTCGCGGCCTCGGCGTTCGTCGGAGACGATTTCGTTGCCTTCCACGCTGATCAGCGGAGTCACGTTGCCGAGTTTGTGGAGTTGCTTCGCTTTCTCCGGCGTAATGAATTGCCCGTTGGTAAAAACTTGAAAATAACAATCCGGGTGGGCTGCGAAAATCTCCATCAACTGCGGGTGCATAAACGGTTCGCCGCCGACGATTCCGAAAAACACGTTGCCCATCGCTTTCGCTTCATTGATGAGCTTGTTCATCGCCTCTAAGTCGATCGTCTGCTGTTTGGCCGCGACATCGACCCAACACCCCTGACATCGCAAATTGCAGGAATTGATTACCGAGACATACAAGAACGGGGGGAAATAGTTGCCTTGTTTCAGACGTTTTTTGTGCAACCGGACGCTGCGTGTGCCTTTCACTCCCATCGTCCAGGCGACTTTGAGCAGCAATCGCTTGTCGGCTTCGAACAAGGCACGCTTGGCCATCTTGAGCAGATACATGGGCGAAGGTCTTCCGATCGCAAAGTCTGATAAGCCCGCTGAAAAACTCAGTTCGGTGTGCCACTGGCGTCTCGCTCGTGCGGATCACCCGCACGCATTTTCGGTCAAGCACGGCTGACATCGCCGTGGCACAAATTTTCAACTGGCTGCTATTTCGAGATGCCACGATTCTATCCTAAGCAATCGTGTGCTGGGAAGAAACTCCGTGAACCGCTATGCTGATCAAATCCAAAACTGACCGGGACCCGAATGCATGTCGTTTGCCAACCCTTGGGGATTACTCGCGTTGCTGGCGATGCCGGCGATCGTGGCAATTCACCTTTATCATCGTCGCTTTCCACCGATCGTGGTGGCGGGTGTGCATTTATGGGGCGTGCAACATGAGATGCGGTCGGTCGGCCGGACACGGGAACGGTTGCCGATCACTCCATCACTGCTGCTGGAGCTTTTGGCAGCGTTCTTGATCGCGATGATTCTATCACAGCCGCGATTCGGCGAACTCGGCCGGGCAACACATTTGGTGGTTGTGCTCGACAATTCCGCCTCGATGCAAGCCGAACCGACGACGGACACTTCGTTTCGCGATCTCGCTGCCGCGGAATTATTGGAACGCATGGACAATCTCAACCGAGGGAGTCGCGTCACGGCATTGGTCACCGGCAACCGACCGGCGACGCTAATTGGTCCGTTGGCGAGTGTCGACGAAGCTCGCGATCAGCTCGCGAGTTGGCAACCGTCGGTGTCGATCCATGAGTTCAGTACCGCCTGGGACCAGGCAGCTCAGTTCGCGGGCGAATCGGGAGAAATGTTGTTTCTCACGGACCATCTGCCGGCCGAGACGACGCCGCTGCCACAAAGGATGGAGACGGTAGCCGTCGGCGAACGTTTGCCGAACGTGGCCATTCTCGCTGCCCGTTGGCAGATCGATTCCGACAAAGAAACCAGCGAAATCTATCTGCGATTCGTCAACTACAACACCAATGCTGCAGTGGTTTCGGTCCGGGGACGTGTGAGTAGTCAAACGGTCTTCGAACGAGACTTAACCATCACACCAGGTGCGGAAACGCCGTTGCTTGTGCCGGTTCCGATGGGTATTGGCGATATCGTGATTGATCTCTCCACACCCCAAGACAGCCTTGCGATCGACAACACGGTCACGCTCATCGAACCGCAACCGCGACCGGTGAAAGTTGCCATCGATCTCGCAGGCAATCCGACCACGCAAGCCGCTGTGAAAAAGGCGATCGAAGCGTTGCCGGACGTTGAACAGGTCGCAGCCGGTGATGCAGATCTCGTCATCACGTCGCCCAATCCACTGCCACGTTCCGACCGAGAGTTGTGGTGGTTGGGCATTGGTCCGCTGAGCCAAACCGAGGAAGCGAAGGAAGCCGCTGTCGATCTTGGTGGCCCTTACATCCTCGAAAAACGCCATCCGCTGATCGAAGGACTGGAACTTGGCAACCTCGTGTGGGGTGGGGTGCAGAAAGTGGGATTAGACATCAACCCGCTCATCACCGCCGACCAACTTCCGCTACTCGGCCAATTGGAAGGAACCCGAACGACGGCGTTTCTATTAAACATCGACCTTAGTCGATCGCAACTCAGCGAGAGCGAGAACTGGCCAATCTTGCTGAGCAATCTTGTCGAACTCCGTCGGGATGATCTGCCAGGATTACGGCGTTGGAATTACCGCGTCGGTGAAATCATCCGGTTTCGTTGGCCGATTTCCGAAAACGAGATCGAACTGCGGTTGGTCGGTGAGAACACGGAACGGGAGTTGGCTCGCGATCTGTCTGGGATTGTCGAGATCGGCGGTCTTGATCAACCTGGCGTCTATGAAATCTTCGCCGGCGAAAAGTTGCTGGACCGGTTCGCTGTCAACTTTCATGACCCTCGCGAATCCGTGCTCACCGCTTTGAACGACGGCGTCATCGAGCCACAGACCACCGAAACCGTCAACGATTTTCGCTTCGATAACCCATATTCGTGGCTGATTTTACTAGCCCTCGCCATTGTTTTGCTCGCCGCGCTTGTTGATTGGCGAGTTGTGAAAGCGTAGTAAGAAGTAGGTCAGGCTGTGCCTGACGAAACATCAGTAGAACTGCCGAAACGTTCAATACGAAGTCACCGGAGCTTGTCGGGCCCAGCCTGACCTATGGTACACGGTTCCCTTTTTCGCCGATCTCGCTACGATTCACGATGTCCTAACTTGTGTGAACCCCAAGGTTCGCCGCGCGGTCTAATTGAGGGTACTAATCCCCTCGGAGTTTGATACGAATGAAGTGGTTTTTGTCTTCGAAGATTCATCACGCGACCGTCACGCAAGCCAATGTGGAATACATTGGCAGCATTACGATCGATTCCTCGTTGATGGAACGGGTCGGCCTGGAACCGGGTGAAAAGGTGATGGTCGCTGCGTTGGAATCCGGGGCGCGGCTGGAAACATATGTCCTCGAAGGCGAACCCGATAGCGGCGTCATCTGCATGAACGGCCCAGCTGCTCGGCAGATTCAAACCGGTGATCATATCATCATCTTCGGCTATACGCTCTCGACGACACCGATTGAACCCAAAGCAATTTTGGTCGATGGAGACAATCGCTTCGTGAAATGGCTATAGACTGGTTCTGCCCTCAAGGAAATTGTGCGAAGTTTCACGTGACAGGCTTACACATGATGGCTAACATCGAAGAGAGTTGAAACAAAGCCGATCCCGCCAGTTTCCTCGGGCCAGCAAGTTGGGAGGTCGCTATATGCCGAAGCCGTCACCTCAATCGCGGACAATTTCCCCTTCGTGTGCAGACGCCCTCAAGCAGTATCGAGCCAAACTCGCCAACGGCGAACGGATTTCCATCGATCGTTTCGTCGCGGAACACCCGGCGATCGCGGAGGAATTGCGAACGGTTTTGAAGAAATTGGCGGCTTCCCCAGTTTCCCGAAACGCAAAACAACGACCACAGCCACAAGACCGAGAGACACATTCGACCGGGACACTGGAATCGCAAGTTGGAGAACCACAGCCTATGCGTTCGGCTGATCCACAGAACGAGTTTTCATTGCCGCCCGAATTCGGCCGTTACCGCGTCGAAAAACAACTCGGTCGCGGGGCAATGGGGGCGGTCTATTTAGCCCACGATACCCAACTGGATCGGAACGTCGCGTTAAAAACGCCGTCGTTGGAAGCCAAAAACCGCCGCCAACGCATCGAACGATTCCAACTCGAGGCCCGTGCCGCCGCCCGGTTAAACCACGAATTCATCTGTACCGTTTACGATGTCGGTGAAATCGACGGCGTCAGCTTCATCGCGATGGAGTTCGTCAACGGTAAACCACTCTCCGATTTCGTCGGGCAACCCTGGCCGGAACGTCGAGCAGTCCTCATGGTGCGACGCTTGGCATTGGCAATGGAACACGCCCATGCGGCAGATGTCGTTCACCGCGACCTCAAGCCTGCCAATATCATGATCGATCGGCAGAAACGGCCGAAAATTATGGACTTCGGTTTGGCGCGTCAAGTCGATGCCGATGAAGACGAAAGCCGAATGACGAAAGAAGGTGCAATTCTCGGCACACCCGCATACATGTCTCCCGAGCAGGTTCTCGGTGACCTCGATACCGGACCGCCAGCGGACATTTACGCCCTCGGTATCATCCTGTTCGAATTATTGACCGGCGAACTTCCGTTCCGAGGGGGTACAACGGTTGTGCTTGGTCAAATTTTGGGGGCGGAGACTCCGCGACTGAGCAGTGTTCTTCCCCACATCGATCCCGAGTTAGACGCCATTTGTGCCCGGGCAATGGCTAAAAAACCGGAAGACCGTTACCAATCGATGAAGGAGTTCGCCTTACACCTGACCGAATTTGCTCAAGGGAAAACAGCGGGCACTTCGAGTTCCGACTCGGTCCCGGTTCTTCAGCTTGCTCAATCCGCAGACCCGGCGTTTGCCTCGACGCAGATTAACGACGTTTCCGCACCTCCGGAACCGGCGACGACGGAAATGGGGTTCGCGACCGAGTTGCCGCACATCCAGACTGAATCCCCAGACGACGTCGCCACTAGAAGCAGTTTGTTTACCACCCCTCCGGCTTCCGGTCACACACCCCCTGCAAGAAAATCGCACTCGAATGCCGGGCTCATCGCGATTAGTCTTGGCTTTGTCAGCATGATCGCGTTACTGATCGGTGGGGCGATGTTTCTGTCACAAGAACCCGTGGAAGAGCCCGATACGGTCGCTGTGACGAAGCCAACCGCAAAGCAACCTTCGTCGGTCGAATCGGAAGCCCCTGAAGACGAAAACTCGGAGAAAGAATCGGAACCTGAACCAGACTCGGAAGATACGGAATCGTTCGCTGAGCGATCCGAGAACACCCCGGATGAAGAATCTTCGGCGATCAAGGACATGTTGTCGACGAATTCCGAAACCCCACCACCGCAGACGACGATCGCTTCGAATTCGCCTCCACAAAAGACCAATCCCTCGCCTAAACGTGGCGGGTTTGGTGGGAATGCCGGCGGTTTTGGAGGGGGAGGGATTTTCGGCCCGCGAAATCGAACGCCTTCCCGTAACGATACCGACGATGAAAAACCAGATCCGAAGCCGGAACCGCAACCAGAACCTCAAAAACCCCGAGACGCTCTTCAAGAAAAGCAAGACGCGAAAGCCAGTTTGCGAACGGCTCAAGAGCGGCAAAACTTCGACTCTTTCTACAACAAATTTGAAGAAGTCTACGAGGATGCGCCAGGTGGTCCGTACTTCGGCACGTATACATTAATTCTCCCCGGTGCCGCACCGACCCAACAAGATGGCATCGCCAATGCCGCCAAATACATGGCCACCCGCATGCCGTTCCGTGGAAGTTCCCGTCGATATAACATGTACTACCAATACTCCGAATGAATCGAGACGTTCCGACCGATATGAGAACGAGATCCCTAGGTCGGGTGACGGAACGCTCGACCATTTATCACAGGAATTGAATACGTCCAAGGACTGACATGGCAGACCATACCGAGCACCAAAAGAAAATCATCAAACGTTTTTACGACAATCGTGATGATATCGATCAAGATCGACTCAGTGAGATGGTGACAAATCTTTACCTGACAGATTCCGCAAAGCAAAAAACTCGAATCTGGCAAAAAGCCGAAGAAACCATGCTCCGATTAGGCGTGCCGGAAAGCCGCGTGACGCATGTTGTTGGCACTCAAGATCCCGCAATCCTGGCTGAAGTCGTCAGTGACCTGCAGGCGGGCAAAATCTGATTGATAGCCCCATCAGAGCGTCGTTGTTGAATCCCGTCCCGCGAATACCGGACGGGATTTTTTATTGACCTCGCGATAATCTTGCATCGCGGAAGAGTTGATTTCTACTGGGACATTGTTAGAGTGTCTGACTTGAAACTCAATTCTGCCAAAGTGGACCGCGCAAACAGACGAGCGTGGTCATCTGTGTATGGAGCCGGTCGTTAAGATGTCTGTGACAAAAGAGCGGAAATCAGAAATTGTTGAAGAGTATCGACGGTCGGATTCCGACGTCGGTTCGCCAGAAGTGCAAATTGCAGTTGCCACGGAGCGGATCGCCAACCTGACGGTTCACCTCCGCGAAAACCCCAAGGACTACGCCAGCCAACGTGGTTTGATGCAACTCGTCAGCCGCCGTAAGAAGTTGTTGCGTTATCTCGCAAACAACACGCCAGAACGGTATCGCGAGATCCTTCAACGGCTGAACTTGCGGAAGTAGTTCTTAAGAAGCCGTGCGGGCTTCCAGGTACGCATGGCACGAGTCGTGTAAATCAGTATCAGGTGTCGAAACAACAACCTTTCGACAGGTGTGTTGAGAGCGACCACCATTCGCGTGTCGTCGACATACAGTGTCGACGATGCAGAACGGCACGTCCACGCAACACCTTCCACACTCGTGGCTAGTCGAGGTCGCAATAACTGTTGTCATAGCTCCAAGCGTGATCTGACAACGATAAGCGGGTTGAAGTGCGCATTTTGTCAAATGCGTCGAACTTCTGTCGTACGGTCTAACCCAACCGGTTGTGTCGGTGTGTCGTCGTAAGAATTTTGAATGCTAGGACGGAAAACGTGAGCAAAGTTACAGTCGAACGGGAAATCGGGGGCCGAAAACTCAGTCTGACAACAGGAGACTGGGCCAAGCAGGCAAGTGGGGCAGTTCGAGTTCAGTTCGGCGAAACAGTTCTCTTTGTTGCGGCTCAAACTGGGCCAGCCCGACCAGGTATTGATTTCTTCCCACTTCAAGTTGATTATCGAGAACGACTAGCCGCATCCGGCAAGTTTGCCGGCGGCTTTCTCAAACGCGAGGGACGCCCGACGACCCGCGAAATTCTGGCAGCCCGTCTCACCGACCGCCCGATCCGCCCCCTCTTCCCGGAGGGTTACAAAGACGAGTTGCAAGTCATGTGCAACGTCTTGTCCGCGGACCCCGAAAACGATCCTGATGCTTTGACGATCCTGGGAGCCAGCGCTGCGATCATGCTTTCGCCGGTTCCGTTCCAAGGTCCTATCGGTGGACTGCGGGTCGGATTGATCGATGACGAGTACGTCGTGTTCCCGACCATCCAACAGATGAAGGAGAGCAAGCTTGATCTGATCGTCGCCGGTAGCCGGAAAAGCGTTCTGATGATCGAAGGCTTCGGCGAAGAGATCCCCGAACAGCAAATGACCGAGGCGATCGCTTTCGCTCACGAAGAAATTCAGAAGCTCTGTGATCTGCAAGACGAGTTCGTCAAAAAGGTCGGTGTCGAGCCGTTCGAGTGGGAAGCTCCACCAGAAAACCCGTTCGATAAGATGCTCAAGAGCAAGGCTTATTCGCGGGTCAAGGAAGCGAAGCTAGCTGGCAAAAAGCAAGATCGACATAGCGAAGTCGCTGAGATTCGCCAAGAGTTCATTGACGAATTGTTCCCGGATGACGCCACGGAAACCGCCGATGGTCACTCGCTGACAGACTTCAAAGATGCTTTCTATAAGCTCGAAAAACGGGCCGTTCGCGACCTGATTCTCGAAGGCAAACGTCTCGATGGTCGTAAGCCTAGTGAACTGCGTCCCGTTTCGTGTGAAGTCGGTGTGCTGCCACGCGTCCATGGTTCCGCAGTGTTCACGCGTGGCGAAACACAATCGCTAGGCATGATCACCTTGGGAACCTCGCGTGACCAACAACGCGTCGACGGGTTGTATGATGAAATCTCCGAACGGTTCATGTTGCACTATTACTTCCCGTCATTTTCGGTCGGTGAAGTGCGTCCGATTCGTGGTCCCGGTCGACGTGAGATCGGTCACGGGATGCTAGCCCAACGCTCCGTGGAACCCATTCTACCTACGCCGGATAAGTTCCCTTACACGATTCGTGCGATCTCGGACATCCTCGAGTCCAATGGTTCGAGTTCGATGGCAACAGTGTGCTCGGCTACGCTTTCGATGATGGACGCCGGTGTGCCGTTGCAGCAACCGGTTGCTGGTATCTCCATTGGGATCGTGATGGACAGTGATACCGAATACACTCTCCTCACCGATATCATGGGTGATGAAGACCACTACGGCGACATGGACTTCAAAGTCGCTGGCACACAACGTGGAATCACTGGTATTCAACTGGACCTGAAGAACTCGGGGATCAACGGCCAAATCATCAAGGAGACTTTGGCTCAGGCTCGGCAAGCTCGGATTCAGTTGCTCAAGACCATGTTGACCACGATTCGTCGGCCACGTGGTGACATTTCCGATTTCGCCCCCCGTTTGCGTCAGATCAAAATCGATCCGGAAAAGATCGGTCTCCTCATCGGCCCTGGCGGAAAGACGATCCGCGCCATGCAGGAGAACAGCGGCGCTCAGATCGACATTCAAGACGATGGTACTGTCACGATTGCCGCGAACAATGGCGAGTCCGCTGCAAAAGCACTCGCTGCCATCGAAGCGATGACCGAGGAAATCAAAGTCGGTCGAATCTACGCAGGGACTGTGAGTTCGATCAAAGACTTCGGAGCCTTCATTGAGATTGCTCCCGGCAAAGACGGTCTCTGTCACATCAGCGAGTTGGCAGACGGCTTTGTGAAGAATGTTTCTGACGTCGTCAAGGTCGGTGATCGGATCGATGTCAAAGTGATTGCGGTCGACGAACAAAACCGTGTCAAGCTTTCTCGAAAGGCTGTCCTCGCTGAACAGAACGGCGAAGGTGACGAGGAAGAGTAATCGTCGCCTTTCGTGCTCTTGCACAACACGTGTCTTTGGAGCGATCACAAGGACCGCACCACTGCTCGATTTGAATAAGCATGAATGCGGATCGCTCATTAGGTGACGACGAACGCAAGCGATTACAATCGCAGTCGGCTGAGATCGCCACGCTCGCAGGCGGGTTAGCGCATGAGATCCGCAACCCGCTTTCGACAATCAGCCTCAATCTTGAGCTGATGGCCGAAGACCTTGAGCAAACCGACGGCAGTCCGCGTGATCGGCGATTGTTGAACAAGGTCAACTTGCTTCAACGTGAGTGTCGCCAACTCGATCAGATTCTCACGCAGTTCTTGCAGTTCGCTCGACTCGGTGAGCTTCACCGGATTGAAACGGATTGGAATTCGGTCGTTCGTGAGTTCATCGAGTCTTATCAGATGCAAGCGGACGATGCGGGAGTCCGCATTAGCCCGCATTTGGCGGCCGACCTTCCTTTGGTCCCCATCGATCGAGCGTTGATCCGGCAAGCGATTCTCAACCTCGCACTCAACGCCCAACAAGCCATGGCCGATGGCGGGACGCTAGAACTGCTGACATACACCGATCAAGAATCCGTCTGCCTGGACGTGATCGATACCGGAATCGGCATGAGTGCCGACATGCTCGAGCGGATGTTTCGACCATTTTTTTCGAGTCGCAAAGGCGGCAGCGGACTCGGACTGCCCACGGTTAAACGCATCGTCGAAGCTCACGACGGCGTGTTGACCTGCGAGAGTGAACCCGGTCGCGGTACTCGATTCAGAATTTGCATTCCGATCACACCGGCGACGAATTAACTGGGAATTCCGAAAAAATCGGAACGTCGGCTTTTTTGATGATCTCCTCAGCCGCCTGCTCGTTTCCCCTTTCAGAATCGAGTAAAATGTCAGTGTTGGAAGTCGACGAAATCGGATCGACACCACACACGGAAGGGGATCAACTCCAATGGAATTGGATGCTCTCGTCACGCAGACGAAGATCGAGCCGCGGCCCTATCAGGCTCGCATCGTTAATAAAGTTGTGGCGATGCTGGAAGGTCGGTTTACGAACGGCCTCGGGAATCTCGAACCCGCCGCTCGGTCAGCGATGATTGAATCGCCGACTGGCAGTGGCAAAACCGTCATGGGATTGTTGACAGCGAAACTCCTGCAAGAGCGACACGGCGTGCGGGTTGGCTGGGTTGCGATGCGTCGCAATTTGCTGAACCAAACGGCTGCAGAAAACGTCGAGCAGGGCATCGACGTCGACCCCATCGAGTTCATATCGATGTTCGACAAAAATCCGCCCACCGACATCGACCTACTGATCGTCGACGAAGCTCAACACGATGCTGCCTCGTCGATGGCGTTCTTGCACAACCGAATTCGCCCGCGATGGATTCTCGGACTCACCGCCACTCCGTTTCGAGCAGACCGCGTCAAACTTTGTTTTGACAAAGTCATCAAGGATGCGGGAATTCATCAGCTCATTCAGGACGGGTATCTCGCCAAGTATCACCACTACACGATCCCAGCGTTCAACGTGGACACGGTGGCCGAGTTTTATCTTCGCGAACCACACCGCTGGGGCAAAACAATCGTCTTCTTTCGCAAGCTGGCCGAGTGCTTCGAATTCGCCGAGCGATTGCAACGACATGACATCGCGTGTGAAACCGTGACCGGGTCGTCGGATCGCGATGCCCAACTCGCCCGCTTTCGCCAGGGGGGAACGGACGTGCTCGTCAACTGTATGGTTCTGACGGAAGGCTTCGACTGTCCGGATTTGCAAACCGTTTTCTGTCGTGATTCCGCAAAAGGCCCCACAATGCAAATGTGCGGGCGAGCGTTCCGTAAGCATCCGAATGTTCCGTTCAAGCAAGTGATCCAGAGCAAACTAACGCGGTATCCGTTCACGAAGATGGCGACCGCACTCGAGCAACATCTTTGGCAGGAAGATGAGTGGCGAACGTTGACGGTCAATCCGTTGATCAACATTGCGAACGCCCGGGCACGCATGGCCATCGCCAGCACGGATGTGGAAATGCCCCGTTTCATCCGTCGTCACAATGTCGGGCTTCCCCGTCATTGGAACGCGCAACCGTCGCAGTTCGATTGAACGGTCGATTGCCTGATCGTGTCCCTGCTGCCGCAATTTTCATGAATTCGCGTTACCTCATGTCGAGAACGCATTTTGCCCCGAAGGAGTGCAATCCCATGTCTGCCCGCGTCAACGATGCTTACACGTTCGAATATGGCGTCACCACGATCGGCCAATTGCGTGTAGAAACAACCGAACCGGAACAGAAGATGGCTCGCCATCGTCCGGTTGCGAACGTGTTCATCGATGATGAACCGGTGACGCCGACGGATCGGTTTTGGAACAGTCTGTACGTGCGATATGGATTCAGCAAATCGATTTTCAACTACTTTAGCCACGAGGAAGTCTTTCAACGCATCGCCGAGAAATCACCGCACGAGCGAATGCGATTCTGCATTGAACGCAATCCGAAATCGGGTCGAGGTCGGTTGCTAGGAATTTCTAATCCGAAACGTGCTGCCGTTCATCATGATGAACTGAGCGACCTGCTCTCGCGTTATGACGGCGAGAAAACGACCTATCACAACGGCATCGTCGAATCGCACCACATGCCGCGTACGGGATCAAATCGTTTCCAGATTTCCGGCGATCAATTCGCCCACCGCTTTGTGCTCCGAACGCCGGTGGATGGCTTTGGCCTGCCGAATATTTACTTGTCGCTTTTGCGTGAGGTTTGTTCGAACGGAATGATCGGCTACGCCAAAGCGTTCCGGAGTGAAATTACTCTCGGTCGCGGCGACGATTCTCCCATTTACTCTCTCGTGCGAGCATTGGATGGTTTCAACAATGATGAAGGCTACGCCGCTCTTCGTCAACGATTCGAAAGTGCGACCACGTCTTGGGCGAGCGTCCATGAAACGATGAGTCTTTACAACTTGCTGGCCCGTTTGGTCGGCGGTCGGCAAGTCAATCACGAATTGCGTGGCCACGATGGAGCAGAATCTCGCAGCACCAAAGACAGCACGCCGTTGCTCAAGTCGTTTCACCAGATGACGGGTGACGTCTCCCGGATTTACGGGTTGGCCAACCTCGACGCACTGTCCGCGAAACGACAACGGACCCTGCCGGTGCAGTGCAAGGTGTATGACCTGCTGAACTTCGCCACGGAAGTCGCCACGCACCATGCGGAAACCGACGGCTCTCGTCGTCTGCAAGCGTGGTTGGGTACGATGATCAGTCGCGAATACGACATGGAAGGGACCACCGATAACTACAGCGACTTCCAAGACTTCTTTGTTGCCGATAGTGCAAGTCGACAGACATTGAACGACCGCTCCATCCGAAACTAGTCGCGGCTCCCTTCAAACAGAAAACGCCCGAGAGATTGCTCGGGCGTTTTTTATTGCCATTCGTGGATTGCTTGATGAAACTTGGTCGGACGGATGATCAAATACATTGATACTCGGCGACCCAAATGGCTCGAGCGAACCCAAATGCTAGTAATGCTATTGAATATGAGATCGACGAGACGGGCCAGAACTTTTCGAATTACTTCGCAAGCACGAACACACAGAACGACTCGTTGAAATTGTGCTCGATGGTGATCTGAATAGCTTGTGGGATTGGTCGATTGATCGCAGCGTACGTTTGGCGAGCCTTCAAGATTGGACGCATGACGGAACCATTTCCAGTCGATCTCGTTAGACCAGAGCAAACTTGTGGAGGCGTTTCCTCGATACGGTCGACACCGCACCGAACAGTACCGGCCACTGCCGTTACGGACGGCTCCCATGAAATCAACGCATTCGACAGATATCATTGAATACGTTAGAAATCAGAGATGTTCGCGATTCTTCTCACTCTGACTCCGAGCCCACATGCGTAGGTTCAACAAAATTCACGTCATTGCACTTCCGCGGTGTGCCACGGTTTCCGTATGCGATGCATTGCGAATGTTGGGACTGCGTTTGGCTCATCTTGGCAGAATCGACCGACAGTCCGACGAAGAACACCACGACACAGCTCGGCTCGTGCGGATGCATCAGCAGATTGAGAGCAGCGACTTCGCTTTCGACATACTTGATCACTGTGATGGGCTTGCAGACTACCCGGCGTGCATCACGGAAGTCTATCAGAAACTCGATCAACAATATCCCGGAAGTCTCTTTATCAACGTCCGTCGCGATCTCGACCCGCAAGCCTGGTTGCGTTCCGCCCGACGACAATTCATCGGATTGCGATTACTTAAGTCGATGCCGAACTCGTCGGACCGTGACCAAGACTTCGTCAACGTGATGAACATCTTCCGCGAAATGACATTCGGCAGCCGTGAGTTTCATCACGAGACTTATTTGCGTGCCTATGAAACGCACCAGCAAAACGTATCTCGCTATTTCGCCAATCGACCGGAATCGATTTTAGACATCCCTGATATCAGCATTTTGAACGACCAGGGTTTCGATCTCCTCTGCGAATTTCTGGATTGCGAGAAACCAAAACTGCCGTTCCCGTACAACAATCGACATAGCATTGCCCCCGAAGAGGCGTATCGTTCGGCCTTGGAACGTGGTGAAATTACGACCGACACTGAAGACGACACCTGACTTTCCAATCTAACGTTACAAGCTCCCTCGTACCGCCATTCATTGGCGAGCCGGAAATCTTGAGAAAAGTCTCGGTTTTCTTCTAAGCCCGTGCGTAGAAACGTTTTCACAACACGTAATCGCAAGAATTGTGTCGCAAAAAGCGAAAAAATCAGAAAAATTGTTGAAATTCGTGTGCAATTTGTACAGAATGTCGATGATCTAACCAGACTTGTTTCTTCAAGTCTCAATATCACGCACTCGCGTAACGCTGTCGAAACCCAATCCAAGTTCAATTTTTTTACAACTTGGTAAGTCGTTTTACTTTCGAAGTCGTATGCGCGTGTGGTTTGCGTCTGTTGTCCAATTCTGGATTTCGGACTAAGCGGATGTTGTATCACCTTTCTAATCTTTGTTCTTCCACACCCGTCTTTGAAGGAGAGTCTTATGTCGCGTCGTCAAATGAGATCGCGCACTGGGTTCACGTTAATCGAACTACTCGTGGTGATTGCCATCATCGCGATTTTGATTGCCTTGCTGTTGCCGGCCGTCCAACAAGCCCGTGAAGCTGCCCGCCGCACGCAATGCCGCAATAACTTGAAGCAAATCGGGATCGCACTCCACAACTATCATGACATTCACGGCACGCTCCCTCCGGGTAGTTATCATACGACCACAGGCAACGAAGAAGTCTGGGGTTGGGGAGCCTATTTGTTGCCTCAGATCGAACAAACCAATCTCTACGAGCAGATGGGCGTCTCGTCACGACGACTGACCGAAATGTTGAGCACGGCGGATCGAACTTTGGCTCAGACAAAACTCGATTCCTACATTTGCCCCTCCGATCGTGGCAAACACTTGATGGACGGTGGGCGGATGAACGGCGGAAGTGGTCGTCACTTCAACGGAGCCTCGACTGGATTTAACAACAGCTTTCGCGTTGCCAAGTCGAACTACATTGGCGTCTGTGGTTATGGAGACGTGCATCGAACCAACAACGATGGCGTAATGTATCGGGGTAGCGAAGTTGGCTTTAAGGATATCATAGACGGGTTAAGCAACACGTTCGCAGTCGGCGAGCGAGATTTCCGTTGTGCACAGGGGGCATGGGTTGGCAATCGAAACGTAACCGGGCACGGACCACAAGGTGCGGACTACACAATGGGTCGCGTCACCCGACCTCTCAACGATCCTGATAACAGCTCGCACCATTGCACCGAAGGGTTTAGCAGTGCACATCCAGGCGGAGCTCACTTCTTGTTCTGCGACGGTTCGACTCAGTTCATCAGCGATAACATCAACTACAGCGTGCCAACCGGCGTTGACACAAGTAATGCCCCCGGCAAAGCGAGTAACGCCCAGAAACTTTCCTCGGGAACTTACCAACGGCTCGGAATGCGAGACGACGAGCAAGTAGTCGGCGATTACTAAGCCGTCATTTGACCGGTATCTCACTGAATTTGGGAATACATGTTTCTTTCGGCGACATGCCTCCTCGCATGTCGCCGTTTTTGTAAATTTAGATAAGCAATAGTATTCTTCTCTCAATTCCCCGTATAGGAGACGAGCCGTGACCCGAAACAGACTTTGCTATGCATTCTTGATTCTCGGAGTTATCGCGAGCGGCTGTGGTGGAAGTGACGACACCCCCGAACTGGGCACAGTTAGTGGTACGGTCACACTGGACGGAGAACCGGTGCCCAATGCGAATGTGTCATTCACGCCAACCGAAGGCGGACGACCATCGGCAGGAACAACCGACGAAGATGGGTACTACGAACTCATGTACTCGCTCAACAATCCTGGCGCTTTGCCAGGGGAACATCGAGTCGGAATAACCACGGCAACCACCGTCACTAACGAGGCCGGGGACGATGTCGAAGTTCCTGAAAAAATTCCCGCTCAATACAACGCGGAAACCGAGTTAACCAAGACGGTTGAACCAACCTCACAAACGATCGATTTCGAATTGAAATCGAACTAAATTCGTTATGTCAAACATGGTCGTCGGTCGGAATGGTCGTCGCTGATTGAGATTGCTCGACGACGATATTCTTGCCGTAATATTTTTGCAGACGTTCCCGAATCTGGGCAATTTGCGCCCGCCTGTCCAGATCGGGAATGTTCTGACACTCGTCAAGAATCTCCACAAGTTGTTCGAGACAACGCAACGTCAGTCGCTTCGAAAACACAAGCATCAACCGGCGTTCGACAAGGTCTTCGAGTGTCGCGACCCATTCGTTCTGGCAAACCCATTTGGCGTATGCGATGGGAATGTTGGTCCCGTCTAAGTTTTCGAATGGGCCCGGTCCGATTTGGTCCAAAATCTCATGTGTTCGGGTTCCCCATAAATTCCAAATCGTCGCAACCTGCGACGGTTCGGCGTTGTGACCTTTGGCAAGCTGATTCACTTCAGATTGCTCGGCTGTGGTGTCGGGTGGAAATGATTCCCCACCAGGAAAAGGTCGGTCGTGGGTATTCTGAGAACGCGAAATGCTGAGTTCTTCCAACACCCGGTCGGCGACCAACTCGCCGAAGGCCCGAGCAGTCGTCAACTTCCCGCCGACTAATGTGCAAAGGGGATATGACCCGATCCATTGTTCTTTGAGGGAATGGTCCCGGGAGATGGCGGCAGTTGTTCCATCGGTATAAGGTAACGGTCGCACACCGGCATAATGCATCGTCACATCGTCACGGCTCAGGTTCAGTCCGTCGAACAGATAATTGACCATTCCAAGCAGGTATTCCAATTCTTCTTCGCGTGCGATCGCTAATTCTGGCGGTCCTTCGAAGCGTTCGTCGGTCGTGCCGACCATCACTCCCTCGCCAAACGGGAGGACGAAGACCAAACGCCCGTCGTCTGCCTCGGCGTACAACCCGCCATCACGGAGCCGCTGACGAAGGTGTTCGTTAGTCGTGAAGAAATGGCTGCCTTTCGTGCCTCCGAACAACCGCGGCGAATTCACACCGAGTTTCCCAAGCGTCAAGTCTCCCCAGGCACCAGTCGCATTGATGACCATACGTGGCGTGCACGTGGTCGCATCATTGTCTTCTGCGAATCGGGAGACGAGACGAAAATCCTCACCGGTAAATTCGGTCTCGGTGTAGGTCAGCACGCGAAATTCGGTTGCGGTTTTCTCTGCAATCCGTCGTGCGTCTTCCACCATCGACAGCACAAACCGTTCGGGAAATTGCATCCAAGCGTCGGTGTAGCTGCATAGCCAACGAAACTTCTCAGGGTCGACATCAGGAGTCGAATCAGTTCCGACCGCAAATGATTTGGATTTCGGGAAAGCCGCATCAGAGACGAACGCGTCGTACATCTTCAAGCCGGTTTGCACCAACCATAATCCGCGAGATGCGGACTGACTCGATTTGCCGAACAGAAAGCGTTTCGCGGACTGCACCAAACCGCTGGACAGTTTCGAGACCGGAATCGAGAGTCGCAAAGGATGCACAAACTGCGGGGCCAAGCGATGTAACCGTGATCGCTCTTGGAGAGACTCTCGCACCAGCCGAAATTCGGCGTATTCGAGGTAACGCAACCCACCGTGAATCAAACGCGACGACCGGGAACTCGCCCCGGAGGCGATGTCGTGTCGATCCACCAACCACACTGGAACTCCGTTGAGAACCAGTTCCCGCGCGACGGCACAACCGTTGACACCGGCTCCCAGAATCAGAACCGGTCGTTGATCACTCGACATCCCCACACACCTTCAGAGTTCATCCGTTGTATGCCCATCAATGTTTCACTGCATATATCATAGCAGTCTCAGGCCAGGTTTCAGCATTCGAGCAGGTATCCGGCGAGGCATTCAATTGGAACACACTCGTGGTTTCCGTTTTTCGATCAGGAACAGAACCGGGGTACGTTCGCTCGGGTGCTGAACATCGATTCGCTCCCAAGATATCCGTTCTCGTAATGCCCACACCTCAATTGCATCGGTGATTGCTTGCATTTCTCGTGTCCCAGCGGGATGGCCGGGGTAGGCGAGAACCGTTATCAATCCATCGTCGCTAAGGACGTCAATCGCCGCGTCGATTGCAAGTACGGAAGAATCCGCCTGGGTCGTGTGCTGTTCATCTCCGCCAGGTCGGTAGCCTAAGTTGAACATCACCGCACCCACAGCACACCTGTGGTTTTCTGGAATCCAGGTTCGCAGGTCGGCGTGGTTTCCGAGAATGAGTTCGACATTCTCAACGGACTCATCCGCCAGTTTCTTCCGCGTGTTTTCAATCGCGCTCGGCTGATTGTCGATTGCAATCACTCGCCCCGATGACCCGACACGACGCGCAAGAAAGAGGGTGTCATGTCCGTTACCGGCGGTGGCATCGACTGCGAAGCCGCCTGTCGGTAACACGTCGCCAATCCGTTGCTGAGCGAATTGCGTCAGTCGAATCATCAAGTTTTCCGTCGGAGTTGGTAGT
The DNA here is from genome assembly GCF_984380535.1 of Thalassoroseus sp. NCBI lineage: Bacteria > Pseudomonadati > Planctomycetota > Planctomycetia > Planctomycetales > Planctomycetaceae > Thalassoroseus > Thalassoroseus sp. The sequence goes on from NZ_CFHRBF010000004.1 coordinate 107,915, forward strand.
CGTATTCCGGGTCGATCGGGCATTCGCCTGTTGCAGCTTCCACCAAGTGCGCGACAACTGCGGGAGCTTGCAACGCACCTTTCGAAGCCAAACCGTTGAACAACCACATCCCCGCGTGAGTCGGGTGTCGACCGATGACGGGGTTGCGTCCCACAACAATCGGCCGAACGGCTGCATCGTGCTGTAGTACCTCGACCGTGTCTGACACGAATTCTTGGAGGCCGTTCAAGATGGTCTCTTTCCCGGCTGAGGTGCACTCACCGGTTTGGTCTTCACGATTATAGGTCGCACCGACGCGAAAAACCTGTGCGGTTTTTTCCGCGGTTAGCCATAGACCCCGGTGTATCGTACGCGATTCTGTCAGCCCGCTGATTCGCACAGTGAGAATTTCCCCTGCGGCCGAATCGAACGCCAAATCCGCGAACCACGCGTTGTTCCGAGCCGCGATGCCTTCGCAGAAGAACAGGCGTTTGGCCGTCAGGTTGAAACGAGGCAATTCGATGCTTTCGAGGTTGGGTTCGACATCGGTGGTGGAATCAATATCGGCTTGGAGATAACTATTCGTCTGCTCCAGCATGCTCCGAGTGGCAGCCAAGAATTGAGTCGTGTCCAAGCGGGCCGCTGAGGGCATTTCAAATGCACCGAACGGTTGATGAAACACTTCCGATTTGAGCGGCGGCCTTGGCGGTTGCGTTTGTCCACTCAGTTTGCCCGCCGTAAGCCGTTTGGCATAGTTGTCGACTTCGGCTTGCGATGCAAGAATTCTCACTGCCGGTTGAACACGAAAAATCGACATGCCGGTATCGCGTTCGACCCGTCGATAGAACTCGACCGCGGCTGGCCAGAATTCGGCGAATCGCCAAGTTTCGACGAATCGCATGCCGGTGACGGGCGTGATCAGACCGGCGGCAATCCGGGAGGCTGTCTGTGTGTCTTCGCGGTCGATCACCAGCACTCGCCGTCCGAGCCAATGCAATTGCCAGGCCAACACCGAACCGGCAAGCCCTTGGCCAATGATGATGTCGTCAACTTCAGGCATGCGTTGTATTCGTCAAAAGAAAATCGCCACCGGAAACCCGGCGGCGACATACAAATTCATTCGAGATCAGTTTCGATCTAGCGTTGTAAACGGCTGCGACGATCTTGCCATTCAACGTCTGCGTTCTGCACCGAATCTTTAAGGAACTTCACCATCTGGGTTTGAATGGGTGCGATTCTCAACATCATCGATCCACGGGCCGGTGTGGGAAACGCCGCTTTGAAGACGCGATCTTCGATCGGTTTGACGTGAACGGTGTCGTAAAGTTCTTCAGCAGTTCGTTTGTCTTTGGCGTCGTTGCCGTAGAGGAACACGATCGAGGGCATTAATTCCTCACCGGCGACCGGGTAGAATGCCGATGCTGCGTCCTTCAGTAATCGCACAGCAGCTTGGCCGGGAACCCCCGGAACCGATTCTGCCGGAGAAACCAGCAGCAACGCTCGCACATCTTGTCCTTTGCGAGTTTTGGCAATGGCCGTTGGGGCGTCGTTATAAGGAGCTTTCGCCCAATCAGAAGCCGCCCAAGCAGCAGCGACAGGTGCCGCTTCTTCACACGCCACAATGGCCATCTTCGACATGTTCAACTTGCCTTCTTGGTGTTGATCGAAGATGAATTTTTTCACGCTTTCGATATCTCCTGCAGCCCAACCGGCACTGGCGACGGCTTGCCAATCGCGACGTGTCATCTTTCCACCGGTCGCTGAACCAAGACCGGCCTTGGCCTCGCCATGCTTGCGATAGTCCATCGCGATCACCGCAAAACCGGTTTTCTGCAACGCTTCGGCAAAACCATTCGCTTTCCAGACTAAACGATTCTTGCCTTCACCGTGCAGCAATAGGACGACAGCGGCATCTTTCCCTTCCCGAGAAGGGTAGTAATGAAACGGAATCTTCCAACCGTCTGCCGTTGTGACTTGATCCGTTTCGACATCATTCTGAGCGAACGCATCAGCGGCCACACCACCACAAATCGCGGAAGTTACCAGACTGAACAGGAAAAGTCGTCTTGCGATAGACGCCGGCGAAAGACGAGCCATGGAAACACCCTCTATGTGAGTGAGAACGATTGATGGGGACCGTGGATGTGGTTCTTCGATGAACAGACGATCTCGAATCGCCTTCTTCTCAGTGTAAAGTCGACTGTCCGAAGGGTCAATCTGCGATTGACATGGGTGGCAGGATTGAATAATGATTTGCCGCGATTGATCCGCAAGGTCGACCCCGATTCGTAAGTTTGCCGCCGTATCGCGGCCAACCGACTTCGAACGGTCAGACGGCAATCCCAATTGGAATGGAATCGATTGGGGTTTGCGATTGCGCTGAACAATGAACATCAAAGAACCTTGGGAGGCAAGATGCCGATTCACCCAACCGCCGTTGTCGACCCACAAGCCGTTATCGACCCTACCGCGATTATTGGCCCGTATACCGTCATCGAGGGACCAGTCGCGATTGAGTCTGGTTGCAAGATCGGCCCGTTTGCTTACATCACGGGATCGACCACCATCGGTGCCAATTGTACCATTCACGCCAACACGAGCATTGGCGACTTCCCGCAAGACCGGGCATTCGAAGGCGGCGAGAGTTTCTGCCGAATCGGAGCCGACACGATTATTCGGGAAGGTGTCACCATTCACCGAGGAACCGCCGCTGGGTCAATCACCAGTGTCGGCGACCGATGTCTGTTGATGACGAATTCCCATGTCGGGCACAACTGCGTGCTCGACGACGACGTGACACTCGTGAGCGGTTCGCTGCTCGGCGGACACGTGACGGTCGGATCGAAGACGATCATCAGCGGCAATGCAGCTGTGCACCAATTTGTGCGGATCGGTGAGATGGTGATGGTCAGCGGACTCGCGAAAGTCGTGCAAGACATTCCGCCATTCTTCATGACCGACCGAGATGGCCACGTTGTCGGTGTGAACAGTGTGGGACTGCGTCGCAACGGATTCACAGCCGAGGAACGAGCCGAAGTCAAAGCGGCGTTTCGGATCGTGTATCGATCGATCTCGAACGCACAAAACGCGCTGGACTTACTTCGCGAGACCATGCAAACCCGCACCGGACGGGCCATCGTCGAGTTCTACTCGAACGGGGGCGGTCGGGGTGTTGCCAAAGGACGGGAACGGCGTCGAGCGGCGGCTTAATTCCTAGAATAGCGATCGTTCCAGTATAGCGACCAAACGTACTGCCGATTCTTTCCGTTGCCTGGTCAATCCGTTACAGTCATGGGCACTTTCCTTGACCCATGACCGCGGATGAGCAGCTCGATAATGACGATCAATCAACGGAAGTATGTCGCGGAAGTGATCGGCACATTCGCCCTGATTTTCGCTGGAACTGGCGCGATTATCGTCAATCAGGCGACCGACGGGCAGCCGGTGACACATCCCGGAATTGCATTGACGTTCGGGTTGATCGTCATGTCTGTGATTTACGCCATCGGTGACGTTTCCGGTGCGCATATCAATCCGGCGGTCACCATTGCGTTTGCGGTCGCCGGTCGATTCCCTGTTTCCCAGGTGTTGCCATATTTGCTTAGCCAGTGCGTTGGCGGCTTAGCAGCGAGCGGACTTTTACGACTTCTGTTTCCACTCCAAACATCGCTCGGCGGAACATTGCCGGCGGGGCCGTGGTGGCAATCGTTTGTGTTTGAAGTCGTGCTGACGTTCCTGCTGATGTACGTTGTTCTACGAGTCTCAAGTGGCTCGAAAGAGCAGGGGATCATGGCTGGCGTTGCCATCGGCAGCGTGGTGGCCTTGGAAGCGATGTTCGCCGGGCCGATCTGCGGAGCGTCCATGAACCCCGTACGCTCGTTTGCCCCTGCGGTGGTTAGTGGCAACTTGCAGTCGCTTTGGATCTACCTCACCGCACCGGTCATTGGTGCGGTACTGGCAATCCCGGCGTTCGCGGCGACAACAATTCCACTCTACAACGAGCCGACTGCGTCGAGCAATCAAACCCCGGCAGAGGCGAAGTGAGTCGGATCGTCAGAACCCATGGCGTACAAGCCGTTGAGGACCGCCAACATTTCCTGACCCATCTCTGTCAACTCCGGCCAGACCGCATGCTTGTGTTCGGTCTCAGAACCTTGAGCTTGGTCATCGAAGAGGCCATCGTAATCGGTCTCGAAATCCAAGTTATTGGCGTTTTCGCTCAGGGTCGAAATCATTCCGTTCATAAGATCTCTCTTGGCAGGCAAGCGGTACAATAGACGGACAGAATGTTGTCAATTAGGAGGGCTGACTCAAGAACGCCTGAAAATCGAGCGGATCGACGGCGAACCATCTTGAGTCTCGTTATGAACATAGGTCACGAGGAAATAGACATCGCCGATTTTCAAACGAAGAAACTGGAAAGAATAGGGCCTTGGTTCGGGCAGAAGCGAATCGTCCAAATGAAACGATTCTCATAGATGGATGCGACTTTGCCCTGACGAAAAGTTCGGCTGGCCCTTGACCGGAGGCCACATCCTGTCATAATTCGCCTCGGTGTTCTTCGACTCTGCATAAAGAGCGAGACGCCACCTTTAATTGGGGTGGGCGCGTGTGAACCTGGTCAGGCCCGAAAGGGAGCAGCCATAAGCATTGTTGTCCAGGTCCATGCGAAGGTGGCGTCCCGCTCTTTTTCTTTGCGCCGCCGGCAATTCGTGTTCGGCATCAGAGACTCTTTGGCACTACGGTCGGTGATTTGCTATCGTAACTGGTTCGATTGCCGTCCGTGACCGTCCGATCGCTGGAGAACCGATGGATTCCACTTCGCCGCATTACACCGTGCTTGCTCGGCGGTTTCGGCCGCAGACGTTCGATGCGGTTATCGGCCAACAGCACGTCGCACGGGCTCTGCAGAACGCGATCCGACACGAGCGTGTCGCCCATGCATATCTCTTCACTGGTGCTCGCGGTGTCGGGAAGACATCAATGGCGAGGATTCTCGCCAAGGCCCTGAACTGCCCGAACGTCGTCGATGCCGTCCCTTGCAACGAATGCGACATTTGCCAGGCGATTTCAGCCGGGAACGATGTCGATGTGCTGGAAATCGACGGAGCCTCCAACCGCGGGATCGATGATATCCGCCAGTTGCGAGCGAACGTGAACGTCAAATCGATGCGAAGCCGCTACAAGGTTTACATCATCGACGAAGTTCACATGTTGACGACCGATGCGTTCAATGCATTGCTGAAAACCCTCGAAGAACCACCGCCCGGCGTGAAGTTTGTCTTCTGTACCACCGAGCCGGAAAAACTGCTGGACACGATTCTTTCCCGCTGCCAACGCTTTGATTTCGCGTCGATCGAAACGCAAAACATCGTAGAACGCCTAGCCGAAATCGCCACGGCTGAAGGTTACGAAGTCACGCCCGAGGCACTCGAACTGGTCGCGCGACGGGCCGGGGGATCGATGCGAGACAGTCAATCGCTGTTCGATCAAGTCCTGGCGTTTGCGGAAGATACGATCACCGCTGACGATATTCATCAACTTCTCGGTACGGCCACGGACGACCGGTTGATTGAGTTGGTCGACGCCTTGGTTTCTCGCGACCGTCCCACGGTCGTTCGGCTGTTCGACTCAGCACTTGCGAGCGGCGTGCAACTTACGGAATTGACCGATCAGTTGCTGCGATATCTTCGCGACGTCATGCTCGCTGCTTCAGGAGCCCAGTCAGCAACCCTGTTGAGTGTTAGCGAAACACATCGCGAAACATTGAGTGCTCAAGCGGAGACATGGGGGCTTCCCACGGTCATCGCGGCTTTGCAGATTCTCTCCGAAGCCCGGACTCAGATGAACCGCGTCAGTTATGGGCGAGTCCTGGCAGAGTTGGCACTTATTCGGATCACTCTCCTGGAAGACCTGCGATCGATCGACGCGATGTTGCAGGCGATTCAAACGAAAGACGAACGCAACGACCAAATTCCTCCGCCACGCCGGATGGAATCGCACGCTACAGAACAGAACCGCCCGACTGCAAATTCAGCGCCTTCGCCTAGCAACGTTGTCGAAAAAAAAAAGCTAGAAACTGACCCCGGCCCAGAAAAAATTCCAGATTCGCCGAGACAGGAACGGCCCTCTGTCAATATCAAAAAAGGTTCTGAAGCCAACATATTGACACAACTTATTGAATCGTCAGACGTTAGATTCCAAAGCCACCTCAGAACTGCAACAATAGCAATTTTTGAGCCAAACGGTCTGGAATTAGCCTTCGATACAAGCTATGATTTTAGTCGAAGGTATTGTGAAAAGAATCTTGACGAAATTCAACGATTGGCATGCCGTTTGGTGGGTCAATCGGTGACGGTGCGAATTCGGGCTCCTGAGGAGTCGATGACTCCTCAGCCAAAGCCCATTACGACCGAAAGTCGGCCCCGCAAGGTGGTTGAAGACGTCGAGTCAATTCCGTTTGTTCGCGACCTTCTGAATGTTTTTAATGCCAAAGTTTTGAATGTACAGACTTTGAAGGCCGTGGAAGTCGCAGCGGTCCCAAGTTCCTACGAAGAGGGACAAACCGACGCAGACGGTCTCGATGAGTCCAACAGTGACGAATCGGAGGAGTCATCCGACTGACCGATTCGTCATCACAAAAGAAGGTGACCGGTCATGTTTGGAAAGCTCGGTGATATCGCTTCGCTGATGAAGCAAGCTCCCGAAATCATGCGGCAAGCTCAGCAGATGCAGAGCAAGGCGGCAGAAGTGCAGGAGCAGCTCAAGGAAGTCCGCGTGGAAGGCGTTTCCGGTGGCGGCATGGTCACCGTGTCGGCAGACGGTCAACAACGAGTTCTGAACGTCAAAATCGACCCGACGTTGCTCGAAACACCCGATGCGGAAATGCTCGAAGACTTGATGCTCGCTGCCACGAATCAAGCGTTGGAGAAGTCACGTGAGAAGGCCGCAGAAATGATGCAGGGGCTGACTGCCAACATGGATATTCCTGGTATGCAGGACATGATGGGCAAATTCGGCCTCGGTCCCACATCGACGCCGCCCGGCGGTCCAATCGACGAAGACGAGTAAGGCGTTTTCCCGCAATCGAAATTTACTGAGTTAGGAATCGGTCAGTCCATTATGGAAAGTTCCGCACATCCGTTTGGCCCTGCTGTCGGTGAGTTGATCGACCAGTTCGCTCGCCTTCCGGGCATCGGTCGTAAGTCGGCGGAACGGCTTACCCATTACATTTTGGGTTGTACCGGCGAGGAAGCCCGAGGACTCGCAGAAGCGGTCCTTCGGGTCAAAAATTCTGTGCATCCTTGTGCAGTGTGTTTTAACTTAACAGAAGCGGAAACCTGTCGGATCTGCCAAGATCCGAAGCGAGATCGCGACGTTGTCTGTGTCGTGGAACACTCGAAAGACGTGGTAGCTTTGGAATCGACCGGGGCTTATCACGGATTGTATCACGTGCTCGGCGGACGAATCTCGCCGCTTGAAGGCGTTGGTCCAGAAGACCTGACCATCGCCGCTTTAGTGCGACGAATTCGCCAGGATGGTATTCGAGAATTGGTGATGGCGACCAACCCGACATTAGAAGGGGATGGAACGGCACTCTACATTTCCAATTTACTCGCCGACGATGGCGTAAGCATGACACGACTCGCCCGAGGCATTGCTTCTGGCAGTGTGTTGGAATTTGCGAATAAAGAAATGCTGGCCGACGCATTACGTGGTCGGCAAGGGTTTTAGAGTCAGTGATTGAACTCGGACTCTCAAGAGTTGTGACCCGAGGACTGAATTTCGATCTTTCAACAACAATCAGTTTCGTGCTACATCGAAGCAGGGCGGTTTCGAACTGGCACCACCTGGATTTTGACATGGATTCACCATGCAACTGAATGTCGGTCAATATCAAAAAATGAGCCAACAAATGAAGTTGGCTCCGCGGATGATCCAGTCGATGGAGATTCTGCAACTTCCCGTCATCGCGTTGCAAGAACGGATCGACCAGGAACTCGAAGAAAACGTGTGCCTGGAAGCCCGCACCAAGGACCGTGAAAATACGACCGACTCCGAACGGCAACACGAGATCGAAAGAGCTCGCGAGGAAGCCAACGGCAAAGACACCGACCAAAAGGAAATGGTGTCCGACGATAACAACGAAGCCGACTTCGAACGCCTTCTCGACATCAGTCAGGAATGGCCCGAAGACAATGTTTCCGCGGGCAGCCGGGTGTCGTCGAATCGTGTCGGCGATGAAATGGATCGTCAACATGACATGATGAGCAATATGATCGCGCGCCCGCAGTCGCTCCAAGATCACCTCATCGAACAGTTCGGTTTCTTTTCCTGCGAGCCGGAAGTTCGGGACTTCGGTGAGTTCCTCATTTCTAATCTCGACCACAATGGCCGGTTGCAGTCGAGTCTGCCGGAAATCGTGCAGGTCTATCCGCACAACATCGACTTGGAGACTGCCGAAAAAGCCCTTGCGATGATTCAACGCCTCGAACCAGCCGGTGTCGGAGCGCGGGATCTCAAAGAGTGCATGCTCCTGCAAATTCAGCCGGAAACACCTTACCGTGAAGTCATCGTCACGCTGATTAACGATCACCTCGAAGATCTCAGCCAGAACCGGTTACCCGTCATCCAACGACGCACCGGCTACGACTTGGAAACCATCAAGACCGCCATCGAAGAGATGCGGCACGTGGTTGATCCGTATCCGGGACGCGGTTTCGTCGAACAGCCGGTCCAACGTGTGACGCCAGACGTGTCCGTCGAACAAGACTCAGATGGCAATTGGACGGTGAAACTGATCGACGAGTACACGCCGGAACTCCGCATTAGTAAGCGGTACATCAACATGCTGCGGAACAACCCCGATCAGCAAACCAAAGAGTACATCAAGAAGAAAATCGATTCGGCGAAGTGGTTGATTGAGTCCATTGAGCAACGCAACGGCACGCTGCGAAAAGTGTCTCAGGCGATTGTCGATTATCAATCTGCGTTTCTCGAACAGGGACCGGAAGCGATTCAACCGCTGAAGATGCAACAGATCGCGGACCAAGTCGGAGTCCACGTGACAACCGTTTCGCGGGCGGTTGATGACAAGTGGATTCAAACGCCGCGTGGGTTGTTCCCGCTCAAACGCTTTTTCGGTGGTGGCACACAAACAGACGACGGTGAGGAAGTCGCCTGGGACATCATCCGCCTGAAACTAAAAGCCATCATCGATAACGAAGACAAGAAAAATCCTCTCAGCGACGACGCGTTGGTTGATGCTCTCGCAGACGAGGGGTACCAACTCGCTCGGCGAACGGTGACCAAATATCGCAAAAACATGGGCATCGCTTCTTCCCGCCAACGTCGCGAGTATTAAGCTCCGAACGTGATCAAAACAGCGTGCCACGGCTCTGCGAGCCGTGCTTGTCGACACGAACTCTCGGCACGCCTAGTCTGAACTCTACAATCGAACTTTCATAGACCGGAGGGGAATGCCAATTCCTCTCCGGTTTTTCGTCGGTCGAAAGTCATACGGTTGATTCGTGATTCGTATTCGGTTCTGCTACGATCGGATGACGTCTTAACCATCGACGAATGTCATTGCCAATTTCGACCTCACCGAGTTTCCCCAATGCTGCGACTTTTCCCTCTTGTTCTCCTCGCCCTCCCGAGTCTGCTGTTGGCGGAAGACACCGGCACGTTCAGCGGGCAATTCACTTACAACGGTTCGGCCCCGAATCGCGAAAAACTGGAACTCAACAAGGACTTGGAGTTCTGTGCGCCGCACAACTTGAAGTCGGACGAGTTGATTGTCGATTCGAAATCCGGCGGGATCAAAAACGTCATTCTATGGTTGGACACAAAATCCAGCGGAAAGAAACCGGGATTCAAGTCCGACAAGAAGCACACGGAACCAACGCTTCTCGACAACAAAAATTGTCGATTCGATCCCCATATCTCGATCGTGATGACGACGCAAAAACTGCTGGTGAAAAACTCCGATCCGATTGCCCACGCCGCTCTCGTCAATGCCTTTGTGAACGATCCCGTAAATGCGGTCGTCAAACCGAAGTCGAAGGCGGATACGGTCTACAATCTGCCATACGTCGAGCCTTTGCCGATCAAAGTCACATGCCCGATCCACGCTTGGATGTCGGCATATCTCGTCGTGCAAGATCACCCCTTTGTGGCCGTCACCGACGACAATGGTCGATTCAAAATCGAAGGTTTGCCGGCCGGAGAATGGACATTCCGTGTTTGGCAGGAGTCCTGCGGATATGTCACATCAGCCACCCAAAATGAGGAAGTGATCGATCTGGATCGCGGTCGTCTGACCGTCACGATCGAACCTGGAAAAACCGCGGGCGGCGTGTTCCAATTGAAGCCCGAACTTTTCCAAAGATAGTCTTTGCAGAATCTGATACTCGAGAGAACCCCACTTATGAAAACGTTGTTCGCTTTGCTCTGTCTCACGACTACCGTCGTTGCGGCTGACATCGATACGTCCCCCGTACCCGCCAAAGCCGAGCGTGTGTTCCGGCAATTGCGATTCGACCGCCCGATTCTCGTTACGCATGCGAACGACGGGTCTGGCCGGCTGTTCGTCGTCGAACAAAAAGGGCAAATCCGCGTCTTCCCGAATCAGCCGGACGTCGACGAAATGGAGACCTTCCTCGATATCGGCGAACAAGTCGTCTACAAGGATAAGCAAAATGAAGAAGGCTTGTTGGGTATGGCCTTCCATCCGAATTACAAGGAGAACGGCGAGTTCTTTCTCTATTACACCACCAGCGATGAGCCGCACACGTCGGTGATCGTGCGTCGGCGAGTTTCAAAGGACGACCCCAATCAAGCGGACCCGAAATTCTCGCAGGAAATCTTGCGAGTCAAACAACCGTTCTGGAATCACAACGGCGGTACGATCGTGTTCGGGCCGGATGGATTTCTTTACGTCGCGTTGGGCGACGGCGGCAGCGCGAACGATCCGCAAGGCAACGGACAAAACTTGAACACGCTGCTCGGTGCGATTCTGCGAATCGATGTCGACAAGACCGTCAAAGGGAAAATGTATGCGATTCCCGCCGATAACCCGTTCGTCGGAAAACCGAACGCTCGACCGGAGATTTACGCCTACGGTCTACGAAACGTCTGGCGGATGTCCTTCGATTCGGAAACGAAAACTCTCTGGGCCGCTGACGTCGGGCAGAACCTTTGGGAAGAAATCAATCTGATTGTCCCTGGCGGCAACTATGGTTGGAATGTGCGTGAAGGACTTCACCCGTTCCCGCCGGAATCGAAATCGGATGCGTCGAAGTACATCGACCCGATCTTCGAATACCATCACGACATTGGCAAATCGATCACCGGTGGCGAAGTCTATCGCGGCAGCAAGATTCCCGAACTGGTCGGCAAATACGTCTATGCCGACTACGTTTCCGGCTTGGTTTGGGCGCTCGACTACAACGCCAGTCAGGACAAGGTCGTCGGCAATCATCCGATTGAGGCCGCCAAGTTGCCGGTGATGTCGTTCGGTATGGACGAAGACGGCGAACTGTACATGACGACCTCCGTCAACGCGATTTACAAAATCGTTCCCGCCAAATAGTCGCCAAGCACGTCCCAACTCGAAAGGTTCCTACGGATGTCAAAAACGATCGTCATCACCGGAGCAACGCGCGGGTTGGGGCGAAATTTGGTCGATCGCTTCGCGGAATCGGGGCATACCGTCGTTGCGTGCGGTCGCTCCGAATCTGCGGTGGCGGAGCTGAAAGAACACTTCGGCTCTCCTCATGCATTTGAAGTCGTCGACGTGACCGACGACGCCAGTGTTGCAGCCTGGTGTCAATCGGTGCTTGATTCACACGGCCCGCCGGATTTGCTCATCAATAATGCGGCGATTATCAATCGCAGTGCCCCCTTGTGGGAAATTACCGCGGACGAGTTTTCGCAAATCGTGGATATCAACATTAAAGGTGTGGCGAATGTGCTTCGCGGTTTCGTGCCGCAGATGATCGCCCGTGGACAAGGTGTGATCGTCAATCTCAGTTCCGGTTGGGGACGTTCGACGTCTCCGGAAGTCGCACCATATTGTGCGACAAAGTGGGCGATCGAGGGGCTCACGAAAGCACTGGCCCAGGAGTTGCCCAACGGTCTCGCAGCGATTCCACTCAATCCCGGCGTGATCGACACCGATATGCTCCGTAGCGCGTTTGGGGCCTCCGCAGGAAGTTATCCCAACGCCGAACAATGGAGCTACAACGCCGCTCCGTTTCTGTTGAAACTCGGTCCGAAAGACAATGGCGAATCACTTACGGTTCCGCAGTGACCTCTGCATGTCTCGCCAAGCCTTCGGCGCGTAACCGACGATCATCCCCAGGACCAACCCGCCCGCGTGTGCCACATTGGCCACGGGTCCCATCGCACCGGTGAAGCAGATGAAAAACCAAAAAACCATAAACACGATGATGTTGTGCGGAAGATAAAGTCCCGTTTCCGGCGCATATCGAGTCTTCATCCATAGGTACCCGAACAAACCGTAATTCACACCGGACATCCCGCCAAAACGCGGTCCGTGCCAATAGTACTGGGCCAGATTCGAAACCGCCGCCATGAACAGCACCAGCAATAGCAACCGCCAACTGCCACGACGGTATTCAATCATCCCGCCGAAGTAATACAGCCAATATGCATTGAACAAGGCGTGCAGAAACGGGATGCCCATGATAGATCCGTGCAGGAACATCGGTGTGAACAACCGCCAAACTTGTCCGCTCCGAATATCGGCAAGTCCGTCCCAGTACATGTAGAAGTTGTCGATCTTGTAACTGGCGATGGTGAGTGTCTGATAGAACTCACCTTCATCCTCACCGGATCGGGTCACAGTCGTCACAAACGCAATGCCGATCAGGAGTCCAATCGTCACCGGTAGGCGGCCGCTCGAACGTTGCCAACGATCACGCACATTGATGGTGCGTTTCGCAGCCGCTTTGGCTTCCTTGAGTTCGCGGGTTCGTAATTCGTCGGCCACTTCCCGAGCGGCCATATACTTGGCATCGCTCGGGTTCTCCCGAAAGGCGGCCAATTCCTCGCGAGCACGATCTAAATCGTCTTCGTCGATCACCCACACGACCCAGCCATCCCCGTCACGTTCCAATGTCACGCGCATACCAGTGGTGAAGAGATAATCGGTCAAACGTTGGGCTTGATCGGATTGTTCAAACGTTGCGAGTTGTCGCATTTCGAGAAAAATCTTCTGAGGGACTACGAGTGAAGTTCGACGAGATCGCCATCGGCGAGTTGATGATCCCGGCCAACGCTTTGACCATCGTGAGCGCTTTCGCCCCAGACCTTCGCGAATTTTAGTGACTCCGCCAAATCGCGGTGCACCTTCGCCGCCAGATCTTCCACCGTTCCGCCGATGGGAATCGTGAACGGGTCTTTATATTCCGCGGGTTTGCCTGGGGCTTTCGTGTAAACGCGAATCACTCCGAGCATCTCGAAAATTCGGTTCCGCAAGGCTTCACGCGAATCGTCTTGGTCGAACTCCACCTCTTGAATTTCAAAGGGAGTTGTCACCATTTCCCGGAAGTATTCCAAGCGTTCCGCAACGCCGTCGCTACCGGCACGCGTAACGACCAAAAGAGTCTTCACCTGCACGACCCCGAAATCGTCATCGACAAATCCGTTCTCACGACCGAGCACCGTGCTGCGGGATCGAAACTGTTCCAGCAGTTCTGCGGTCTCGTCGGGTGCATCATCCGAGGAACCATCGAGACACAGCACCACCAAGTCGGCGGTTCGCACCAAATTCAAGACGTACGGTTCAAGGTGGTCGGCGGTTGTTGGTGGCGTGTCGATCAGTTGCACCATCGCGTCTTGCCAAGGCATCATGCCGGGCATGGGCTCGTGCGTGGTGTAGGGGTAGTTGGCGACTTCCGGTTCGGCGTTCGTCAGTTCGGCAAGCACTCGACTTTTCCCGGCATTCGGCCCCCCCAACACCAAGACTTGACCCGCGCCCTGACGAGGAAACCGAAACGTGCGACCGGTTTTGGGTGCTTTCTTTTCGGTTTCAACGTCTTGCTTCGCTTCCTTGAGTCGTGTCTTCAAGTCAGCCTGCAGGTGGTCGGTTCCCTTGTGCTTCGGGATGAGCTTTAACATGTTCTGTAAACATGCAACGCGTTCCTCGGCCGACTGTGCACGTCGGTATTCGTCTTCGGCTTTGTGATATTGAGGGGTGAGATTCGCTGGCATCGGGATTCATTCCACCCAGGTTTTTCAATGTCGTTGCGATGAATCTTAGCAATACAATCCAAAGACCAACAGGAAACACCGAACCAGATCAGAAGGTTTACTCGGACCGTAATGTTGCCAGGATTGGCGTACGCACGGCTTCGATCACTGCCACGAACGCGGCTGCCAAGCCGACGAGAAACACGCCCACCAGAATCACACCCACCGCGAGCCACGGTACATCGGCACCGGTACTCGACAGGTGTGGAGCCATCGCAATCAGTGCTGAAATTGTGCCCGAGGCCAACCCCCATACCAACAGAAACGCATTCTCACAGACAACCAACCAAGCGATTCGCGACTTCACAAAACCCACACTTCGCAACAACGCCAGTTCGCCGCGTCGTTCGAGAACATTTCGCAGCATCACTGTCGCGAGTCCGAGTGTCCCCAGTAACAGTCCCAACCCGCCAAGTGCTTCGAAAGTTGAGAGATACGTGTTCTGCACTTCGAGAAACTTTTGCAATCGCTGGCCGACCGGTTCGGCATCGAAACCGTAGTCGTGCAGTTGCGATTCCAACAAATTTTGCAGTTCTCCGGTCTCGGCCGGTGGTGCGTCGACGAGGAAGTACTCGTAGCCGACCTGTTCCGGATACAGCCGCGTGAAATTCGTTTCCGCCATCGTCAATACGCCTTGAAACACGCTGCCGTCGAACATACCGACAATCCGCAACGCATGCGTCGGGTTGCCTTCGGTCGGCACCGGAATCAGATCACCCACTGCCTTGTGTAAACTGTACTGCAGTGTGTTCATGTCTCCGAAAACCGGGTAAGCCGGGACTGTGTGTTCCTTGCCATCGGGAGTCGTCAGGGTGACATCTTCAGCCGGCTCTTCGAGGAGTGTCCAAGGGTTCTCACGGTCGGCACCGATGAATTTGAATCCGCCACGTTCGATCATCCGTGACGGAACTCCGAGTATGGTTGGTAACCGCGTCTGATAGATGTTCAAGCAACTGGCGTTCTCTCCGGGTCGGACACGAAACGGCATGACGGACATCTCATCGAGCAGGTTGTTCTTCCGTTTTGCCTCCTCTTTGGCTGCCGCCAATTCCGCCGGGTCGTTCTGAAACGCAGCGTCATTGACGGAGATGGTGAGATCAACTTCACTGCGTCCGCCGGGAGTTCCCAGGTCGTAGAGGATTGGGGTCGATGTCTCTGCGACCAACGTGAACCCACCGTTGCCGCTGTTCTTGTCAGGTTGTTCGGAGGCAGGATTTCGATGCCCTGCCGCGATGGCAACGATGACAAACGTCGCCGATGCAATCAGTGCGGTTGTTAAGTTGCTACGCGAGCGATTGCGAGACGCATTGCGAATCCCAAGCCGTCCAGAACCGCTCCAACCCGAACCGCGAACAAACACGCCGCGATTCCCGCCGGTGTACCAGTTGAGAAAGGCGATGCTCGCGGTGAGCATCAACATGCCAACCAGAAAGAACGCGATCACCTGCCACGAGATGCCCATAAACGCTTCCGATGTCGGCACCAACCCCAGTAAGGCGGCGATCAACACGAGTAACGAAATTCCCGCTCCGATGATGGCGATTCGCAGGGAACGGCTACCGTGTGCTTGGGTTTCCTCAGATGTTTGCGTGGGTTCGCTGACACCAGCGAGCAACTCTCGCGTGGAGATCTTTTTGAGTTGTCTCAGTGACCACCAAATTGTCGCCAACGCGATCCCGGTCGCGATGACAAATCCGATCAACAAACTGACCGGCTGCACATACACGTCGAGAAACCGCGTGCCAATGGCTCCAAACCACCAAGTTTTGAGTCCGTAAACCATCAGCTCCGCATAGCCCACAGCCGCGATCGTCCCTAGCAATCCGCCAACACCGACGACGATCAATCCTTCGCCAAGAAACTCGTTTCGGACGCGTTTCGGTGAGTATCCAACTGCGGTCAGCAATCCAATGTTCGTCACGCGTTGGTCGATACCGAGTCGAAACAGCAAGCCGATCAAAATCGTTGCGGACAGGATCAGGAAAAAGCTGAAACCGAAAAACAGCCCGGAAAAATCCGTCGTGCCGCTCGCGGCTTGCAAGCTCCGATATTTGATCGGCAAGAACGTAAGTTGCGCGTCTGTCGGATCGAACTTTTGAAGATACGCGTCAATGAATTGTTCCTTCGCGGCTTCCAAGTCCGCTGGCATGTCGGTTTTCTTTGGAGCAAACCTCAATGATGTCTCACGGCCGTAGCGACTGTTCCACAACTCCTGAGCAACCTCCAACGACAGAAACGCTTTCGGCGTGGCGGGGAACATTTCCCAGAAGTTCTCGTCGCGTTCCGTGATCAGTTCTCGCTTCATCGGGAACGGCTCTTTGATTTCATCGAACGTGCGGGCGTCGGTTACGCCTTTCACAGCGGGAACCAAGCCGCCATCGACCGCGACTCCTTCCGCTTCGACGATTCCTGCAACACGAAATGTCTTTGTCTTCTCCGGAATGTTGCCATCGGCGTCGACGACATGGGAACCGACGATGTAATACGTCATTGTGATTTCATTGCCGACAGCGACCTTCAGATCTTCCGCGAGGTACTCGTTGAGGATGATTTCGTCCGTAGCCAACGGCCAATTCGGTTTCTCGCCAACAAACGGGAACTCGGTAAACGGAGCCGGTTGTGGGAACGGCAAACCCGCAACGAGCGTATACATGCTGTAACCTTCGCCATCCTGCTCTTCGAAGGTGCCATCGTCTTTCTGAATTCGCTTGCGGTAGATCACTTGGCTTCGATCCGAATTGGCAAGCTCGTTCGCGACGTAAATCAAGACGGGTGACGTTGCCCAGCCCAATTCGTTCGCAACCGTTTTTCCGGTGTCGGCGTAGGCATCGGAAAGGATTTGCTGATCGCTTTCCAACGACAAATAAAGATGCTCTTTATTGACGGTGACTTGCAATCCAAGATCATCGAAATCGAGCGTCTTTTTCAGTAGTGAATCCAGCGATTCCGCCCTGGCGACCGCCTCCGTCCCTTCGGCGACGGACCGCGACCTTGCCTGTGTGAACAGTGCGTTCACTCGGGCCGGGTGATTGATCACTTGCCGACGTCTTGTGTCTCGCTCACTGTAGGCAGCCAAGCCCAATGCGTCTTGCAGGGTGTCGAGTGGCACGAAGGCGTTTAACGGCAACTGTTGTGATGGACGCAGTTCCAACCGGCCCACGCCCGATTCTTCCGGGAGAATCCCGCTGACCGTCAAATCCAGTTCCACCGACGCCTGTTCCTCGCGATCGCCGAGGAGTGAATCGCGTGGTATCGACGCCGGCAACTCGATCCATAACCGAATGGAATCGCCGGGTTTGATCGGCTTTGCGTCTCCATCCACCGTGCTGGCCAACTGATCGGCCAATGACTGACTGAGCAGAACGCCATCGTCCTTCGGATTGGGCATACCGCCGTGGTTGGTCAGCCCCCAGAACCGATCATCGATCCCCCAAACATTCACCTGACCCGCGCGGGCAAACTGACTCTTCGAATCTTCCTTCGTCTTAATCTCTCGCTCGACCGCACCAACCAATGCAATTGCCGGTGCGATGCTGGGCGAGTCGGTACCAGACGACTGACTTCGAAACTGCTCCGCGAACTCCAGCTGCGAAGCAATTTCCGTTGCCAGGTCTTCGCGAAAGAAGCGGTAAGACGACAATGCAAAATCGATGTCACCGAGTCGTTCACGACTCATCGTTTCCAACGACCCGCGTACCGAATCCCCGACGATAAGTGCACCGCCGATGACCGCAGTTCCCGCGAGCACACCCAGCAACACCGCGAGATGAGTTCGCCAATAGTACAACAAACTTTGCAGGCGAAGTTTCCAGTTTGACATTGGGAATTATCTTCCTGGGAAGTGTCGTTTTGTTATTCGTTCCCACCGGCGGAACTTTTTTCAAAGAAGTGTCGGGCTGCCGCTACACTCTCCCATTTAGAGAATGTGAGGCAATGACGCACTTACGAACAATCATGACAAGACGGCTCCGGCGGGCCAAGACCTTCGAGGAGATTTGCGATGAAGACAATCGCCACCACTTTTGCGATTCTCGCTGCCACTGCATTTTCTGGCGTTAACACAGCTCAAGCACAAGTTGTCGATCCACATATCGATCAACTCGCGTTGCAGTTGCAGTCGCAATCGGCGGCGGCTTGTCGCGAAGTGTATCATCATTTCCGTCGTTCACCGCACTTCCAACATGCTTACAGCGATCTCTACGAGATTTACACCCTGGCAACTCACATTCACGACATCGCCCATCGCCCTTGCGAACTCGAGCACATGCGTGAAGACGTCGCGGAAATCGATCGCTTGTTTCACCACACCGAGGACGTGGTCGCTCGGATGACTCAATGCCCGATTACCGGCAACGGTTATCACATGCGACGTCTCCAAGCCCTGATGCGAGGTCTGGAAGATACCATTCACCACCTTGACGAGGACCTGAACCCTGTTGGAATCCCCGGCGTGAACTTGCCCGTCCCCCCGTCGACCGGCCCGGCTTTGCCGCCTCCGCCGCAGACGGGTTTCCGCAGCGGATACCGCACGAGTCGCCCTCTTGGATACAACGGCCGCACCGTCTCGATCGGCAACGACCGCATTGGAATCTCGTTCTCTTTGGGACGCTAGAGCACGAACGACATTGCTCGAAAAACGTCATTGCGATAAGCCCTGAAGTGGTTCACTTCGGGGCTTTGTTTCTGCGCGACACGGTCGGTACGATACACGACCAAACAGACTGGCGGTTTGATTGCGTTCCGAACCGCTCTCGCAAAAACAAGATCGGCTCTGATGACTGCCCCCGCCGTGATCCCCTCAAATCGCGAACGATCCGAACTGGCATTTCTCGTCCTGGCGGGCATCTTCATTTCTTCGATGACGATGCTCAACATCCTCGGGGCGACGCGAATTCTCGACATGAGTTTCACGCTAGGAGGAATGCGGATTCCGCTCTCCGTTCCGATCGGCGTTTTGCCCTATCCAATCACCTTTCTGTGTACCGACTTGATCAGCGAAGTCTACGGGCGACGACGAGCCACGTGGGTGGTACTGGTGGGTTTCGTTGCGAATTTATGGCTGCTTCTGATCATCTGGTTGGGCGGAATGTTACCGGGTTTGAACGAACCGGTTCTCGATGAAGCCAGCCGATTGCCGTTGTTCTTCGAGATTCGTGCTGCCACGCTCGGCGGAACCGTTGGCTCGATGATCGCCTATCTCGTCGCCCAATTTTGCGATGTGTACCTATTTCACTTTTGGAAAGACCTTACCAACGGCAAACACCTTTGGCTGCGGAACAATGGGTCCACACTTGTCAGCCAGTTTCTCGACACCTTCGCCGTGTTAACCATCGTGCACTTCTACGCGAACATTCTGCCGATGGACGCGTCCCGACCCGTTTGGCCTCAACTCTGGACGTACATTTTCTCGGGCTACGTTTTCAAAGTCGTGTTCGCGTTGCTCGATACGTTGCCGTTTTACTGGTTGACTGCCTGGTTGACGAACTGGATCGAAGCCGATCCTGAAACGTCACCCCATCAAACACCAGCCTCGGAGTCACCGGGAGAGCAAGTCCTCTAGCCGATACACCTGATACCGGCCACGTTGAAACAGAGGTTTCGCTGGCATTTGCCGGTCAGTTTCCAACACCACATGAGTCACCCCCCCACGATTCGGTTTGTTCACCACGTCTTGAAGGTCTTCGTTCGAACGGTGAAACCAATCGACCACGTTGGCCGCGTCTTGGGGTACGTCTTTGTACGCAAAGTACTCCGCTCGCTCTGCGTACCATTTGAATGCCCACGTGCTGCGAGGCGTAAAGAAGACTGCGTCGGTTGGTGTATTTCCACGAATCCACTCGCAGACTTCCAACCAGTTCGCAAGTCGTTCCGGGTCCATCCGACTGGGATTGCGATTCGCCGACGGTAAAAAAATCGCGTAGACAAAGATGGTCGCGAACAACGCCCAACGTCGGCAAGACTGCGAAATCCAACGGACGCTCAAGCGAGCAGCCATCAAACACACCGCCATCGGCAAAGCGACATCGACCAACCGGAACGGATAAAACTTCAGCAGCGACTGCCGAAACTCAAAATACGGCATCTCAAGGGCCGGGCGTGGCCCCCATCCTAATCCCACGCCGACTAACGCAACCAGCACGCTTCCTAGAACAAACCGCGTCCACCAGCGTTCGTTTGCCGATCGTTCGACTTCGGGACGGACCAACAGCCATACGGCGAGCAACAATCCGTAACCGAGATATGCACCGGCTTTGAACTCCAGCGGATCGAGGTGATGTCGCAGGCGGATGAAGACGTGAATATACGTGCCTTGTCGCGTTTGCTTCGGAGTGGCATCTGCGAGTGTTTGCAACGCCGGTACAATCCCTGGCAACGAGCAAACAAACAGTACGACCACCGCGAGCCAAACTTTCGACCATGGAATGACTTCCGTCGACGGTTTTCTCAACGCACCAAGGCGTCGCAACAATTCCGCGAAACCACCGCAGATGCCCCCCCAAATCCCAACAATCGGATGAAAGCTAATCGCCAGGCCCAGACAGACAGCCGACCGCAATGGTCGGAAATTCAACCAGTAACCGATCCCGGCAAAGAGCAAACCATAGCTGAAGACTTTGCCTTCAACCCCACCGACAACCCACTCGCCCGAGAAGTTGCCAACGGACTGCATCGCCAAAAACAACCAAGCCGCATAAAGCGGGGTCCAGCGAAGGAGCCCCAAACTGCGAGATAGGACAGTCCACCCAAAAGCGAGCAAACCGAGAGCAACGCAACGCCCCACCCACGCGGCCAACTCGAATGACGCGAATTTCGTCAACCATCCGACCGTGAGGTAAAACACGTAGTGTGTTTCACTCGAATTCAGAAAGAAGTCGTGTGGGGCGAACTCTGGTTGCCAAAAATGTTTGGCACGGGCTAAATAGTGCGGTTCGTTCACCGATGGTACCGGCGAACGCCACGCAGACACAGCGAAGAAACTAGCCCAAATCGTGAGCCCAACGATCCACGTCAGACCCCGATGATGGGGATGTGTCTGCTCGTTCGCGACAGAGTCCGCCATGGCAAGTCGTTCCCGAAAGAGAGTTGATCAAGGTCCGCGTGACGGCCCTCGGGGAACAACCGCCGATTACTTCTTCTTCGCTTTTTTGCCGGTGGACTTCTTGCCGGTGGTCTTTTTCTTCGCGGTTTTCTTTGCGGTTGTGGATTTCTTGGGGGTAGCCGCTTTCTTGGCACTAGCGGCTTTTTTCGTGCTCGCTGATTTCTTTGGGCTGGCGGATTTGGCCTTTGCTTTCGGGGCCGCCTTTTTCGAATCGTTAGCTTTCTTCTTGGTCGACTTTTTCGCGGTGGTTTTCTTCTTCGACTTCTTGGCAGTCGACTTGGTCTTCGGTTTCTCGCCGCCGAAAATCCGATCCCAGCCTTCAGAAAATTCAGGATTCGCGCCAACGCGAATAATTGGTCCACTCATGATGCTTCCTCGTGTTGCTTAAAAACTCGGTGCAAGTCGCAATGTTGTTCGGCAGGATGACGAGTCAAGAAACTCTCAATGACATCCCGCGAAATCGTAGGTGAAAAGCCCACTCAATTGCGAGCCGGATTGTTTTCGACTTGCGAAACCTTGTCAAGCGGGGAACCGCGTTTGGTTGGACTTCGACGCGAAAAACTCATTGTTCGGCCAAGCTACCACCGCACAAGTTGCCATTCGAGCTGTTCGACGGACGTTTTCCGAAGCACATCGCGGATTTCTTGACTGGTATAGCGGTCCGCACGGATCCGTCGAGCCGAAACCGAAACGGGGAGTGAATCACCTTCGAAGGGATACGGCGAAAACGCAAACTCGAATTCACGCAGCGGGGTCATATGGAACGAGTTGCCATCCGGCAGCGACAGTTCCGTTGTTTTCTTCAGACTGCCCATGCAAAGTAGCAAACTGAGCCGGTCGAAGATTTGCAGCCAACGGAATCCCACGTCTTCGATCTCGCTTCGCCACTCGTCATGTCCGAGTTCTTCACGCCAACGGTGTTGCCATTCGAGTTGGCGATTTCGGAACTTCGTTGCGGCGGACAACTCGGCTGGATCGTCTTTGCGGTGTTCCATGGCCGATTCCGCGAGAGCCGTAAAATGTCGACTCACCCACAATCCGCCCCAGAGAGAACCTTGGTCGAGACTATGCGTTTGGCGATACGCTTTCGCCCGCCGTCCCAAGACCACACGTTCGATCAGACCAGCTTCCCGCATGAGTCCAATTGTTCGGAACACCGTCGCACGAGAAACCCGTCTCGCATCATCCCGCATTGGAAGACATTCGAGGATCGATTCTTCATCGAATGCCTCATGCGTTGAAAAAACCTCTTCTGCAACGATGGTGCGTTCATGCGTCATTCGCATGCCACGACCTTGCAAATACTGCTCGAATTCCTGCAATGCGGGCACCATCGACTGCCGACCGGATCGGCAAATCGAGATGCTTTTTTCCCAGATACGCGTCGACACTTCCATCGGCATTTCGGTGAAGTTGAGCGGGCGACCGGTCGCTTCATCGACAGTGGGTGACTGTTCCCAGTCCAACCAGCCCTCATCGTGATCACGAACTGCGGGAATGAGTTCGACCGGTTCCGGCAGACGGGGAACTTGCGAGTTTCCCCACGAACTTGCCAAGGTCTCGGCCAACCGGGCGTGGTCAATTTGTGAAATCAACAACCATTCGGAACCACAATCACGTCGTATCATGCCGCATCCGTTTCCTGCCAGAACCGTTTTGCGGAAATCGGCCTCTCACGGCTGTCACCCGAGCGTTTCTGGGAGCAGAAATTTCACTTCGCATTCGGGGCAACGCGCTTTGCGCCCTTTCATTTGTTCGAACATCGACTCAGGAAGTTTCAACGGAAATCCGCACCGCGGACACGCGATGAGTAAAATCCGACCGGCGGGTTTCGAGTCGGACGTTTTCGGCGTCGGCTTGGGCGTTGAGGCCTTTGCACCAGCAGTTGCTTTGGGATTGGCCGCTGTCGAACGAGGTTCTTTCGTCGATGCCTTCGTTGGTACTTTAGGCGTCAGCACAGGGCCTTTCGGGATGACTTTCTCCTGAACGGGTTTCTTGGTATCGGTGGTTTGCTCTGCTTCTTTCTTGGCGACTAATTGCAATGCCGCCTTTGCTCGCCAGGCGGCCGGCATTGCCCATTCTGCCGGATACCCATACTTCTCGCGGAGCAGGGCCACAATCGTCGCCGCTTGATGCTCCGTTCCCGATCGTCCTCCCGAGGGATGTTCCGGCACGGCGGCAAGCGTGGGGGTATCGTCTTCGTCCGCAATGCTCGGTAGGGGACGACTGGCTGGAGGATTTTTCGTCGCAGTTGCAACGTGATCTTCCGGCCGACGCTCTAAGGCCTTACCGGCTCGTTGAGCGGCTTCAGTTGCGAGAGTCGTCGAATAGCCGTACTTCTGAACGAGCAGCTGTTCGATTTTTTGAGTGTCGCCAGAAGTTGCCATCGTACGAGAACCGTTCAGGTGTTCGTGGAAAGTCGTCGACCGTTCGCAATCCGTTTACTTAGTCCGTTGTTCCAAGAGATATCCTATCAGATCATTGAGATCCGCAGGAGTCAATGTTTCCTCCCAGTTACTGGGCATTAAGGAAAGTTGCGACCGCACGCGTTCCAGTATCTCGGATTCCGCGACGGTGAACTCCTTGCCCTTGTTATCGGCAAAAATGAGCGTTGAATCCTCTGCACGGCGGAATAAACCAGTGCGAACTTGCCCTGATTCCAGGGCCAGCGTTTCACTACGGAAGGCGGCATCGACGTTGCGATTCGGATCGAGAATGTCTTCCAGAATCCGACCCACACCACGAATTCCGACACCATCCAATTGCGGACCGATCAACGCCCCTTCCTGACCGATTCGGTGACAGGCTGCACAGTTCTTTTTGAAAATCTCGGCCCCGTGTCTGATATCCGGCGAGGCACTTTGGAAACCGCGTGTCCGTTCTGCGATGACTCCGGCGAGTCGTTCGTCTTCCGGAGCAACACGTTCAGTCAGTGTTTCTAATCGCTTCGTCCACTCGGGATTGTTGCGGGCCACGATTTTCTGCCGAACTTCCGGCCGCACTAACAGCCGAGGCGAAGCCCGTCCGTCGGCAATCAGGTCCAAGAGTGTCTCGGTACCGGCGGCATCTGCTGTGAGTGATTCGGCAAGTTCCCGTTGTTCCGAGCTGGACGCTAATTGCATTGACCGGGACAGCAATTTCTTCACCGCATCAGGAGCGGGTTGAACGTCGTCGGCGATCGGGAACTGGTCGAGGATCTCACTGCGGATTTCGTCGGTAGTCTGTGGACTTTCGACGATCGCCAGCAGGGTTGACCAGCGGGCATCCGGACGCAACGCCAGTTGAACGCGAGCCGCTCGGGTTCGCTCCACGGTCGCCCGGGATGTGTCGTGAAGAATCGTTTTGGCTTCGGGCAACAGTTCTTGAAGACGAAATCGTTGGGTTAACTCAGCCACAGAAACGGCGGCTCCGGCCCCTGTCGGGTTCAGCGACTCCACTGAAAACCGTCCGACCGCCAACCACGCGTAAGCCGCTGCGTTATCACCATCAACGATTTCCAGATAAACCGGTTTTCCCTGCGACTTCGGCAATGTCCACGTGACTTTCTGAGCGGTATCGTTACGCGGAGGAAACGCTTTCGCCAGGACGGCATCTGTCTGGGCATCACGCAGCTGCACGAAGTTTTTCTCATGAGCTTTTTGACTAGGATGCCCATGATGCCCCGCTACAAAGAACTCGAACAACGCGGGCATTGGGAACACATCCGAAATCACACGACCGGTGTATTGTTCCCCCAACGGAAAACTACTCAACAGCGTCGCCTGTTGACCATCGGCGGATGGACGCTGCCCCAACGGCCAACTCGATTGCCCGTCTGTCGGCGGAAGTTGTCGCCAGGTTATTCGCGGCGGCTGTTGCAACGCTGACTTGGCCAATTCCAACCCCCAGCCACGCAACCGACCATCCGCCTCACGCCCCGAATTCCGCAACCCATTGTGCATTGCGATCAGTTGCTCGTACTGTTTGTCGGGCGAACCTGCAAACCGCTGTTGAATTACCGGCTGCAAACTTGTCAGCGTTTCGAGCGTGCCGTGTCGCGCGATGTGCTGAAGCGCAGCTGTCAAATCAAGTTTTGACTCCTCAGCCTCTCGCAAGTTCTTAGCAATCAATCGTGTTGCTGGTTCCGTTGGCACGGCGAGACACAACTCGGCGAGCGTGGAATCGTCGTCTGTCATCGGCTGTTGGGCCAATGCAATGCAGATCGCATCTGTCCGGAGCTGATTTCGCAAGGCAATCCGCAACGTGTGTACCAAATGCGTGTCATCGGGATTGGCTTGAGATAATGCCGACTGAAGCCCCTCGACGTTAGCCAGGTCCGGACGACGTCCCAGTGTTTCCGCGGCCGCTCTGCGAACTTGTGGATTGTCGTCAGACAACACCCGTCCGCATAATTCGCTCCGCACCGCAGTCGGCAAGACGTCTCGCTCGCCGCAAATCCGCATGATGTGCGTCCGCACGATCGGTGAGGCATCATCCATCAATCGCGATTGGATCTCGGGGGTCAATCCATCGAGACGAAATAAAATCCACGCCGCGTGTGCCCGCTGCACCGGTGACTCCGCAGTGAGAACATGTTCTTGCACGAACGCTACCGTGTCATCAGCGTGGTGGTCGACGATCAGATTCGTTGCGAGCATGCGTTGGACCAGGTTCGCACCGGCCAACTCGTCCCAAAGCTCAGGGAGCGATTTCTTCGTCAAATCGACGTTTTGCGTGACCGACGACGAATCGCTTCCCGTGTACACGATTCGCCAAACGCGGCCATGTGTACGGTCTCGACGAGGGTTATTCAGCGGCACTTCGTAATGCCCGATGATCGCGTTGTAGAAGTCAGCCACGTACAACGCACCGTCCGGCCCCACTTGGCAATCCACCGGGCGGAACCACGGGTCATCGCAGGTGATGAAATCGGGTTGTGTGTCGACTTCGGGCGTCGATCCGTGCCACTTCAACTTGTCGCGGTGGACTCGTCCCGTTACCGGATTGCACAGAAACAGATTTTGCCGATAGTCTTCGGGGAAATGATCCGCCGCATAAAACGCCGGTCCACAAATGCCAGTCGAACCGTGATTGTGGTTGATCATATCCGGCCCAAAACCCAGGCCATCATGCGGTTTGCCAAAGCTGGAATAGTATGCGCCTCGAATCAACTGCGTGAGCGGTTTCGAGTGGCAATCGGCGGTGTAGATGTTGCCGAATTCGTCGAAGGTGAGACCGAACGGGTTCACTTGCCCCCAAGTCCACTGCTCGAATCGCGAGCCATCTTCGCGAAACCGGTACGTGTTGCCGGAATTCATTTCGGTCACACGGCCTTCGCCGTCGGTAATTTTCGACGTATTCCGAAACCCATGGCAACCATAAATCCAACCATCGATCCAGCGTGTGAAACTATTCGCCATCCCATGCGTGTCGACGTTCCCAAACTGCCCGTAGAGTTTCTTCCGTGCGTCGGCTTGAAGGTTATGATCCGCGTCTGGACAAAACCAAATGTTCGGAATGCTAAATAGAATTGCACCGTCATCGACGGGCACATTCCCGATTGGAATGTTAAGTTCGGTAACAAAATCTCGCGACTCCGCTGGGGTTCCGTCGGCACCGATTTCGAAAAAGATTGTCAGGCGATCACGTGGCGGCGGTGTTCCGGGTTTGCCAAAGCGGGCGTCACGTGGCTCGACCCCAGGCGTTTCGACAGGGTAGGGGTATTCTACCGAATGCGTCACCCATAATCGGCCAGCCGCATCGAAGTTGAGATTCATCGGCTGCCCGATCGTCGGTTCACTCGCGACAAGTTGAATCTCAAAACCGGGCGGCAAATGAAATTTCGCACGTTGTTCTGCAGGCGTCAGCGGATCCGTCGGTGCGATCAACTCCGGCGACTGCGCAATGGCCAACCGCGTCAGACTCAGACCAACTCCAACCAGGAAAAACAACCGACGAAAAAAACGCGAATTCATGAAGATACTCTCCGGCGCGATGAAAGAATCAAGCACCGAGAATAACAAATCGCGTCCCGCTTCACACCGCCGTCAATCGACCGGTGCGTTCAAATTGCTAAGGTCGCAACCCGCCAATTTCTTCTTCGAACTCTCTAATCTTCTGCGGATCGAGATAGCGATCGATCAACAAGCTAATTTCGTCGCATTGCGATTGGATTTTGCGGACGGCCACGTTGTTCTTCTGCTTGCGAGCACGTTCCAATCGCGGCAGGCGAATTTGCGTGAGGTCGCTTTGCAAGTCGGCCCGGGTGGGAAGTTCCTTCAGCGTCTTCAACTCGCGATCAACGCCCTTCCAATTGTTCGCCTTGGCCAGCGCTCGTGCTCGGATCGTGGCAGCGGCTCGTCGTGCAACGACATCGACCAACCGACTTTTGAGTTGATCGATATCACCTTCGACCTCCAACCGCACGCCATCGTCCGGCAGATCGACGGTGGCAAATTCTTCAAGTCCGGGAGCGTAGGGAAGTTTCGCCAGGAGTTGTTGACCGCTCTTGATGTAAATCCACACAATCTGTGATGCTTGATAGACGGGGATTTCAACGACGCCATTTCGATCGGTAAACAGATCGCCCAGCTTTGTTTCCGGTTCGTCGGCTAACCGAGCGGACGTCGCGATGGTCACATCGTGGGCGGCTAACCGGCGATCCGGGTTTCGTCGCAGTCGAAGTTGCAACTCCGATTTCGGGAACAACGGCTTGACCGCCAATCCAAACGTGCGAACACGTTTGCTCTGCGCACTTCCGAGCGGCACCCGAATTCCCGAGACGAAGTGACTCATCCCGCGGCCACGTTCGACGTTATCTACGACCAGATAAGTCCAAGGCAAGAACTGATTCTTCCGCAACGAACCATCACGGTTCCGGTATTGAATGAATGGCAGAATCACATCGTCTGCATGAACTTGGGCGTGCAATGGATCAGCGTCGGCATCATTGAAGAGGTTCACCGGTGCAAAGGCTCCCGCTTTCAAGGTGAAAGCCACGGAGCGTGTGCCCAAATCCACGTCACCCAATTCGACAATCGGACGGAACACGTCACCCAGAAGATCATAAACGACCGATGGACATGCCGTCGGATCGCGAACCGATGCCGTTGCGAGCGGCCCCAGCGTTTGGGACAACGCATCCCACTCGCGGACGCAGACTTCCCAGCCCGCGTTCGCCGGTGCAATGCCTACGAGGAATCGCTTCGCGAACATATCTTCGTCAACAGCGTCCTCCATCGACATCACCGCCGCCGGACTAAGCCGCTGCAAACCCGAACGATTTGCCAACGTTGGCAAGTTCCTACTAGAGACATCCGCCGACCACGCCGCTCCCACGTTTTCGTCGAGCCGCGTTTGAAGTTCCGCAAGGATCTGTGCAGACACCGATGGAGCCAAATCACGCGATGCTGCAAAAAACACATCGATCTGAGCGGTGTAAGGCGTGCATTCAAGGCGGTCATTATCCGCACCGACCACCGGCCGCGCAGCACAAAACGCCATCAAACCTAGGAATGAAACCAGCGTCTGCGAGATTTTCAGCATGGAGTTTTGTTTCGAGGGTTTTGAAGTCATCAATCGGGCCAAGCGGCCGGAAGTTTACGGCGGACAGTCCATTGTTCGATGTTCTGGTACGGCGTGACAGGCTCGGCAGCGAAGCCTTGCACGTCGCGACGGAAGGTCAGAAATTCGTCGATTTCCCATAATGGAATCAGTTGCACTTCCGATTGCAACAACCGATGCATCCGTCGCAAACGCCCCAAAGCCGTTTGGCGATCGGAGACGGTATCGAGTTCCAAAAACTCGCGACGCAACCAGTCGGGAAGATGCTTCAATGACGACACGCGAACGTGATCATCGAGGGTTACGAACGGCCACAGTTCCGTTAACGGGTCGGCCATGCTCGCGGTGCGGTAGACGATGTCCCAATCGAGCGAGTCCTTACGAACGGGTTTCGTGGGGTCGTCGATCAATTCAATTTCGATTCCCGTCCGTTTCCAGTCGGCCACCAACAATTCGGCGGCTTTGCGGATGTTCGGGTCGGGTTCGCAGAGCATTCTGAGTTTGGGCAGTTCTTCTTTCATCGCTTTCTTGGCGGCCAACCGAAGTGCCACCGCCAGCGTGAGGTCTTGCGTCCGCGGATCGACCAACGAATTGTAAGCCGCATGGCTCGAAGGAAATGGAGCCGAGACCACCCGTCCATGTTCAGCCGTATCGCCCGTGAGGAACACATCACGCAGGATCTGCGGCCGTCCGATCGCGTAGGCCAACGCTCGGCGAAGTTCACGTCGACGAAGTGGTTCACTCAGCGGATTGAACTGCAATACATGCGTTACCGGCAATGCCATCGGAACAACCACAAAGTCGCTGGTGGCATTGAGCCGATTCAAATCTTGATGTCGAGTGGGTGCGAGCAAAGACAATTGCCCGCGGACCAAATCACGGACGGCTTCGTTTTCGTCTTCGTATTTCGTCTCCACGATTTCCGCCAAACGATACGCGTCGGCCGGCAAATCCGTCTGCGGAACTGCGCGTTGGTAACGCACCATATCGGCGGTCCGTTCGACTTCCACGAACCGCCGAGCGATAAACTCGCGTTCGTTGTCGATGGAACTTGCAGGAAGTGGAAAGTGAAACAACGACTCGATCCGTAGCGGAACCCGGGCCAACGCGATTTCGAATTCCAACGGCGAGCGGACGCGAATCGAGTCGACATAGTCCGCGAGTCGTTCATCATATGCCGCCGAAAGGGGATTAAGTCGACGACCGATGGCGTCGGCCAACCGCGGCGCGGTCACTGCTTCCCGACTCTCCCACGATGCCATTTGCGGACGCAACCGAAACGCGATCCGTCGTCCCAAGTCCGTCGGTTCCCATTCCTCGAAGAACCGTGTGCGGTACTGCGGTTGCTCTTGAAATCGGCCGATCTCGAACAGCGTGAGGCGGGAAAGATAGTTCACGCGACGGTCGGCTTGCGTGGGAAGGAAGTAGTGTGGCGACTCGCCTGGAAGTTGCCGAACGCCGACAGACAGTCGTTGCCAACGCGATTGCAAGTTGCTGTACAACGCCGGCAAACCTGGCGTGCGTGGCCAAATCTGCGCGGCCTCTTCCGCGAGCGTGACGGCTGCGGAAAAATCACCGGATTTCTGCTTCTCTTCGATTGCAGGAAACTTTTCGAGCGTTTGCCGTTCGAGATCTGCTTCCCACTGTTTCACCACCGGATGTTCCGAATTCAGTCGATGCAACCGCCCTACGTAATGACGAGCCTTGCGGAAGTTCTGTTCGTCGACAGCAGACTTGACCAGACTCTCGGTTGCCTCACCGAGTTGCTCTTTCAGGTTCGGGAACCGAGGGTCGCGGTCGAACAACTCTTCCAAATAGACCAACGCCAACTCCGGTTCGCCGGCTTCATACTTTAACTTGGCTTCCAACAAAAGCACGCCATCATGCCGTCGCTGCAAGCCCGTCCAATTCGGATCACGTCGATCAAGATGCGCCAGCAAATTGTACGCGTCTTTGCTGTTTTTCTCCTCGATCAAGCGGTCAATGCGTCGCAGCACGAGATCTTCGTGATGGATGATTTCTTGGATGTGTCGCGGGTGCAAACGAAACTCCGGATCTTCACCGCCATCCGGCAGGATGATCGTCACATACTCGAGTTCCTCTAACCGTTTAGCACGGTCGGCCCGTTCCTCTTTGCTGCGGACTCGCTCCTGTTTGATCTTTTCCTGCTGGCGTTTCAACTCCTCGATCGTATCCGGTCGCGGATAAATCGGTTCCGACACGATGACCTCATCGGTCTGCAGTCGCACCCAATCTTGCGGCGATTCCGAAAGAAACTCAGCCGCCGTCGGCAATTTCATCTCGCTGTAACGCGGCAGTTTCTCTTCGTCTTCCTCGTCGTCAGCAGTTTTCTCGTTTTCGCCGTCGGCGTTTGTCGCGGGCGGTGAGTCATCCTGAGCGGCCAAGAAACCGCCCGGAATGGAAAATGTCAGAAAAAATAACGGAAGCCAGAACAGACGCATGCGAAGTTCCCGCAGAATGGAAGACTGGTTATGGCTATCGTATCGCCCCTGTAGACCAGACCTCAAGTGTGCGTCGCATGATCGGCAAGATGGTTTATCGAGGGCGACGCCGCAACCGTTCGATGGCGGATGGCGTTGCGGGTTCGCTCGAGTCACGTTGCACTTGGGAATTGAATTCGGTAGCCGTCATTGCGTGAATTCGCGAGTGACTCGACTCGTCCTTCGTGACCAAGAAATAACGACTCACGAATCCATCTGTTACGCGAGCCTTGGCATCGAGCGGAGCGACGATGAGAAGTTGCAAGCCAAACCGCTCGAACAGATTCAACGCATACTGTGAATACCTGTCGTCCACTTTGGAGAACATTTCGTCGACCACCACGAAGTGGAACCGATCGCTAGTTTTCGCCGACGGATCGATGTTGTACTGATACGCGATCGAGGCCACCAAAATCGTAAAGGCAAGTTTGGCTTTCTCACCGCCCGATTGACCGGTGCTGTCTTCGTAGTAGCTTCGCTCCGCGCCAGATTCCGTCTCAATTTCTCGTGCAGCAAAATCGAACCAACGACGAACATCGATCACTTTGTTCCGCCAACGGTCTTCCTCACGTAAGCGGGAAATCAATTCCTTGATCTTCAAAAACCGGCGTTCGTTGGCGTCCGCATCGTTATCAAAGGCATCCGTCAAACAGGCGGCGAGAGTCTGTTGGAATTCCACGATTTCCGGATCACGGACACTCCGCATCTCCAATTGCATATGTGTGCCGGCGCGGTATTCCAACTCGCGAAGAGATTGATTTAGCAAACTGATTTTGCTCTCGATCGACGAGCGTTCCAGCTGCAAACTCGCGCTGAGTTGACTGATCTCGCGAGTCACTTTGTCGTTGAGTCGGCCACGGAAGCGTTCCTCATGCCGCGGCAAATCTTCCTCGCGAATCGATGTCAGCAAATCGACGAACCGATCCAAATACCTGGCCGACGGTTGCAAATCGGCCCGTTCCTGCGGGAACTTGGCGAGATAACGAGCCATCATCCGCACTAATTCGTCATGGATCGGTTCGAGTTCCTCTTGCAGTTCCTGCTGGTTAGCCAACTGAAGTTTCTGCACCTCGTCGCGACGATCGAAGAAGTTCTCCACGGTCAACGGATCGGCTTCGACTTCCTCGGCGAGGTGAGCCAGAGCCGTTCGAGAAACGGATGATTCGTCTTGCGACTTGAGCCGACGACGCGCGTTCCCGATCAGTTGATCGGCTTGACGCCGTTCCAGCGACAACTCGCCTTCCCGCACGTTCAACGAATCGCGTTGCTGCGTGAGCGATTGTTCCCGGTCTTCCAGTTCTTGCAGCCGGTCTCGCAACAATCGCACTTCATGACTGCCGCTTTCGAGCGACTCGCGTTCGGCTTCCAACTTCGCGATCGCATCGTCGTGTGACGTCGGATCGATGGACTGAAAATCGGGAATGTTCGCCAACTCGGCGAGAGCCGCCAACGTCAAACGATCACTCGTCCGTTGCGATTCGATGTCCGCGATTTGACGGTTCAAGTCGTGCTCTTGCGAAACGAGTCGATCGAGACTGCCCGTCAACGATGTTCGCTTCTCGCGGTTGTCCCAACCGAGCACAAAGCGTTGCCGATCGACGGACCAGTTGCGGTCGTCTTTGGAATGGCGGACCGATCCGGATTTGATGTGCCGATCCTGCGTGACGGCCAATCCGGTTGTCGCTTGGAATTCGTCGATGGAGTCGCAGCAGCGGTAATCGAAGCGGCTCTTCAGTTCGGCTTTCAACCACGGTGAAAGAGCATGGCCATCGCGGAATTGGAGTTTGCGAATCAGCGATTTCGCGTGGGGCACCCGTTCGGCGTTCATGTCACGCGTGGGATTGACTCGCAGATAAACCAATCGTTGCCCGGCTCCGGCCGAGTTAATGAGCCGATTCTGATTAATGTATGTGCTCACCGTGCGATACAGCCGATCGGGCACCAGCAGACTCAATGCAAAACTTCGTAGCACAAGTTCGATGCTAGCTTCCCAACCTGATTCGTCTTCATCGACACGCATCAACTCGCCCGCGAAACGAAGTTCGTCAACCGGCAGGCCAAGATCGTCGCAGATGCGTTGTCGAAGTTCGACCAGACCGATCGGCAAATTCTCTCGCCGACTTTCCATCCCCGAGAGTTCGGTTTGCATCTCGGACATTTGGCGACGAATGCCGGCCCGTTCGAGCACCAGCCGTTCGTACTCGGCATTCGATTGCGACAACTGGCGTTCGGTCTCAGATTTGAGCTCGGGAAGTTGTTGTCGAATATCACTCCATTGCTGGGCATCGGTAATCGGTTCGACCACGCCGATCCGCTGCAGGGACTCTTGGAACTTTTGATTCGCTTCCCGAACCCGATCGGCTTGCAGTCGATGCGAACGCACGAGAAACGGGATCTCACGCAGTCGGTCACTGCCGGCATTTTCGATTTGATTGTGCAATCGCCGGGCATCGTCTTGCACATCACGAATCGACTGCGCCAACTTGGTCTTCTGCGTTTGGAGCGATTCGAGTTCTCGCTGACGGTCACTCGCGGCCGGTTCGAAGATCTCGATCGTCTTCTGAAGGAAGAAGAAATCCGAAGCGTCGATCATCTCCTGCAAGTCGTGAAGTTGCTGCGTGTGTCGCCGCCACTTCGCACCTTGTTCTTCGATCGGTTCCAACAATTCCGCTTGTTGCCGAACACGCAGCAAACTTTGGTGCGTTTGATCGAGCAGGTCATAGTGTGTGAGCAGTTTATCGATCTCTTCGCCATGCAACGACGGTTCGAGCATGTGGTTGCGGATGAAATCGTTCAGACGTTCGATGTCTTTGACAGCGACCGTTTGGTTAAACGTGTCCATCGCCTTCGGTTGGATGCCGGTCGCTTTTTGAAACCACCGCTGGTACTCGTTGAAATTCCGCGTCGTGCGAAATCCGCGTTCTTGCAACTGCAACGGCAATTTCTTTCCGCTCGATTTCAAGCCGGAGCAATCTTGGGTGATCGAGCGTTCCTCCTCGCTAAAACAGTAGACCTTGTCAACTCGCCCTTCGGCATTTAGGTGCATGACCTGAGCAATGGTGATGGTTCGATCGGATTGCTCGTTGCGAAAGCATGCCAGCAGCACGGAGTAGTGTTTGCCGTCGGGCCGGAGGAATTGCACGTCGCTGCGACCGTCTTCGCTCCGGCTACGGCGATCGAATGCGCCTCGAATGTAAGTGCGTTCGTCGCGTTCGCGTTTCTTCGCACCTGCGGCGACGTTGTAATTCCGAACCGCGGGACGCACCAACAACGTCAGCAGGGCATCGACCAGCGTCGATTTCCCGGAACCGTTCGCACCGATTAACAAGCCCGTCTGCCCATCGGGTTCAATGCGGTAAACCAAGCCGCGACTGCTCGGGGAGGCACTGTCGAACGTCCCCCAGTTCGTGAGTTCAAGGTGGTGCAATCGAAACCCGACCTGTGTGCCGACCGGTGGTGTGACGTCTTTAGTCTTCATCATGATCGTGTTCGATTTCCTTCTGATCTTGAACTGCGAGCAAGCGCGCTTTCAGTTTTTCGAGTTCCGCCACGGACAATCGGGCCTTGAGAATCCGCCGAATTTCCCATTCGTTCGCATCCTTATCCAGGCGGCGAATGAACTTGAGGTCTTCCAACCGCGACAACGATGTTTCGAGCGACCGTGACAACCGCACTTCGTCCGCTTCATGCGTAGAAAACGACTTCCAGATTTCGAACAGTCGATCCGTTGAAATCAGGCAACGATCGCCGTCCAAGTCTTCGATTTCCAACCGGCGTAATTCGTCCCGGAGAATGACACACAGCAGCGTGGCATCGTAACTGAGTCGCGTTCGCCGAAAGAGTTTCGGCAGGTTCTCGTAACCCGACGGGAGTTCGCCGTCATCTTCCGCTTCCCATTGTCGCACGAACGCGAAACCCTCGGCCTCATTCACAACCAACCGCAGTCCCAAGGCAATGAGATAATTCTGCAGCGGCGTTTGAAAGCGGAGTAGGGCGTCCCAGGCGGGCAGGTCGTCGTGATACACTGGCCCCTGCAATAGTTTCGCGGCAGCCAAGTTCCAATCACGGTACGCGGGGAGTTCGATTTCCGGGTGCATTAAACTCCCTTTTGGTCAACGAAGGTCACTTCCGGTAATGTGATCCGCACGGGACGATCGATTTCCGGCAACTGAATGACAACGTCTTCGGAACGCTCCGAAGCGATCGTGTGCCCATCATCGTTTGCAATTTGCAGGTATGCCAACACATCCAACACGCCACCGGTGGGGGGATGTTCGATCAACAAATCGGCCAATGTGGTTGGTCCGTCTTCGTGTACGGTTTTGCGGATCGTTTCCCGCATCGAAGCAAAGTCGATACGTTGCATCCGCGTGAATGATTCGAATTGCTGCTGCACGGCTTGGGTGTCGAGTACGGAATCGACCAGGTCCACCGCTTCGAACGTCGGCGGCGGAGTCCAAAATGTGCGACTTGTCGGTGAGTTCAGCGGAATCGTTTCATCGATTTCCAGGTAGAAATCGTCTTTAAGCGACTCAGATTTCAACTCGACAACCAACCCTTTGATCTCTTGCAACAACTCGGTGAGTTGCTGATGTTCGCGACCACGACGTTGATCAAGCAATCGCCGCAAACTGGCAGACAATCGGCGTTCGGTTTGCATGACCTGGTTCGCCTCGGCCAACAACACTGGCACAATATGTCGCAAGGTTTCGACGTTGTCTTTCTCGTCCGCCAAACCTGGTACGCGTTCCAACTGCTGGACTAAAGACCGTAAGCGTTCCTGTTGGTCCGGCGATTGAATCAGCCGAAAAAACGCGAAGAAACTCGCGCCATGCTCGTTTTCTCGCAGGGAATCTTCGGCGGCGAGGGCGTCTTCGAGAATGCCACTACGCGAGCCCCAGCCCTGGATTTGCCGTTGTTGGACATCGCGGGCAATTTCGCGGAACCGCTCCTCAACCACGCGAAAATCCCGTTGAAGTTCCTTGAACACATTGACTGCCCAACTAAACTGCTCGCGAATCCGGTTTTCCGACCATTCGACGGGTTGACCGGCGGTCTTGAGAAACCGAATTTGTTCGTCGATGCGGTCTCGCTCGGCTTCCAAATGCTGAATGTGAACCGTCGGATCGGGCGACGAACCAACGACCAATTCTTCCAAGGTCTCGACGATATGCGTCAACCGTGTTTCCGGTCCGACGAAATTTCCGCCCGTTTCTAGCGTGCGTTCGAGGAACTCGAACACGGCTTCGGTGACTGGCGTGAGTTGATAGAACGGTTCGGAGCGGTCGAAATCTAGCGTCCGTCGCAACCAGCGTTTTTCGTTCGAGCACCAATCGGCCAGGTAGGTCTCGGCCTTGTCGGCGAAGGCATCCGGGATAGACTCCTGAAAACTTCGCAGGCCCGCGATCAACTCGGAATGCGGAATCACAATCCGACTTTCGCTCCGAAATTGATCGAACAAGAACTGCAGCACATACGGCGCATTCTGAGCGCGGAGCAGACGGACTGCCGGGGAGGTTTCAAAATGCTCGATCAATTGCTCCAGCCGCATGGTCTCCCATTATACGGCTTTTCGTCACAAGTCGAGCGACAAAAACTGAACAAATGAACAAAAACGCGACGATTCTAGGCTGTTTCGACTGGTTTTTCCGCTTCTGTATCAATTTCGCCGTCACGAACGCGGAGCACATTGTCGCCGTCTTCGATATAGCGTTGATCGTGAGTCACCACGACGACGGTCGCTTGTTTGTCTCGGTGAAGTTTCCGCAGGTAGCCGAAAATCTCCGCTCCGGTTTGGCTGTCGAGTTCGCCGGTCGGTTCATCGGCGAGCACGATTTGCGGGTCTTTCAGCAAGGCCCGGGCAATCGCGACACGTTGCTGTTCGCCGCCAGAGAGCTGATTCGGTGTGTGATCGAGTCGATGTCCCAGCCCGACTTGCTCCAATAAATCCTGAGCCCGACGCCGGAGATCCGCAGAAATGCCCCCGGGCAAGAACGGCATGAGCACGTTCTCGACTGCGTCCATCGTTTTCATCAGGTTGAAACTCTGAAAAATAAACCCGACTTCCGTGCGACGGTACTCGTCACGTTCGGCAGGTGTCATCTCAGAGAGCAATCGGCCCCGGACGCGAATGTCGCCAGAAGTTGGTTCGTCGAGCGCTCCGAGCAGATACAACAATGTGCTCTTCCCGCTGCCGGACGGTCCCACGATAAACGTGAACGATCCGGCTTCGATCTCGCAACTCAATCCGCGGAGGGCCGGAACCTCGGTATCGCCGCGATGATGAACTCGTGTGACGTTGCAAACTTCGATCATGAGGGGGTTCGCCTTCCGGTTCGATCCGGCATCTTTTTTGAAAGTCACATTCGCGACGTGCTGACCGTTGCAGTATCCTAGTCTGCAGATCCATTCCGTTCCACTCGAGACGAGACGACCACTGTGCTGAAAATCAAATTCGTGATGATGGCGATTTGCGGCATGCTGTTGCACGCCGGCATCAGCTTTGCGGATGATCCTGCCGAAACCAGCAAACTGCACGCACTCTTCGAGGAAACTTGGGAACGCACGCTGCGTGAGTTTCCTACGTTCGCCTCCGACCTGGGCGACCTGCGATACAACGATCAATGGCGAGACGTTTCGCTAGAGTCGCTTGAAGAGTACCACAAGTACGAAGTCTCGGTTCTCGAACGACTAAAAACGATCGACCCGAGTAAGCTCTCAGCCGACGATCGCATCAATTATCGGTTGTTCCGACGCGAATACCAAGACAGCGTGGACGCGTGGCCGTATCGCTGGCATCTTGTGCCGCTCACACAACGTGAGGGCATCCAGGACGCAGGTTCAACCGCCGATGCTCTCCGCTTCGAAACCGTCAAGGACTACGAAGACTGGATCGCCCGGATGAATGCCATGTTGTCTTACATGGACCAAACCATCCTGCTAATGCGTCGCGGGATCGAGCTAAAAATCGTACATGCTCGGATCGTGATGGAGCGTGTGCCCAACCAGATCGAACGGCAAATCGTGGATGATCCGACGAAAAGCCTGTTCTACAAACCATTCCGCAAATTTCCGGATTCGATCCCGCCCGCCGAACAACAACGACTTCGCACGCAAGCCCAGGCAGCGATCCGTACTGCTGTCGTTCCGGCTTATGAAAAGATGCTGACGTTCTTCAACGATGAATATCTCCCGGCATGTTTCGACCGCGTGGGAGTTTGGCAGATCCCCCAAGGACAAGAGTTCTACGCTCAACGTGCTCGACAGTTCACGACCACCGAACTGACGCCGCAAGAGATTCATGATATCGGTTTGAGTGAGGTGAAACGGATTCGTGGGGAGATGGAAAGGATCGTTAAGGAAGTCGGTTGGAAGGGCACGTTTGCGGAATTCCTGACGCATCTCCGCACGGACGAGAAGTTTTACACCGATTCCCCAAACGAATTGTTGGAAGCCTACCAAGCGGTGTGTCGCCGCATCGATCCGGAGTTGCCGAAGCTGTTCAAAAATTTGCCGCGAATCCCTTACGGAATCGAAGCGATCCCGGCTCATATCGCTCCCGATACGACAACTGCGTATTACCGACCGCCATCGGCCGATGGTCGTCGACCGGGCACGTATTTTGTGAACCTCTACAAACCCGAAGTACGACCGACCTACGAAATGGAAGCCCTTTCGCTGCACGAAGCGGTGCCGGGGCATCACTTGCAGATTGCACTCGCCATGGAACGCGGTGCGTTGCCGGAGTTTCGTCGATACGGTGGGTATACGGCGTTCGTCGAAGGTTGGGCGTTGTACGGGGAGAAGTTGGGTTACGAGATGGGACTCTACCAAGACCCATACTCACGGTTCGGCCAACTCACTTATGAAATGTGGCGGGCGATTCGGTTGGTGGTCGACACTGGTATGCACTCGCTGAAATGGAGTCGCCAAGACGCGATCGATCTCTTCAAAGAAAACACTGCGAAGACGGAACTCGATATCGTCAATGAAGTCGACCGTTACATCGCCTGGCCCGGTCAGGCGTTGGCGTACAAGATCGGCGAACTGCGGATCAGCGAACTTCGCAAAAGAGCAGAGAAAACGCTCGGCGACGATTTCGACGTCCGTGAATTCCACGACGTCGTCCTCCGTAACGGAGCCGTCACTCTCGACGTGTTGGAACAGAACGTCAACGCGTGGTTAGAAGAGCAAAAGTAGCGACCAACAGGGCTCGCATGGCGGACCCGACTTCTGGAACATTGCTTATTGGGGAACGAGTTCGAAAGGAATCTCGCGGATCAGTTCCGGGGCGGTGTATTGTTCGCGAACAGTGAAGCGAATGAGATACCGCCCAGGCCGAAAATCGTCTTCCATCTTGAATCCAATACTGCTGTAGGCGTGAGTGGAATCAATTTGCCGGGAGTAATGGGCGGCGATGGTTTCATCGGGAGTTTTCCCATCATCGGCAGGCGGGACGAGTTTCCAGTCGAGAATAAACTGCGGATGCGGTTGGGCAAATCGCACCATGATCGTCACAACTTCGCCGATCGTGAATGTGGTCTCATCGCCGAACACATGACGATGCCCCAACCGGTGACCGACTTCCACGCGGTGCACGTAATCGGCGTAATCCGGTTCGAAGGCGTCGATCATCGTGATCGCATCATCCGCACTGATCTCCACGAACTCGCTGGGTTCCGATCCACTAAAAACGCCATACCGATCATGCGTTTTGTGCCAATAGAATCCCCACGCTACGCCACTACCGACGACAATTAAATAAGCGACGAGACTAACGGCGGTCACACGCAGGGTCCGCGGTGCGGACCATTCCCATGCAGCGTGGTCCATCCGTTTCCAACGCCACCACCTCAAATCTCGTTCATCCACGAACGCTAGCAACGCGACCATCATCAAGGGCGAGAAGATCTCTAGGTGCATTGTCGCCCAAAGGGACGCGTGGAACAGAACCCCGCAGCACAACATCACCCGCCGCATGCAGGGAATCCAAATGAGCACCGGAAACAGCACTTCGTAGACGACGGTCAGCAAACTGCCAACGATCAGGAGTTGCGGATGAGTTGCAATCCAATGCCCGAAGTACGTGCCGCCATAAGCATCATCGAGGAGCGAAAACTCCAGTAGATCGCCGGTGGCAAAATCCGGGAGCCGAATTTTGGTGATCGCTGCCCCCCAGTACACACTACACACAAGTAGTTGCATCAATCGGCGTGGCCAAACCGGCGAGAGCGGCACGGCCGATGTATGCCGTCGTCGAAACCACGCATCAACCGACCACACCGCACCAGATTGCGTGAACGCAAGCAAAATCAGCAAATGGGTGCTGATGGCCGTGTACTTCGTGAGCGTCGAAATCGCATCTTGAAACGCAAAACCAAGGACCAGAAACCCAGAAAGTGCCAGATTCAACCGCGTCCACCAACCGATCAAGACGGCTACGAGTGAAACCAACATCAAGCTGTGTAGCATCACCGTATTCGATGCTGACAGGGTGATTTCCGGAAATCCCGGAAACCGTGTGACATTCCCCGCGACGGAATACAGTTCCACCGCAAACGGCCACTTCCCAAAGAATTCCCAAAGCCAGACGGTTGCAAGTCCGATCCGCATCAACGCATAGGAACGTGGACTTTCCACCGCGAATAGGAAATTCGTCACGGACGAGGCAGCCATTCCAACTCCCCGTTCGGACCGACCGCGGATTCATCGACGATCCGCCACGATTTTCGTCGTGGGTTCTCGGTGTTGTAAGCGGCCTCGTAGAGATCATCTGGCAAATTGAACCGCACCGGCCAGAATTGTTCGATCAAGAACACATAGCTCGGAGGATCGTCGACGGCGATCGGCAAACCTCGAAACTCCGTCAATGCCACTTCAGCAGCTTGACGTAGGGCATTGTCGTTACGAGGAAGATCGAGCCGACTATGGGTGCGTTGGCTCCCGCGACGGAACTGCTCATGCCGAGTCGGCAAGATCTGGAAGTACCGCCCGCTTTCGGTCTCGACGAGAGCCACACGCCTCGCGGACCACGCCGGATAATTTGGGAACATATCCCAAGTGAACAGGTAAGCCACCGGCCCACCAACCGCGTCTCCTACAGCATGTCGACCGAAAAACCACAGCGTCACCGTGGCGTACAGCATCACGGCCGTCACGATCAGAAAGCAACGTGAGATTCGGAGTATCCGCGAGAATCCATTCACGGCGTTTCGTTCTTTATCGAGATTCGTCGGCGTGAAAAGTTGAGGCTCGGACTACTCGTTGGTGTCCGCAGCTTCGGAATTCGCGGAAACTTGCTGTTCGAGTTGTTGCAGTTCATCGATCAATTCGGCGATTTTTTCGTCGGCGTCTTTGATCTGTCGACGAATAGCATCGAGTTCCAGCAATTCTTTATTTCGCTCGTCTTCCTCGCTCGCCAACATGGCCACCAAGCCGGGATCGTCGTCTTTGCCTTCGAGTTGATCGATCCGATTTTGCAAGATTGTTCTGGCGTCGGCTTCCTGAGCGGTCTGGGCTTGCAACTGACGGGACTTGTCCTGCAACGATCGAATTGCCGTCGCCCGGTCAGTTCGCAGTCGCGTCAATTCACTGGTGAAACGCGATGGGATTTCCGACCGCAACCGCCATTCGCCACTGGGTTGCACACCGTTCAAGTCACCGGCTTCGACGTTCCACAACGGTTCGAACTGTGCTTGATTGTCGTCGACTTGCACGGCTTGGAAGATGCCAACGTACTTTGACTCCGTGCCGTTGTTTATCGTCATGAATGCATGCACGATTGGCAGTGGCACGTTGGGGTCGTTGCCGGCTCCCGGTGTGCCCAATCCTTGCAGACGACCGACCTGAGCCACCATCTGACCTTGCGGGTTGATGTTCACCTGCACGGGGAACCAAGTGCGTCCCCAGCCGATGGAAAGATCGTGGAGTTGGCTTTGCAGTCCCAGATACTCCTTTTCGCTGGCCTCCAACGTGATCGCATTGGTGGCGACTTGCTCTTGAGCTTTCTCGACTTTTTCGGCCCACGAGTTTCGCACTTCGAATAATTTGGTCGTCAGCACGGTCGCACCGACTGCGCCGATGACGTTGAGCCACAGCAAAACCTTGCCGAGAGTATGCATCGGGTTCCCTGCCGGTTGATTATCGAAAGAATTTGAGGGGGTTTTGATCCGATCTTCGCCCTACGTCCGACCATAGTCGACGCAGTAACAGACCAGGCGCAATCGCATTGGACGGAATTTTGCGTCTGGTACCAAGTGTATGCCACACGTTTTTCGTCGGTCAAGCAGAAACAGTTCGCCTCGCTTGCCTAAGCGGAAAGATCCGGAGGTCGGGGTTAGGATTTAGGGATTAGGGGTCAGGGAAGATGGGACGATTGCGTTTGGTCGTGGCCCAATCGGCACACACTGCAAGCTCTCAGACATGCGAGTGATAGCATTTCCCATCTGTGGTCCACTTGCGTTTTGGTACGTCGTGTCGTCAAGGACGTGCTTTCGAGGTTGTTACAAAGATCGAAATTGACGGTGTTATTGCACACACGTATGCTAACGGTATCTCAAGGTCTAAGCGTCTGTTAGGCCACACAAGAAATCCCTTGATGGAGAATAAATTGTGATGCGACGCTCATTGGCCTTGATCGTAATGTTATTCGCTTTGCCGCTGAGTCCCGTAGATGCGGAAGAGCCGATTTCGGAGACGGCTTCAGAATCCAATCCGGTGTACGTCAAGCTGATTATTCCGATCGACGCTACGGACCGCAAGCAGGATCAACCTGTTGTCGAGTCTTGGATCGCGAAGGAACTCAAGAACCGGGGACAGACCACGTTCTCCGCTGCGACATCGTGGGTGCCATTGGATCTTTCTCCCTTTTCCAGCACGCATGTATGGAATGGGAACCTGGGCGATCAAAGTTGTTGTCCTGTTGGCGCGGACATTCGTGTCCGGGCGAAGGGCCGCATCGACATCTTCCTCATCGGATGGACCCCGGGAGGTGCCGACGTGACGGTTTCACTGACGGATGAACCAGGCAGCCGCGCGATTGCGGCGGTCAAACGGTTCAAGATGGAAAAGGGGATGCCCCATGTTGCGGTCCTCATCGGTCCACCGCCTGAAAAATCCACGCCTTCGAGCGATTCCAGGAAATAGGTTTGCCTCCCGGTTTGGTCAACATCCGGAAATGACTGGTTGGGGATCAGGATTTAGAGATTGGGAAAGTTGAACCAATCTCTCCTACCACGCAGGTTTTCCGGTTCCGTGGGGTGGCCCAGAAAGATTTCTTTCTGGGCTGCGAAGCAGCAAGAGATTGTTTGATGGCGTGGTTCTGTTCACAATCGTAGAATGAGCGAATCTTGTCGGATTGTCGATGACCTGTTGTATTGCCACTTCGTAACGTTTTCGTGGACTGGCGATGGAGTTCCGCCAAATGGTATGAGGAACGGAAATCCGTGGGAGTGCCGATTAGTTGGGTCGACTGACGGGGGACCTCTTGATCACTTCGTGATCCCAGTTTGCAAGCAAACTGGGCCACCCGGGAATCCCTAATTCCTCCCCTCAGAACAAAAACAGCCTCCGAGCGTGACACTCGGAGGCTGTCTGCATTTTGCCAACTTCCTGAAAATTCTTACGCTGATTGCATCTCGGTCAGCATTTCTTTGAGCCGATTTCGAGCGGTGTGCAATCGTCGTTTGATCGTTCCGATTGGGCTGTCGAACTGATCGCTCATCTGCTTCAAAGATTGACCTTCGAAGTAGAACGCCATCAAGGTTCGTCGGTCCAGCTCCCGCATCTTCTCCAAGCTGTTGCGGAGTTCGGACGCCCGTTCGGTCTTCATCAAACCGTCCAACGGGGTTTCAGGTTCGCTGGCGAGTGCGCCGAAGGTTTCGGGAGCACATGCCGTTTCGTTCGGTCGTCGGACGGCTCGGTTGATGCTCATCCGCACGGCGATTCGTCGCAACCAACCGGCGAACCGTTCGGGTTCTCGCAATTGATCGAGCTTTCGCATTGCCTGAATGAACACGTCTTGCGTCACTTCCACCGCTTCGGCGTGGTTTCGCAGTCGACGAAACACGATGGCGTAAACGGTGGGCTCGAATTGCGTGACCAACTCGCCCATGGCTTCCCGGTCACCAAACTGGGCTTGTCGGACCAGCGAGATCATTTGTTCTTCGTCCATTTGTCTGCGTTTCCTCTGG
This sequence comes from Thalassoroseus sp., assembly GCF_984380535.1. Taxonomy (NCBI): domain Bacteria; kingdom Pseudomonadati; phylum Planctomycetota; class Planctomycetia; order Planctomycetales; family Planctomycetaceae; genus Thalassoroseus; species Thalassoroseus sp. The sequence continues at coordinate 152,503 of NZ_CFHRBF010000004.1, forward strand.
TGAAGGACAGGCGCATCGATTCTTAAAAAACGCCTGGTACCGAAAAATCATGGGCAAAAACGCTGGCTGTGTGTCCGTGCCAAGACACGATTCGTAAGCGATCACGAACGCATCCGCCTGGAAATCGACGAATCAAGTGGCAGTCTCTTCGTGCGTGAAGAAGCCGACCGATTCCGTCGAAACCGACGAGCAACGGAAAATGCCCACTTGACGACTGTCATCAGTCACCAAGTGACAGCCAGAAACGGCTGAGATGTGTTGTGCTGGCAGTTACCCGGCGAGGGCGGCTGGCAGCGGACACATCATCCTTGCATTCCCTGGTTGCATGGTCCCGCGTTGATAACTCGCCGCCGGTTGCTTGATGCAACTTGCCTGCGAGGCGAACGCGAAGGAACCGAGTGACGAACCCCGTTTAGACTGAGTGCCGGTACCTCGCGTGGTACCGTCCCAGCCGGTGGGTTCCGTCTCGCCTGTCGGACAACATCCAACAGACTCGGGATGCAATAGCCGTTTCCCACGTAACTGGCTGCGTAAGCGAATTTGCCAATGGCGCATAATTCGCGGCAGGAGTACGTTAATGACGGCGGCATCTACCTTCGCATGCACACCGGCGAACCGATTAGCAACGAGAAGGGCGACGGAATCGAGATTGAGATTCTTCCGCAACATCACACGACCTCCTGCGGGCGGTCTCACCCCCCGCAGCCGAAGGAAACGAAATGAGGACAATTCCTCATCAGACATCCGCACTTCAGCGGCGAATGCCCAAACGAAAATTCGCCCGTCCACGACGAGCAGTATCCAAAGTTATATACAGATCCCGACGCCGATGAAACGCCGGTCATCCACTTGTACTCTCGCAGAGAGCCGTTCTTTCAATATGGTTCGCTCTTTTTTCGAAGTTTTTGAAAAAAATGTTTTCTAGCTGCATATGCTGACCATACTCGAAAACTGTGCTTGCCCAACTAATAAGAGGTCATTGATGGAATCAATGTGGGATTTCACAACCGACACACAGTCGAAGAAATTTGTTGAGGAAATCATAGATTTGATTTGTTCTCGTTTTGAGGCCACGCCAGACCAGGCAATCGCCTCGATCAACAAAACTTGGCGTCACATGGATTTTCGAGGCGAAGGACACATCTACTATCACGAGTCACCCGGCTACTGGGCCAACACGCATTGGCTAGGCAAGGATTCTCAATGGTGGCTACCCAAGCACGAACGAGATGAATTCCAGGAAGAGTCCGTAGAGCCCAAAAATCGTTTGGGCGACACAGATCGTCGTTAAAACTGCACTATTGCCAAGTCCGAGCGAGAAGCTCACCTTTCGTTTTCCAACTCTGTACTCTCTACCCTCAACTCTCCACACGATTTACAACGGGTCTCTCTGCCGTTTACACTGAACGGATCAAAGCCAATCCCACACCATTCTTCCAAATCCATTCGTGAGGAGAATCTCTTGGCATCTCAAAATTTGCAGCGTCGTGACTTCCTGAAAACCTCCGCGGTTGCCGCTGGTGCCGCGAGTGTGCCGTTTTGGTTCCCGGTCCAACCAGCCAACGCATGGAATCAGAACAGCCCGAATGAACGCCCCGTGCTGGGTTGCATCGGAACCGGAAGTCGCTGGGGAGCCGTCGGTCCGAACGCGATGGAGTTCGCCGACTGCGTGGCCGTTGCCGACGTCGATTCCGCTCATGCCGAAAGCGGAGCGAAACGGGTCAAGGACATTCAGGGTAAAAAGGGCCGTAACACAGACGTTGAAATCCATGAGGATTACCAAAGGATCCTCGACAACGACAAAATCGATGTCGTCACCATCGTCACCCCAGACCATTGGCATTCGAAAATCGCCATCGAAGCGATGAAGGCCGGTAAAGACGTCTATTGTGAGAAACCGCTGACGCTGACGATTGATGAAGGCAAAAAGATTCGTCGTGTTCTTGAAGAAACGAATCGTGTCTTTCAGGTCGGGACCCAACAACGCAGCGAAATGGGTCTGCGATTCCTGCAAGCCGTCGCGATGTTGCGGGACAAACGCATTGGTGACATTAAAAAAGTGACGTGTGCAATCGGCGGCGTCGGCGATAGCGGACCGATTCCGAAAGCCGATCCGCCGTCCACGCTGAATTGGGAGAAATGGCTCGGTCAAGCTCCGTTGGTCGACTTCCGCTACAAAAAAGGCGGACGCTGGGGTAAGTCGCGGTGTCACTATGAGTTCCGTTGGTGGTACGAATACTCCGGCGGCAAAATGACCGACTGGGGTGCCCATCACGTCGACATCGCGATGTGGGGACTCGGTATGGACGATTCCGGCCCGACCGAAGTCGAACCGGTTTCCGCCCACCATGCGGTCGATCTCAAAGACGGTATGCCGGTTCAAGATGACCGTTACAACGTCGCGTTGAAATTCCATGTGATCGAGCGATTCGCCGACGGTGTCGAGATGCACATTCGCGACCGTGCCGACGATCTCGGTTTCGACAACGGCATCATGTTCGAAGGCACCGACGGCCGATTCTTGGTCAATCGAGGCAAAATCGTTGGCGCACCGGTGGACGATCTGAAGAAGAATCCGCTGCCGGAGGGCTTGATGAGAGAGGTCTACAAAGGCCGCGAGCCTGGTGGCAACAATGCCCATATGAAGAACTTCTTCGATTGTACCCGCGACCGCGAGCAACCCGTCAGCGACGTGCATTCCCATCACCGAGCGATGACGGCCTGTCACTTGGCGAATATCGCCGTGCGACTCGGCCGTTCGATCAAATGGGATCCCGAAGCTGAAATGATCGTCGGTGATGAACAAGCCCAAAGCATGCAAGCTCGTGAGCAACGCAAGGGCTATGAGATTGAAGTGTGATGTCGTCGACAAGTTGAATCGGTCAGATTGATCGATTCGACGTATTTGCGGTCGGACCGAGAAAGCTGCCCTTGCGCTCGCGGGCGGCTTTTTCGGGCCTGGCCAACACATCGGAATGGTGGTCAAGCACCGTTGAAAACGCCCGCAACTCACCGCCGAAGAGTTCCTTCCACCCGGAAGTTGAAGCCGCGGAGTTTGCTGGTCATCGTTGTCACCTCGATGTTATGCACCTTACCGACTTCCGTACGAGCCGAACGCGACCCCAATCTTCCGGAAGGGTGCATCGCACGGTTTCAACTGGAAGGTTACACGTTTACGTCTCTGACGATTGATAAAATCGGAAACTCGGTTTCGGCCTTCTGTGGAACCGCGACCGGCGAAGTCATTGAGTTTGATTGCGCGAACGGTCGACATCTTAGCACGTTCAACCGATCGGAATCTGTTGAGCCGGCCGGTATCCAGTCGATCGCTGTAACGCCGACACAAATTTTGGCGACATCACCAACGACCGTGATGCGATGGTCACGCGATTCCGAAATTCCTGAAACGATCGCATCGATCGAGTCGCCGAACACGCTTGATCCATCGGGGGTGTTCGTAGCATCGCCGCGGGACTCGTCACCAATTTGGATCAGCTCACTCCCGCAGCCACAACATTCGTGGCGGGTCGATCACCAAGTTCAATCCGACCTATTAAGATTTAGTCCCGATTCGCGTTGGTTATTGAGTACGCGATTCGGACGACTCTATTGCTGGCGGGTTTCGACCGGTGAACTCGTATGGAAACGCCGTCTAGCCAGCCGCGCAACAGGCCTCGAATTTTCCCCGTCGCATCGTGAACTGATCGTGGCTACCGAGTACGGAATCGGCTACCGCTTAAATATCATTGATGGTGAGACGATCTCGGAATTAGGGAAAGAGCGGCAGTTTCATAGTTCGCCGGCATTAGCCTGGTCCCTAGATGAGAGTTTGTTGATCGTCACCGAACCTGACAACACATTGGCGATTGTCGAAGAGTTTAGCCACCTTGTCGCATTGCGATTAAAAGGGCACCGCGACAAGGTGACAGGCATCCGCTTCCTTCCCGACTCCCAGAAGTTCGTCAGTGTTGACGCTAGCGGTGTTGGACTGGTGTGGGACCTGTTTGATTCGTCCTTGGCTTCACACACTCCTCCGCAGTCGTCGGATTCAGACGTTGACGACCAACTCGTCATGTTGTGGCAACACCTCAGCGAGATTGATAGTCCTCGAAACGTCTGGACGGCCGTCGTCACCCTCCGAAACCAACCGGAAGTGGCGTATGCGATGATTCGGAATCCGCCGGATGGACGATCGACGCTCACGCGATTGATCTCAGAACTCGATCACCGGGAGTATCTCGTCCGGGCAGCGGCAACTCGGTCGCTCCGAAAATTTGGTGTCCTCGCGGAACCCGCGCTACGACAGGCGAAACAACAAAAACAGTCCGTCGAGATGCAGAGGCGTTTGAATCGACTGCTGATCTTACTCGGCAATTCGCGTTCGCAAGATGCGATTCGAAAGAAACAGGCGGACGATCTGCGTCTCATGCGGTGCGTCCATTTGCTAACATGGATCCACACGGAACGCTCGGCCGAGGAATTGGCCCACCTTTGGGAACAAGCCGACAACCGCCGCGTTCGAGACGAAATTGCCAAGGTGCTGGAGAGAACGATGCGGAACCTTGTGTTCCACCGGTCTCGATTGACAACATGGAAGCAGATGTTGATTCGGCATCATCGAGTTTTGAGAGTCATTTTTTAGAAAGTCATGCGTTCGATGCTCAAATCCGGAATGGCGGGTTGGTCCCATCAACGGCTACGCGGCGTTCTTGAATACAGTATCTACGGACACGTCGTTTTTTCCGCGATCATGTTGTTGGTCGCGGAGGGCACGAAAACGTCATTGCCCCCGCAAACGCTGACCGTCCCGATTGCACTCGCCGCGTACTTCTTCGTGGAGCGTTGGCAACGTTTTGATCTACCGACTTGGATCGGGAACACCGGCGGTACAATTGCAGTGCTCGTTTCCGCCTGGTCGCTGATCACCGGTGACAACGAAATTCGTCTGCTGTCGTTGGCGCATTTTCTGGTGTACCTCACTTGGATCGTACTCCTGCAGAAGAAAACGCAGCGACACTTTTGGTCGTTGTGTGCTCTCAGTGTCGGGCAAGCGGCCGTCGGAGCCGTGCTCACGGAAGCCCCGGTTTACGGCGTGATGCTCGTGGGTTTCATGTTTGCCTCCGTCTGGACGCTCACGGTTTTCACCCTGTACACCAGTCACGAAGAGTTCGACAACGCCGACAGAATCTCGGCCACTCCCGTCGCGAAACTCGAACCTCTTGGAACGTCTCCCATTGATGGGCTTTTGCACGTGTTGCACCGACCGAGTACCGTCATCGGTTCGGTACAACGCGATCCATCCCGGAACTGGATCACCACTCGCTTTACACTCAGTAACCTGGGCATGGGTGCTGCGTCCTTGATGATGGCGTTCGTGTTGTTCCTGATCGTGCCCCGGAATCAGGAAATCTGGGGATCGGGTCAGAAGAGGAATTCTAACAACGAAATGCAAACCGGCTTTGCTCGGGAGATTCAGCTCGGTGATCTCGGGCAGATTCTGGAAAGCAACAAGCGGGTGATGGAAGTTCGGCTCTTCGAAAACGGCAGCGATCGCGAACTCGACATCGAACGTTATGCTCAAACGATCGGTTACGACGAACCGTATTTTCGCGGCTCGGTCATGGATGAGTACGAACGTGGGAAATGGAAAAACCGCACTCGAGGGAATTCGTTTACACCAAGCGTGCTGAGAAACCCCTTGTTGCCCGACCCCGGTTCGGTTCGTCAAGAAATCTTACTCGAACCGGTCGACAAAGAAGTTCTTTTTGGCATCCCTCCGATTGTGGGTGGGAAGCTCGATACGACGGACGACTCCATCCTGCGAGATGACCGAACCATGATGATTCGGCTGCCCGAATCGATGCGGAATCCCAAAGCTCAAATTCAATACTCGCTGTTGGCCCCCGCACCGGTTCCTTCGGCAGAACCTCGGCTGCATGGAAACGAGTTTTCGGAGCGTCGACACGAACAAGCCTCGCGACTCAACCGCTGGTATCTACAGGTTCCCAGCGAATTGGGACGACTTACTCAATTGGCCTACGAAACGAGCGAATTCAATCCGAAACTGGAAGACACTCCGCAAGGCGAGGGCAATGCGAAAGCGGCTCAGAATCCCACGCCACGCGAGCGAGCCGACCGATTGCAACATTATCTTCGTGATTCCGGGGAATTTGGATATACGCTCAATGCTCGCGTCAACGATCCGCGTGATGACCCGATCGAAGACTTTCTGTTCGCGCGGAAAGTCGGACACTGTGAGTATTTTGGTTCGGCTTTGACTTTGATGTTGCGAGCCGTCCGGATCCCGGCACGACTGGTCAGTGGTTTCAAAGGCGTGGAGGTGGACGAGTACTCCGGGCATGCCTTGGTGCAAGAACGCCATGCTCATGTCTGGGTCGAAGCCTTCATCGAGGGAGAATGGAAACTCTACGACCCCACGCCATCCAACTTGCGATCGGCCAGCGTGGCGGAAATCGGCGGAGAATCCTCTGGCTGGTCTCGGTTGGAATCTGGACTTCGAAACTTTTGGTCACGGTACATCGTGAATCTGAACGAGATTCAACAGCGGAACCTACTGTCACCCGTGAAGGACTCGGCCTTGTGGTTGGGTATGCAGATCCGTAGTTTGTGGATGAATGTCGGCGAGCACCTCAGTCGAATTCGCGACATCGTCATGACTCCACGACGTTGGTTTAGTTGGGAAGGCGGGGCGATCTCGTTTTTCTTGTTGCTCGGGTTGGTCGGAGTCGCGGCGGTGTTCCGTCGGCTCATCCGTTTGCTTTTGAAGCAACTCCGTGATCGGCAACTCGCGTCTCGTCACGCAGAACGTCAGATCGCGTTCTATGAACGGTTTCGTCGACTCTGTGCAAAGGCCGGTTTCAAACGACTTCCCAGCCAAACACAACGCGAATTCGCACGGTTCGTGCAAGGGCAAGTCCAGATGGCCGGGCAAACTTTCGATTCGATTTCCGAAGCGTTTTACCGAGTTCGATTCGGGCATCAGCAGTTGGATGTCGACGAACTTAACGAACTCGAACGCTTTCTCGATCAATGGGAGACCCAGATCGCAGCTGGCAAACCGGCATCTTGAGAGAATTGATCCGCTCCTGAACTACACTTTCTCGTCCACCTTCGACAGAATGGCAACGCATCGGCGTTCGCTGTTTTCAACTGTGAGGCAAAGGATCGGTTCATGAAGTGGATTTTGTCGTTCAATCTTTTCGTGCTGTCTGCCGTTTGGAGCGTCGACGCTGCACACGCCGAGTTCCAAGCGGGAGCCGCCGTCGTCAATGTCGTGCCCGAACAATTCCCGGTTCTGGTCAACGGTGGCATGACCAGCCGTTCCACCGACAAAACGGAAAAAGCCGTCAACGCTCGGGCTGTGGTCCTCAAAAACGATGACACGCAGTTGGCGATCGTCGTTGTCGACAGCTGCATGATGCCCCAATCGCTTCTCGACGATGCGAAGGCACTTGCGACCGTGAAAACCGGAATCGCGGCCGATCACATTTTGATTTCCGCAACCCACACCCATACGGCACCGTCGAGCATGGGAGCCTTAGGCACCGATGCCGACTCCAACTACGTACCGTTCCTACGACAAAAACTGGTCGAAGCCATCGCTGCGGCTCAGGCGAATTTGGAACCGGCACAGGTCGGATGGGGAAGTTGCGATGCCAACGAATTCACGGCCTTGCGACGATGGATTCGTCGATCCGACCGGATCGAACTCGACCCCTTCGGGAACCCCACCGTGCAAGCGAATATGCACGCCGGTCGCACCCCCGAAGTTGTGACGGGTGAATCGGGTCCGGAAGACCCGGAACTTTCGCTTGTTTCGTTTCAATCCCAGGCAGGTCGCCCGATCGCGGTGCTGGGAAACTTTTCGATGCATTACTTCAGCGGCGTCCCCGCGTTGCATCCCGATTATTTCGGACTGTTCTGCGACGGTTTGAAGGAGCGAATCGCCGGGGCGGAACTTGGCAATCACCCGCCATTTGTCGGCCTGATGTCTCATGGTTGCAGCGGCGATATTTGGCGACGAGATTACCGTTCGCCTTCGCCATTCGAGCAGGTGGCGATCGAGGAATACACATCCGCATTGCTAGACCGAGCCATCGCGGCTTACGAAGACATTGAGTACCACACGCCCGACGAACTCGCGATGGCGGAACAACGCATCCCGTTGAAGTATCGGGTGCCGAATACTCAACTCTTGGAGTGGTCGCAGAAAATCGTCGACGAAATGGGCGATCGACTTCCGAAAACGCGGGACGAAATCTATGCGAGGGAGCAACTGTTCCTTCATGAGATGCAGCAGACAAAAGTCGTGGTGCAGGCACTTCGCATCGGCAAAATCGCGATTGTGACAACACCGACCGAAACCTATGCACTCACCGGATTGAAGTTCAAGTTGCAGTCGCCATTCGAGTCGACGATGGTTATCGAACTGGCGAACGGGGGCGACGGTTACATCCCGCCGCCGGAACAACATCTCCTCGGCGGTTACAATACCTGGGCCGCTCGGTCGGCGGGTTTGGAAGTCACCGCGGAGCCGAAAATCGTCGCAGCTGGTCTACATTTGCTCGAAACCGTCACCGGCCAACCCCGAAAACCATACCGACCAACGAACGGTCCTGCGAGCAATGCCATCTTAGAGTTGAAACCGTTAGCGTATTGGCATTTGGCCGACATGGCGGGACCGGTTGCGGTCGATGCAACATCCCATCATCGAGACGCCATCTACGAACCCGGTGTTGTGTATTTCCTCGAAGGTCCGACTGAACCCGCTTTTACGCCAGCTGACGATATCAATCGAGCGGCTCACTTCGCAGGCGGTCGATTGCGAACACGCTTGCCAGATCTCAAGTCCGACTGGTCCGCTTCCATGTGGATTTGGAATGGCATGCCCACGGATGCGCGTCAAACGACCGGTTGGATTCTCTCTCGAGGACACGAGTTCCTCGCCGACTCGCCAGGCCTACACCTCGGTCTGGGAGGTCTCGACAATCATGCCGGGCGGCTGATTCTCCAAACCGGCGATGCAAAAACCGCAGCAGGAAAAACGGAGATCGAACGCTGGACTTGGAATCATATTGTCATCGTTTGCCAGGACGGTCAGACCAGTGTCTACCTGAACAACGCAGCGAAACCCGAGATCACGACCGACTCGCCGATCGAATTCAACGCCGGATTCGAAACCGTCTTTTTCGGGGGACACGCATCGAACGAAAGCAATTGGGAAGGTCGACTCGATGAAATCGCAGTGTTTGATCGAGCACTGTCTGACGCGGAGATCAAATCGCTGAGGTCGGCGAAGTAATTTCCTCTTGATCCACTCGCTGGGCGACGACAACTTTCGTCCGCCCGGCGATTTTCGCGTAGATCAAACTCGCTGGTGGTCCATCCCCTAACGGAAGCTTGCGTCGAACGACGTCCGCCTGCACGGGGACGTGTCGGCACTTGATTTCGACCTGTCCGCAATTCATCTCCCGCACGAACTTCCGAATTGCCCGGTCGTTATTCGGGAGTTCCGCCAGCACTTGATACGCCCGTACGAACGGTGAAGCCACCAACCGATCGGCCGTCAAGTACTCGTCAGCATCGTCGAGACGCGAGATCTGGAGTTGTTCCGCCAGCAGCGAAACCAAACCCGCGCGAACCACCGCGGGGTCGGGGTCGTAGAGATATTCGCTAAGGTCGTCTAACTCGGCCCATGCATCGAGCGGATCGCCGAAGATGGTTTCACCCGAGGGCAGGGCAGTTGCACGCCAGAGTCCCGGTTCCGCGAGTTCGCCGAACCACACAGTTGCCTCTTTGCACTCGCCGTGCAAGCTGACGAGTTCGATCTCCGTTGTCGGAAATTTCCCGACGAAGTTCGAAGCCGGACTGAGTTTCGCAGCACCGCCACGTCCGCGTTCAAACAAATCGATCAACGCTTCGAGATTGGGCTGGCCATCTTCAATCCGCAATGAGCGTTTGCGACCGACCCGCCGATCGGGATCGACGTGAATCCACGCGTTCGACGAAATTGCCTCGTTCCAGACCTCCGACACATCCGCGATGCGTGTAGTCACTCGATCGGCGACTTCGTAGACCTCGCCGTTCCATTCCGTTCGCAGACACGCCGCCGGATTCAAATCGACTGCAGTCACGTCACACCGCTGGGCCAACGTGATCGCGTCGCCACCGATTCCGCAGCACAGATCCCAAACTGCCCCATCGAAGCGTTTTGCTTTGTGACAGGCCACATCTTCAGGGGTGGCCTGTTCCAATCCCACACGGTCGAACCACATCTCGTCGGCCCGTGTGAACTTGCGATGAGCCCGTTCACGGAGTTCGTGCAAACTCAACGCGGCTCGGACGATTTCGTCATCGTAATCACGGCGAAGTTGCTTCTGTCGTTGCAATTCGTTGCCAGTGACGGTGGCCAAAGCCGAAAAGATCGCGGGTGTGTTTCGCAGGCGATTCATCACCTCGACATTGAAATCGTCCGACATTCCGAATTGTTCCCGCTCGGATCAACGACTGAAATTTTCTAAATTCGATACTCGGATTCCACAGTAGTTGGTTCGGCTCGAATTGCAAAGCCGATCGGCAGTCCATAGAGTGCTCTAGTGGTGCAATTCGTAGGTGCCGCGTGATTCGATTCGACGTTGTGAGGACGTGAATGCACATTCCTGACGGTTTTTTGGCTCCCGAAGTTTGCTTGGCCACCGGGGCGGTTTCCGCTGCCGCGGTCGGTTGGAGTGTCGTTCGACTGCGGGATCAGATCGCGGAACGAACGGTCGCATTAACCGGAATGACAGCGGCCTTCATTTTTGCTGGTCAGATGGTCAATTTTCGGGTGCCGATTGCTTTTCTGGGAGTACCAGCCGTCTCCGGGCATCTGATGGGAGGCGTATTGGCGGCGGTCCTTCTAGGACCGTGGGCGGGTTGTGTCGCAGTGACGATCGTCCTCGCGATGCAAGCACTTTTATTCAGCGATGGTGGGCTCTTAGCCCTTGGGGCGAACGTCCTAAATATGGCGGTCGTGGGCACTTGGGGCGGTTACGGCGTGTTCACAATCACACGACGCTTCCTCGCCGATCGTTCGGTGGGTACGGTGGTCGGTGCGGTGGTGGCGTCGTGGCTCACTGTCATGGCTGCGGCAATGCTTTTCTGTGTGGAACTTGGTTTCTCAGTGGATCGATCCGAGTTTGATCTCGGTCGCGTGTTCTCGATGATGGTCTCGGTCCATTCCCTAATTGGAATCGGCGAAGCATTGATTACCGGTGGAATTGTCAGCTTCGTATTGACTCAACGTCCGGATCTGCTTGAACGCGATGAACCCGCGTTTCGCCCACGCTCGAACCTAGCCCCGACAGTGATGGCTGGCTTGATTGTCGCGTTGACAGTCGCCGCGTTTTTGGCGCCATTCGCTTCGGCAGCGCCGGACGGATTGGAAGCCGTCGCGGAATCGCGTGGATTCATCGATCGAGCTGAAGATGGTGCTGCACTTGTCCTGAGTGACTACGCCGTACCGTCACCACTGGCTGGTTGGAACCGCTCGCCGTGGTGGCAACGATTGTCAGTCTCATTGGCCGGAATGTTCGGCACGATCACCGTGGCAATTGCAGCGTTTCTGTTTGCGAAGTCGATCCGCTCGCGGATGCAGCTCGAACTCGATTCGTCGGCAACACCCCCAGAAAGCGGTTCAGTGTGAGCGATCCGGAATCCCCACAACCCCGCACATTTGCAGGTTGGCGCATCGGTTTCTGCTTGGCCATGATCGTTGTAGCGTTGGTGGTGCCGATCCGGTTCTGGCCGTTGCACGGGGTATTACTGGCGACTCTCTGGGCCGCCCATGCCTTGGCCGAGACGCCGTTGTCTTACCTCGCTCGTCGACTCGTCGTGTTTCTCCCGTTTCTCGCATTGCTGGCGATTTCGTTACCGTTGTCGCAGGGGTTCCGGACGGGTGGCGAGCTGGCTGCTGCGATTGCATTTCGCGGTTTGATCTCGTTTCTCGCAGCCTTGTGGCTCACGCGTGTCGTATCGTTCGATGAGTTGATTCTCACACTGCGGAAGATTCACGTCCCCGAACTTTTGCTCAGTGTGATGTTGCTTTCGTACCGCTACCTGTTCGTTCTGTGGGAAGAATTAGAGCGAATGCAAACCGCACGAGCCGCCCGCACGGTCCAACCACGACCGCTGTTTGCCAGGTGGCGACTCGCGGTGCAATTGATCGGTATGTTGTTGGTGCGAGCACTCACTCGGGCGGAACGTGTGCATGACTCGATGTGTGCTCGCGGTTGGGACGGACGACATCGCACCCTCGACCAAGACCGTTCCCAACGCTCTGCCTGAGCGGTAGGATGGAATTCGATCCTCGCCGTCTCTTGAACCTGCCTCATCAACGAACGTTGCCTCCGTATGATCGAAAGTTCCTCTGACCCAGTTCCGATGTCGGAACCCGCTGTGCGAGTGAACGAGCTTTCATTCCAATACGCTGGCGGACCACCCACCCTGCGGAAGATCAGTTTTGAACTTCAACCCGGTGAACGCGTCGGGCTGGTCGGTCCGAGCGGTGCAGGCAAATCGACATTGTTGATGCACCTCAACGGATTGCTGCCGCGGACCCACTCCGCGAAAAACGGATGTGCCGCCGTTTCGATCCACGGGCAAATCATCTCGCGTGAGACCTTGCCGGCGGTCCGTCAGCAGGTGGGCTTCTTGTTTCAGGACCCGGACGACCAACTGTTCTGCCCGACGGTGCGGGAAGATGTTGCATTTGGTCCGCTGAATTTGGGTTTATCATCGGACATGGTGCACGATCGCGTCCGAGTCAGTCTTGAACAAGTCGGGCTCGCAGGTTTCGAACATCGCAGTACGATGCGGCTTAGCGATGGCGAACGAAAACGGGTGGGGTTGGCCGGCGTGTTGGCGTGTCATCCGTCCGTTTTGGTGCTCGACGAACCGACAAGTAACCTCGATCCACGTGCACGACGATCGTTACTCGCCCATCTGGCTGCGTTTCCCGGTACGCAGCTGATCGCGACGCACGATTTGGATTTCGTCGTTCTGCATTGTTCTCGCGTGCTGGTGTTGGACGGTGGCGAAATTCACGCCGACGGACCAACCGGGCGGATTCTTCGCGATGCCGCCCTGATGGAACAGCACGGGTTGGAAGTCCCTCTGCGATTGGCCGCTCAGCAGTAGCCTCTGCGCTGAAACTGCAGGCCCCTCCCAACGTTTTCCGAAAAGCAAATCGATTTCCGCGCGGTTGAGAAAATCGTTGTGGAATTCGAGGTTTTCGCATGTCTTCGGTGGTCCTGCCGGCGATATCCGTTCAAAGCCCGCAAACCCTCCAGACCACCAAGAAAACCTAGTCAAGCTGGACACCGTTTCAACCGAAAATAGAGAAAGGCGACGCGATCGCGGGCTCTTCTAGGTACGCCAAAAGGATCTCTCCAGCATGACAGACGACATCGTAAAAGAGTTTCTTGCAGAGAGCTGGGAGAACCTGGGACAACTCGATTCCGAAATCGTTCAGCTGGAAAAACGGCCAACCGATACCAATCTGATCGCAAGCATTTTTCGAACGATCCACACCATCAAAGGCACTTGTGGATTTCTCGGATTGCCGAAGCTCGAAGGCGTGGCCCATTCGGCGGAAAACGTTCTCGGGCAAATGCGAAGCCGAGCGTTACCCGTGACGCCCGATGCGATCTCACTCGTGCTCGAAGCCATCGATCGGATTAAAGAGCTATTGGAAGCACTTGAACGATCTGGTGCCGAAGACGATGGCGACGACAAAAAACTAATCCACAAATTGGATTTGTTGGCCTCGATCCCCCAGACCTTCTCGCAGGCGACAAGTCAGCAGCCTAGTGTGGACATTGCTTCGGAGTTGGTTTCTGCCGATCCTCCTGTCGTCGAAGAACCGGTAGCCCAACCGGTCGAGCCAGTCCCAGCCCCAGAACCTGCGAACGTCGAAACTCCGCCGCCAGCACCGGTTGCCGAACCGGAGCCAGAAGCCAAAGCCCCCCCCCCTGCAAAGAAACCGGCTCCCAAAACGGAACCGCAAGCGAACGGATGGGAAGAGCACGCGAGAACTTCAGATCTATCGATCCGAATCGACGTGCAGGTGTTGGATCACCTGATGAACTTGGTCGGCGAGTTGGTTCTTACTCGAAATCAGTTGTTGCAACTCACTCGAGGCGATGAAGAATCCCGTTATGCGGCTCCGGTTGCACAACTCAATCGCGTGACCACGCATCTACAAGAAGGGGTCATGAAAACGCGGATGCAACCGATCGGCAATGCCTGGAATAAACTTCCCAGACTTGTCCGTGACTTGGCCCGCGTCACCGACAAACAAATTGAACTGGAACTCTACGGAGCAGAAACAGAGTTAGACCGGACGGTTCTCGATGCGATCAAAGATCCGCTAACGCACATGGTGCGGAATTCTGCCGATCACGGAATCGAATCGCCCCAAGACCGCGAGGCGGCCGGGAAACCAGAAACCGGGCAAATCAACCTCAAGGCATACCATGAAGGCGGACATGTCATCATCCGCATCGACGATGACGGTCGGGGAATCGCCGTCGACAAGGTTCGTGAAAAGGCGGTGCGGCAAGGATTGATCAGCGAGTCCGACGCCGAACTCCGCAGCGAAGCGGACTTGATGCAATTCATTTTCCATCCCGGTTTCTCGACCGCCGAAAAGATCAGTTCGGTGTCCGGGCGGGGTGTGGGGATGGACGTCGTCAAAACCCAGATCGAAAAAATCGGCGGAACGATCGAACTCACTTCCCGTGCTGGTCAAGGCACGACAATCAAAATCAAAATCCCTCTGACACTTGCGATTATCTCAGCGTTAATCGTCGAAGCCGGTGGTGAAAGTTTCGCGATTCCACAACTCGGCGTTGTGGAACTCGTACGGCTATCTTCTGCAGATCTTCGCAAGATCGAACGAATTCGCAACCACGAGTTCTACCGTCTCCGCGACCGGTTACTGCCCTTGATTCCATTGAACGAAATTGTTGGCTTAGAAGATGGTCGCGAAGCGCCCGATGAAGCCAACATCGTGGTGGTACAAGTCGGCGAAGATCAATTCGGTATCTTGGTGACCCAGGTCTTTGATACCGAGGAGATCGTCGTCAAGCCGGTGGGATCGCTGTTAAAGCACATCGATATTTATCAAGGCACAACGATCCTGGGCGATGGGCGTGTGATCATGATTCTCGATATCGCGGGAATCGCGAACCAGAATGGTGGTCTGCCGAGTAACGACGGTCTCAATCACGAAGTTGCCGACGGACACGGCCCCGAACCGACGAACGTTCTGCTATTCGATGCCGGCGACAATCGCACAATGGGTGTACCACTTTCGCTCGTCGCTCGCTTGGAAGAAATCCCGCACGAGAAAATCGAAACGGCCGGACGCCGAAAAGTGGTGCAGTATCGCGACCAATTGCTTCCGTTGCTCACAATCGACGGCGTTCCTAGTGCAAACAACAGCACCAACATTCAGCCGGTGATTGTGTTTAGCGAAGGCAATAACTCGATGGGGCTGATGGTGCAGGGCATTCGAGACATCATCGAAGAACGCCTGACAATGCACATGAACTCCACGCAACCCGGCGTACTTGGAACTGCCATTCTCGGTGGGCAAGCTGTGGACGTGATCGACACGCACTACTACATCAGCCAGGCCAACCCGGAATGGTATGCCGACGTGAAACGAAAAACGTCGCATCGAGTGTTGGTCATTGACGATTCCATCTTCTTCCGCCAGTTGATTTCCACGACGTTGGTCTCTCATGGCTATGAAGTCGTCGCCTGTGGAGCGGCGGACGAAGCCATCAGCCGATTGGACCAGGGTGCACGTTTCCATGTGGTTGTCAGTGATCTCGAAATGCCGAACATGGACGGCTTCCAATTCGCAAAAGCCTGTCGCGTTCGCCCGGAACTCAAATTGACCAAGCTCATTGCGATGACCGCGCTCCAAGATGCCGACTTGGACCAACGTGCGAATGACGCCGGCTACGACGCCATCCTCAAAAAGTTTGATCCGCCCGTTCTCGTCTCGACGATTCGCCGACTCTGCGAAGCTCACAATCGCCAGGAAAGGATCTCCGCATGACAACCGCCGCTCCATCCGCACCAGCTTCGAATGCCACGGCTCAAGTTGCTCAGCAATATGTCACCTTTCGCGTTGCCAACGATCTGTACGGCGTCCCCGTAAACGTCGTGCAGGAAGTGCTCAATCCGCAGCGAATCGCGAAGACCCCCAAGGCCCCGGCCGATATCGCGGGCCTGCTGAATCTTCGCGGGCAGATTGTCACCGCTGTCGACTTACGAACATTTTTCGACTTACCGCCGCTCGACGGTGAAAAAGAACCCATGAATGTCGTGGTCCGTTACCGCGACGAATGGTTCAGCCTTTTAGTTGACGAAGTTGGCGAAGTCGTCGATGTGGGCAAAACCCGAATGGACCCGGTTCCTCATTCACTCGCTGCCACACGTCGCGGTGTTCTGCAAGGCGTGCTGCGATTGGAAAATGCATTGCTCGTCGTGCTGGATATTTCTTCCATTCTCGATCGGCGAAAGGGCTAGAATTTATGAGTTTGGCTGTCGGTCCCTTACGAGATTCCTTCGCACTTCTGCGAGGGCAACTCGACCGCGTTACAAAACTGTTCTACGAGCGGTTATTCGAACGACACCCGACGCTGATGCCGTTGTTTTCCGGTGCCGATCTTATCGAGCAACGGCAAAAACTCGCACAGGCGTTAGTCCTGATCGTGCGGTGGCTTGACCAACCGTCGGCACTCCAACGTTACCTCGGTGATCTGGGCGTGCGACACATGCGGTGGGGTGTTTCGGACGACGATTATGCCGACGTGGGCGCAGTATTGCTCGACGTCCTCGCCGATGTGGCCGGAGAACATTGGAACTCCGAACTGCAATCCGCCTGGTCCGATGCATACTCCGCGATCGCGGAGATCATGATCACAGCGGCCAACTCACAGATCGCGGTGACATCCACCGTCAACGAAGTCACTCTCGGTTCGTCGGGACATGAATTGCCCCCGACAGTCAATTCCGTCCCTCCCTCTCTCGATTGGACTGCTGAAACCATGCCTCATTCTCAAATCGATGCCCCGACGAATGCCGCGTCTGAGTTGAACTCACAATCGACTCAGGCCAATCTATTGGCAATCGCTCTGGAACAGTCACCGACACCAACAATGGTTTTCGACGCCGACGGCGACGTGATCTGTTTCAACAAGGCGAGCGAGAAGCTGTTTCAAACGCTCTCATCCGATCTCGATGTTCGCACCGACACACTTCGGCATGGTTCGTGGTCGTTGATTCGGGAATCGATCCCCGGTCTGCGTGACATCTCCAGTCATGTCGATACGCGAACGGTCATATCAAAGATCGGCAATCGTCACTTGGAGATGACAGTCGTAAACTTACACGATGCCAATGGCCGTCCCTCGGGACATACATTGAGTCTGACAGAAATCACGGAGCGAGTGAAATCCACCGAGAAGACCGCCGATCTGGAAAGCCAAATCGAAGCGATCGGTCGCACTCAGGCCGTCATTCAATTCGAACTCAGTGGCAAAATTGTCACCGCAAACGACAACTTCCTAAACGCCTTGGGTTATCAACTTAGCGAAATTCAAGGCCAACATCACCAAATCTTCGTTGATGAAGCCTATCGAACTTCGACCGAATATCGACAGTTCTGGGAACGGTTGCGTAATGGTGAAGCGTTCGTGGGTGAGTTCAAACGTATCACGAAGACCGGTAAAGAAATCTGGATCTCTGCTAGTTATAACCCGATCGTCGACGCCTCGGGGAACATCATTAAGGTTGTCAAGTTTGCGACCGACGTCACCGCACTCGTTGCCGCTCGCAAAGAAGCTAGTATCATCAAGTCGGCTATCGAACAAATGCCGATCAACGTGATGATGGCTGGCAAAGATTTGAAACTGAACTACATCAACACTGCAACCCGGAACACACTCCGCGAGTTGCAACACATGCTACCGAAACCGGTTGACGAACTAGTCGGCAACTCGATTGACATTTTCCACAAGCAACCGGAAATGCAACGACGGCTGCTTGCAGACCCTTCGAACTTGCCGCATCGTGCGAAAGTAAAGTTGGGCCCGGAAACGCTCGACCTGCTCGTATCGGGTGTTTACGGCGAAGATGGTCAATACGTTGGTCCCATGGTGACTTGGTCGGTCCTTACCAGCCAAATTCAACTTGCAGACGACTTTGAACGCGACGTCAAGGGTGTCGCCAGCAAAATCAGCCAGGCCTCAAATTCGCTGCACATGAACTTCCAGTCGATGGCTGAGACTTCCAAAGAAACGTCTCAGAAGGCGGAAGTCGCGGCTGTCGCTGGCGAACAAGCCACGAAGAACGTCGAAACAGTCGCCGCTGCTGCGGAGCAACTGAGTCAATCGATCGACGAAATCGCACGACACGTCCAAGAAGCTTCTCGCATGACCGAGCAAGCCGTCTCGGAAAGCAACCGTACGAACGACTCCATCAATGAACTCGAAGGTGCTAGCAAGCAGATTGGCGAAGTGATTAAGGTCATTACCTCGATCGCACAGCAGACAAACCTGTTGGCATTGAATGCAACAATCGAAGCCGCACGAGCTGGCGAAGCCGGCAAAGGGTTTGCAGTTGTGGCCAACGAAGTCAAAGAACTTGCCCGGCAAACTGCTAAAGCCACGGAAGAAATTAGCCACAAGATCGCTGCGATCCAAACGAGTAGTGGCGAAGCCATCGGAGCCATCACATCGATTGGGGAATCCATTCGTCGAATCAACGAAATTTCGACAACGATTGCCGGGGCAGTGGAAGAGCAAACCGCAGCCACTAGTGAAATCTCGCGAAACGTGGCTGAAGCCGCCCGTGGAACTGCAGAAGTTAGCAGCAGTATCTCTGTCGTCGCCAATGCCGCCGAAGAAAGCGGCCGCCGCGTCAGTGAGATGCAGAAGGTGGCTCAAGAAGTCAATAGTGAGTCAGTAACACTCAACCAAGTTGCAGACGACTTCCTCACCAAACTTCGCATCGACTGACAAACCCGTCTGTCGAATCACTGCCTGCGTCCTACTGCGACCACTTTTCGGATCAAGAACGATAGGAAGACTAATGGGAACAGTCTTATTAGTCGACGACGCTCGCACCGTGCGGTCAATCTGTCGACGAATCATGGAATCAATGGGCTATACCGTTCTAGAGGCGGAGAATGGCCAGATTGCACTGGACATGGTTCACAGCCATCCAGAGATCGAACTGGTACTTCTCGACTGGAACATGCCTGTCATGGACGGCCTAAGTTTTCTTAAGGCAGTTCGTGCTGAAGCATTGCCTCAGCAGCCTAAGATTGTCATGTGCACAACCGAAGCTGAGTTCACGCAAATCGCAACTGCGATTCAAGCGGGGGCCGATGAGTACGTGATGAAGCCATTCACCGAAGATGTGATCCGCGAAAAAGTTGAGGCGGTATTCGCGTTCTAACAATGATAAGGCACCTTGTTTCAACTTCTGTCACAAGGTGCCTTATTTTTCTCGTTCTGTGCTCGACGATAAGAACGAGGATCGAACAATAATCGGTTCGAGGGTCAAAAGCCATCGATCCCTATTTTTCTTCTTTGTAACAATCGCTTGTACTCCATCGGCACTAGTTTCCGGCAACTATTCGCACCGGCAATTCTCGCTGTCGACTCGTTGTGCTCAACTGTAATTGCAGGAAACCGCCAACCAGCGACCTCGATGACTATCTCGCAGTTCTTAGACGCATCCAGCATAGCGACTGTTCTGCGGATGAAAGGTTTCAGGCTTACCCATGAATCCAAGCGATTTTGAGTTTCTTTCCCGTTGGCTCCGAGAACGGTCGGGACTGGTTTTGACTCCGGGGAAGGAATATCTTGTCGACTCACGCCTGCTACCGCTTGCACAGAGTGAAGGGTTGGCTGACATTGCCGCGTTGGTTCGGGAGTTGCGTCGTTCATCAACGACGCCCTTAGCAACTGCGGTAGTCGAGGCGATGACAACGAATGAGTCACTATTCTTTCGGGACAAGAAACCATTCGAAGATCTTAAGGATGTGATTGTCCCCGAACTTATCGAAGCCCGCGCTACGAAGCGAAATTTACGAATCTGGTGTGCCGCCTGCTCGACCGGGCAGGAGCCTTATTCCGTATTGATGTTGCTTGGTGAAAACTTCCCACAACTGCAAAGTTGGCATGTTGAAGTCGTCGCCACGGATCTCGACTCGAAAGCGATCGAGCGAGCCAAAAGAGGGCTTTATTCTCAGATGGAAGTTCAGCGGGGCTTACCGATTCAATACTTGCTGAAGTACTTCCGACAAGTCGAGAAGAGCTGGCAAATCAAAGACGAACTTCGTCACCGCGTCACATGGAAGCAGTGGAATCTACTAGACTCGTTTGCCGGACTCGGACAGTTCGACCTGATTCTTTGCCGCAATGTCTTGATCTACTTCGACGAATCTCTCAAGAAAGACATCTTCCAGAAACTAGCACAAAGTTTGAGGGGAGATGGTCCTCTAATCTTAGGAGCTGCTGAGACTGTATTCGGCCTGTCATCACAGTTCAACAGAGACTCTCGCTGCAAGTCCTCTGTCTATCGACAGCAGCATCAAAGTAATGCCTTATAGATTTCATCACCACGGGCTTCTTGCACGACACTATAGTTCGCTGCAAGATTCCCGAAAGGTTGTCCAAACGCCCGCCTCACAGCCTGCCAACTCCCTCGCCTCGCTCACCGACAGAGTCCTAACCACAACGGGAATCAGACCGTACGCGGTCCGTAGTTTCCACAGCAGACGTAATGCCGCTGTTGTTTTCCTACGTCCGGGAAACAGAACCCGCAATGATCAGAACGGAGCAACTCGATTGTACGAAGCTAGGTTCACGAGTTTTTCTTAATCGCGTCGTCAACATCCGTACAATTCGGACGTCATACTTCACAAATCTCTATTTCTTCTTGATTCGGAGGTGAACTATCAGTCCACGGGGCTAATGCCGATACAACCTTATACCACCGAGACATATATCGGGCATTTGATGCCTTCGTATGTCGTTGGTAACAGAGAGTAAATCTACACGAACTTCATTAACCACTTTTGGCAATACCTGACAGCAGTTTCTCATAAGACGCTCCACATAGTAATGTGCCACCATTTGGCTTTGCGGTCATTGTAAGTTCACTTATACCGGGCAACTGCCAATGCCTCTGATGAGATTCGATACTCAGTTAACAACGGAAGCGGCTAACCCCTTCATCGTCGCTACCAAAGACACGTTCAAGACGATGCTAAGGTGCACTCCTACCCGCAGGACTTTATCGTTCAAAGCCGACGAATCTGGACGCCCGCCGCACGAAGTCAGTGCTATGATCAACATCACAGGATCGGCGAACGGACTCGTGCTTCTCAGTATGCCTGCGCGAACGTCGTTTAATCTCTTGAATCGCATGTTGCAGATCAATGTCGAGTCGATGACTGATGAAGTGATCGACGCCGTCGGTGAGATCGCAAATATCATCTCGGGAGCCGCGAAGGTGCAGATGGAGCAGATGAACCTGACGATCGACCTTCCCAACGTTGTAGTTGGACGAAATCGTGTGATTCGCTATCCAGGCCAGGTCACGCCACTCGCAGCTGGATTTCACTGTGAAATCGGAGAGTTCGCTTTAGAGTTTGGATTCCAGAGAAACGACTAATTAGCTCTCCCGAGACCTGCGTTATCTACAGGCAACAACCTCAGAGATGGGGCCAGCGTGGAATGAAAGTCTTAGTAGTCGATGATTCGTATGTCATGTGTCGAATGCAGGGTTAGTACTTCGACGAACTTGGTATTACGGATGTCGTCGAGACTGCCGATGTTTCAGGTTCAATGGTTACTACAGAAGTAACTCGGGGAAGTGTTGTCGCAGCGATTGTGTCAGGAGTTACCGATCATCTAGTCAAACCGATTCAGAAGCATGGATTAGCAGCTAAGGTTTATCGCTGGTGCTTTCAGTCCGACCGCTCGCAGGTCATCTAGGTTTCGACATTTTCAGTTCAGACAATCTGCTTGACTTCAAAGAGAAAGCCACTCAGTCGTAAAGATAAGACAAGTGGCTTGTGCTGTTTCAGCTTTGCAAGCTAGGACTAAACGTTTAAGCCGTTTCTGTTTTCGCGGCCTTTGAGTCTTGCCCGTTCTTTTTATTCGTGGCAACTCGATCTTCGTCGGCTTCTGCAAACTTGGCGAGATACTCCGGCATTTCGA
This sequence comes from Thalassoroseus sp., assembly GCF_984380535.1. Taxonomy (NCBI): domain Bacteria; kingdom Pseudomonadati; phylum Planctomycetota; class Planctomycetia; order Planctomycetales; family Planctomycetaceae; genus Thalassoroseus; species Thalassoroseus sp. Next base: position 174,813 of record NZ_CFHRBF010000004.1, read on the forward strand.
CTCCGCCGATATCTTTCATCACTTGCATCATCGGTGGCAATGTTCGCGACATGCTTTGCAAGAAGTTGCTAGTCATGTTGCCACCATTGGGGTTTGCACCATTTCCGCCATTGTCCCAGACGATGATCTTATCGAACTTGATGTTCGAGATTGCCTCGGCACTTTTTGCGGCCAATGTATCTAAGTGTTCGAGCATCATCAGCTGGAAGGCCTGTTGAGAGCCGCCACACGCAGCGACGATTTCTTTCAGACCGGCCCCCTTCTTGGCAAGTTTTTCGTACTCACCACGGGCTTCGGCGTCGAGTCGCGCGAAGATGGCAGCTGCTTCGGCTTCAGCTTCGAGTTTGCGTTTCTCGGCTGCCGCTTCCGCCTCGACAATTGTTTTGGCTTTCATGGCTTTCGCGGGGGCTTCCAATTCAGCACGTCGTTCCGCTTCGATGCGATCGGCTTCCGCCAGGGCGGCTTTGGCCATCGCGCGGTGCTGGGCCTCTTCGACGGCAGCAGCGGCTTCGCGTTTGCGGGTTTCACCAATCTCATAGGCTTCAGCCTGACGAACATTTAACGTTGCATTCGCATCGGCAATCTTCGCTTTTGATTGCGTTTCCCCTTCGATCGCAGCGGCCTCAGCCTCAGCAACCGCAATTCGTTGCTCACGTTTGGCATCGGCAACGGCGGTGTCGCGTTCGAAGTCGGCTCGTTGTTCGGCGACTTCCTGTTCCTTGTTCAACTCGGCCACTCGAACAGCTTGGGCACGAGTCGCTTCTCGAATCCCAATTTCCCGCGTCTTGTTCGCATCGGCAACCTGCACCGACTTATCTCGGTCTGCGGCGGCAACGCGGATTTCACCGAGCTTTTCCTGCTCGGCAACATCGGCACGCGCGTTTTGCACGGCTTCCGCGGCTGCCCGTTGACCAATCGCTTCGATGTACCCCGATTCATCGGTGATATCGGTGATATTGACGTTAATCAGAACCAAGCCAATCTTTTCCAGTTCCGGCTCTAAGTTCTGATGAATGTTGGACAGAAACGCATCGCGATCGCGGTTGATGTCTTCAATCCGCATCGAGGCAATCACTTGTCGAAGCTGACCAAAGATAATGTCCTCAGCCTGTTTCTTGATATCGATCGTCTTCAGTCCAAGCAAACGAACTGCCGCGTTCTGCATCACTTCAGGATCAGTCCCGATAGCCACCGTGAACACGCTCGGCACATTGACGCGGATATTCTCATGGGAAAGTGCATCTTTCAGCGGCACTTCAATTTGAATCGGCTCTAGCGAGAGGTAATCATAATCCTGAATGATCGGCAAAATAAATGCCCCACCGCCGTGCACCGTCTTCGAGCTTTTCCCCGCACCGACACTCCCATAAATCACAAGGATCGCGTTACTCGGACAACGACGATAACGCTTGGCCAGAAAGAGAAACAAACTCGCTAGAATCACAAAACCAACGAACACAAAGCCCCAAGTCGAGGCCAGCAAATCAAGCAGTTCGACGGCAAATAGGGGTGTAGACATAAGACGGCTTTCCGAATGGAGAAGTGAAGTGGATGCTTCGAAGTTCAGATTCGAACTCAGTATTGTTGGTCGATTGAACAACTTGCAGGGGTTGCAATCGCAGCTGCTCGACGTTTGAACTCAAGAAGGAGACAACGGTTGAGTCAGCAAGGAATGCTTAATTTTTCAGTCGATCGTGAATGATCACGCACCACGTCGTGAGACTTCGATTAGTTTGTCGTCGAGGACGTTTGTGACAATGACCGCAGTGCCAGTCGGCAATTCTTCCTCAGGAGTCACCGCTTGGAATTCGACAGTTCGCTCACCGACAAGGACGGTCACACGCCCCTGTCCACTGGCTTCCCCGGGGATCTTGACATACACCCGACCGGGCATGCCCATCGTTTGTTCGATATGAATCGTGCCATCGGTTGCCAAGCCGTAGAAGGTGTTCATCAACCAACCGACGAGAAATAACACCGCGATCCCGGCAGCGGTTGCCATCGAAAACGCGAGAGTGGGGTCATATTCCCGAGAAGCCGCGATCCCTGTCAGACCAAAGATCGCGACAGAAGCGACAATGGCCCGCAAGCTCAGAAAGCTTGCAAACCGAATTCCATCATGATCACCATCCGGCACATCGGCGGCATGGTCTCCGAGGCCATCGTGGTCGACTCCGATATCATCAATGCCATCGCTGCCAAGGCCGCCAACCTCAAGCCCTTCGTGGTCGTGACCGATTCCTAAGAGAGAGAGTAGGAATTGACCGAACAGCATTGTGCCGGCCACAATGGCACACCAACGATAGAACATTTCCATCAGGAACCTCGGCTCGTTTCCAACGATATTCACCAAGTTGAAGAGATAGTATTCAACTGTGGGAATGGTCACTTAAAATGAGTCGACTGTCAAAAAATTTTCGATTGGATGAATTGAGATTGTCGCGAAGAGTTTCCTGGCGACGTTTTTACCAACGTAGTTTTCAAACAATCGGATCTCGGAATTCGAAAAAGATTCAAGTTTCCGAATTCCTTCTGACACAGGAGTCGATTGACGGACATGCCCGACCTTCCGGCGATTTTAGGGGGCGTGCCGATTCGTCCTCAGGGACCACCCACTTGGCCACTTCGTCGGTCGGCCATCCGCGATGGATTGCTCTCGGCGTGGGATAACGGAAGTTGGGGGCGTTATCACGGTCCACACACCGAACAACTGACCGAGTACTTAGCCGAACGACATCAGTGCGAGCACATCATTCTCTGTAGCAGCGGGACTGTGGCGGTGGAGTTGGCTTATCGTGGCGTGTCAGTTCAGACTGGCGATAAGATTTTGCTAGCCGGTTATGACTTCAAAGCAAATTTCCAGAACGCACTGATCCTGGACGCCTGCCCGCTGCTGGTCGATATCCGTCCTGACGACTGGCAGTTGGACATCGAGCAACTCGAGAAGGCCTCACCGCATGCAGGGGTGGTGCTGGCGTCGCACTTGCACGGCGGTGTCGTCGATATGCCCAGACTCAAAACATGGGCAGGGCAGCATGATGTTCGTATCATCGAGGACGCCTGCCAGATGCCGGGAGCCAAGTTGTTCGGACGTCCCGCGGGAACCTGGGGCGATGTCGGCGTTCTCAGTTTCGGCGGCAGTAAAACACTTTCGGCAGGTCGCGGAGGAGCGGTGCTGACGAACGATGCCGCCATTGCCCAGCGAATCCGACTCTACATGCAACGCGGAAACAATGCGTATCCGCTTTCCGAGTTACAGGCGGCGGTGTTGCTGCCACAATGGGTTGAACTCGATTCGAACCGTCAACGACGGACCGCTAGCGTCGAGAAACTTTGCAAGTGGGGCGAATCGTTGGCCGGTCTTCGTCCATTCAAAGCGCCGGCGGATTGCGAACCAGATTACTACAAACTTGGGTTTCAGTACGATTCGGCAGCGTTCGCCGGACTGTCACGAGATCGGTTTGCAGCAGCGATGCGAGCGGAGGGAATCGCCTTAGACGCTGGTTTTCGAAGTCTCCATTGCATTCATAGTCGTCGTCGGTTTCGAACGCTCGACGACCTTCCACACGCCGATCGTGCCGACCGCGATGTTTTGGTTTTGCATCACCCGGTGTTGCTTGAAGACGACGCCGCGTTGCGAGAAATCATCACCGCAGCCGAACGAATCCGCGAATTTGCAGGTCAAATCGTCGAATGACGAATCGGCATTCCGTTTGCGTTGACTCCTGGTGTTCACATCATTGGGAGAGACCGACATGCAAGCGGCAGGTTTAGGTGGCGTTGGTGCAATCAGCATGGGCGGAGCAGCGGGAATGACCGTTGCGGCCGGCGGCTCGACGTCTTCCGCGGGAACACAACCCGCCACAGCGACCTCGCAATCGAACGCTGCATCGCAACCGAATGAGGCATCTCAACCGAATGAGGCATCTCAACCCTCTCGCCCGCCCGAGACAATCGCCGAACTACACGACCGCATTGATCCAGGTCGTCTGCAAGAACTGATGGAACACCTGGAAGGTTTCTCGTCAGCCGAGTTAATTATCGCCTTGATGTTGATGTCCCAGTCGAAACAGGAGGATCAGAAATCAGGCGGTTCCGAGTTGCTTGCCGGCCTAATGATGTCGCAGGCGTTTCTCGGGCAAGGCTCGTCATTCTCACAAGACTGGAACTCCCATTCGCAGATTTCTTCGGTCGGCCAAGTCGGCGGTCAGTTGGACGTCAGTGCGTGATCAGTTGGCTGCAACGATGGCATAAACTTCCGAAGTGCTCACAATACGATTGCCAGAACAGTTGACTTGGCTTCGTAGCGGTTTCGGTCCTTTAGGGTCCGGTAAGCCGTGAGACGGCCTGGTAATCGTCTTTGTGGGATCTTGAGATGGATAAACCGATTTGGGTTTGGAAACTCGGCGGGAGTTTGTTGGACTTAGCCGATTTTCCTCGTCGATTGGAAACCGCCCTGGACTTGTATCCGCACCGACCGCTATTGATCATCGGCGGCGGGGGGCTAGCGGATGAAGTACGACGTTGGGACCAACGGTTCGAAATCGGTGAAGCGAAATCGCACGACCTGGCACTTCACGCCATGGCCCTCAATGAGCAGTTGATCTCAGTGGTCTGGCCACGCTCGACCTTAGTGGCCGATCGCACGTTGGCTCAAGAGGCCTGGCGGATCGGTCGAGTGCCGGTGCTGCAGACAAGCGTCTTCCTCAAAGCCGAGGAATCTCGCCATCAGACCGAGTCTTCTTCAATCGCTGCGTTGCCGCATACCTGGGATGCAACAAGTGATACCATCGCAGCGTGGATCACTTTGCGATGGCCAGCTGAGGGGTTGTTATTGTTGAAATCGATCGATCGCCCCACCGGCGAACTCGGTGACGCCGTCGACCCGATGTTCTCTCGCTTCTCTGAACAAATCGACGCGTTTGAATGGCTCAATCTGCGAACCGTCGAACCATCACCGCGTCGACTCTAAGCGGATATGTTGCACATTGTGTTTGAGTAACCACTCGAGGAAAATTTCCTGATCTTCGGTGATCTCGAGTTCGGTGCGGTTCTCGCTATCAAGAATGGAAACTACATGTAGCACGCCTTCATCGAAGGCTTGCTCCGCGTCTTCTCGCCGAACCCAGTACTCACCCGATGCTAGTTTTTCAGGGGCATCCGCCATACCGGCCGGTGTGGCGAAGTGAATAACGTCCGTCCGAAAGCGATCCGGCAACTTAAGCGGCGGCGTTTCCGGTCGGTCAACCGAGTAAACCATGACGGACATAACAGGTCATTTCCAATGGGGCGGGGTGTTGGACCTATCGAATCACTCAGATTCGGCACGGGTTTGCTGGATTGCAGCGATCACTTGATCATGATGTCGACCAGTTGTCACGACAACTCCCTGATTCTCTACCAGTTCGATGCCATGGGTAAAGTCGAGTGGTTGGCCATTGATATCGGTGACAGTTCCCCCCGCTTCTTGAACGACGAGCACTCCACCGGCGTGATCCCAGATTTTTTCGAGATAGCCGGGGCGAGTAGGCAGTCGAAGATAGATATCCGCCTCTCCCCGAGCCACGGCGGCATATTTCGCTTGGCTATCCATGCGAACCGGGTCGGCGACAATGCCCAACTCCTCAGCAATTCGCGCCGACCAATCGTGCTTGCTGTGGCCACTTTCGACAGACTCACAAAACCGCGATTGTTCCATGTCCGGTGTTTCCCGAACTCGGACCGGCTGCGGAGATTGTTCCCCGTCGGCCAGTTGATACATGGCTCCACGCCCACTGACTGCCGAAAAAATGACGCCCGCTTGCCCATCCGCTGAGAGATTCGGGCATCCCAACACCGCCACCGTCGGCAGTCCTTCCACAATCAACGCCAACGAAACAGCGTACTGTTCGCCACGTAGGAACCCTTTGGTCCCGTCGATTGGGTCCAACGTCCAGAACCGGTTGCAATACGATTGCGCGTTTCCTTGATCGATCCAGCGACAGATGTCGTCCGTGGTTCCGTTGATCCCAACTCGTTGTAACTCGTGTTCAATCTGCGTGAGGAACGCCTTTTGCTCTGTTTGCCGGAGTGAGGTGGAATCCTCTTCTGCAACGATTGGATCACCAGGGAACGCCAAACTCAATGAACGACAGATCACTGCCTGACTGGCATAGTCGGCGATTGTCACGGGGCTTTTGTCCCGCTTTTCCAAGGCTTCCGGGGTCACCTGACTCTGAACAAATTGGCAGACCGACATCGCTTGACGCACCGCATCGATCCCAACAGCCAACTCAGCTTCATAAATGTCGAATCCACGAACCTCAGAGCGGTCAAAATTTTCAGTCATGTATCTGTCTACTTTGGACGATTCGAATTCCACAGCCCACAATTGATCAAACCAAACCTGAATTTCCAAGGTCTGGTCCGAAAAATCTTGTTTTCCGCTCGGATTTTCATAGTTCGTTCAAAACGCTTTCCTAATACGTGACAATACTCATATGGAAGAACGTCCCATCTTCGAACTTCTCTTCCATACACTCGACATTTGAAACGGATGTCACATTCGTGTCCTTCAGTCAAAGAAGGCGTCCGTCTCCAGTTTCTGACTTTCCATATCTGGATTTCTGTTCTTAATCCTCAATCATGAGGGGCTGCGATGTCGAACTATCGTCTTGAAAGCATGACACTTCGGGAAAAATACAAGGCTGCCGATGTCATAGTGCGCGAGCTCATCGAACATGTCGAACTCGGTTTTGTGCCAAAAGTTCGGCAGTTGGAACGTTTGGTGGAACCTCAGGAGTCTTCCGGCGTCTACCGTTTACCTGATAACCCGGCTACCGATCGCACGATCCGGGACGAAGTCGGTGTTGTTTTGGAAAGTGAACTGTTCACTGACGATGTTTTTGAACAACTTCGAGCCTTATTAGAATCCATTGATTCCGACGTCGCACAAATTTTGAAATAACTTTTTTTGTGACTGACTTCGGGATCTGCCGAGGTTTCTATCGAGAATTTCCTGTAAGAAGCCGGCCGGTGTAGGGGTTTTTCTTTGACCCCAAGGAAGTTAGCGCGATAATATGTTTGCATTGTGGAACGGACTCCTCAACCATTCTCAGGCTCGAGAAACTCGATGAGCCAACACGGAACGCACGAACACTCCTCCCAAGTTACACAACCTCCGGAGTCATCTCCCGACGAGGAACGCTCTCCGTTTGCATTCCCATTGCTTCCCGGCGCGTCTCGCCATACGGAGACCGTTGTCAATCTGGAAGGACGGGGCGAGCAATCATCCGATAAACCAGCCAGCACATCGACGAACCGGAACGACCCTGACTTGTGGAACCGTTTGTTCCCGGTTTTGAATTCGGATGGATCATCGATCACCGAAGCTGCCCCGACGAGCCCTGAAGGCGTCGAACTTGGGCATTTTGTGATCAATGAGCGGATCGGAATTGGCGGAATGGGAGCCGTCTTCCGGGCATTGGACACGCGTCTGCAACGAATTGTGGCCCTTAAAGTTCTTGGGCCGAGTCAATCGCGTGATGAATCCGCGGTCCGTCGGTTTCAAAACGAGGCCCGTTCCGCGGCCCGTCTCGACCATGATAACATTGCGCGTGTTCACTACTTCGGTGAAGACAAAGGTCTTCACTTTATCGCGTTCGAGTATATTCATGGCTTGAATCTTCGCGATCTGATCTCGCAACGCGGTCCCTTGCATCCCGCAGAGGCCATCAACTACACGTTGCAAATCGCAACCGCGCTGAAGCACACTTGCGAAGCGGGTGTCGTTCACCGCGACATCAAACCCTCGAACATTATCATCACGTCCAATGGTCGGGCCAAACTCGTGGATTTGGGTTTGGCGCGGAAAGAAGCAGCCGATTCATTGGGCGACATCACACTCGCTGGCACGACGCTGGGAACGTTCGACTACATTTCACCCGAACAGGCTCAGGATCCTCGCCGAGTCGACATCCGTAGCGACATCTATTCGCTTGGCTGCACCCTATTCCACCTTCTGACGGGTTCGCCGCCGTATCCCGAGGGTACGGTACTCCAGAAATTGCTCGACCATCAGGGTAAGGAACCGCCGGACCCGGCGACTCGCAATCGGCTCGTGCCGGCGGAATTGTCGGCGATCGTCAAGAAAATGATGGCGACCAAGCCGAAGAACCGCTACGGGACCCCGGATGAATTGTTGGTGGATCTCGGTCGCTTGGCGCAGGCCTTCGGACTGCAAGCCGTCGACCCGGAAAGTTACATCTGGACGATTCCGGAAGTGAAACCGGAACGTTTTTGGGAACGTCATTTTGGCTGGATCGCGACGGTCGGATTGCTGTTTGCGATCGTGATCGGAATCGAGCGATTCCCGAAATGGTCAGCCTCCGTTTCCGCACCATCGGACCGAGTTGTAACGGCTCCAAATCGAGTCAACTCGGGCACACAGACGAATCCTGATGTTCCGCCGAAGCCCTTCGCAGATCGTTCCGAAGGAGATGATCCCATCTTCAATGATGCGCCGGTCGCGTCATCGAATTTGAACGAAAGCACAGCCCCTACGCGTTCTATCGGAACGGAGAGTGAGAGAGCGAGTTCCAATACTCAACCGCTAGTTACGGCTTCCACCGATCCACCACTTCCGTTGTTGGATCCCGATGCCGTTTCTTCGTCTGCGTTGCCGTTTCCAGGGATCGAGCCGATCTTCAAACCCTCGACGACTGATACGCTCTCTCCGTTGCGACCAAGCGAAACTCTGGTCTCGCCGACCAAGCCGACCGAACAAACACCGGCAGACTCCGTTGCCATGACTTCGACGAAAACGGGGACAACTGTCACACCAACTTCGAAAGAACTCGACACATCGAAGACGACACGTTCGCCGGTGAAAACAACCCCCGTCGAACAACTTCGGCCATACACAATCTTACACGCCGATGGTTCGCCATCGGAAACCAAACCGACCTTGGAAGCTGCCTGTGCCGCTGCCAATGACGGCGACATCATCGAAGTCCGCACCTCGGGAACCTTGCCGGAACGAATCCGTAAGCCCATTCTCATCAAGGGAAAGAAACTGGCTATTCGAGCGGCTGAAGACTCTCGCCCCTGGTTGGAGTATGTCGCAGACGTGGACGATGGTTCGGCTCAACAAACTCGATTGATGGAGTTGGTGGACGCGTCGATCGACTTAATCAATTTAGATATCCGGTTCGACACCGCGACGCAATTCGGAGCGGAGACCGATTGGGCCGTTATCTCCCTGCAGGGAAGTGGCCAGGTCCGGTTAGACCGCGTTTCGATCACTGTCGAAAATTTGGGCAACGTTGATTGCTCGGCCATCGAACTACTTGAGGCATCGGTCCGATCACCCGTCGACATGGGAATGAAACGGACCAGTGCCGAACCTCGCCCCGAGTTCAGTATCGAAGTCGTCAACAGTCTCATCCGTGGCGGTTGTGATTTTATCACATCGCACCATACCAGTCCCGGTCGAATTAATCTCGAGCGATCTGCGATCGTTGTCGAAGGGGCGGCCTTTGCGTCGACGGGGAATCTCGAGTTGCTCGACGAATCCGCACGAGTCGAGTTGCGGATGGTTCACGTCACAGCCGTCACCGATTCGCTCATCCGTCTTGATGCCGGTTCGACCCCGCGTGACCTACTTCCCATCGATGTCTCCACCGCCCGAGACAACATCTTCGCCACGAATACCAGTAACCCCTTGGTAGCGATTCATGGCGCTGTAAGTGCCGATCGGTACGAACAGTTGCTGCAATTCAACGGTCAGCGCAATTTCTATTATGGCTACGAGATGTTTTGGTCCGGCGACGCAGCGGAATTCATCTCTCGCGATTTCGAGATGTGGAAACGCACCTGGACGCAGTCGTCGAGGCAGGAAGTCGGTGCACAGAACGGTGGATTTGATTGGAGCGGCATGTGGGACCGCATGGAAGCCTCTGCCGTTTCTCCCGCTGATCTGATGCTGGACGACGAAGCCCTCGGCAACAACCCGGCCATCTCGGGCGCTACCGATGGCACGAACGTCGGTGCTCCCTTGCAAGCAATTCCCACGCCACCAAGTCTGCCGGCCGGTTTTCAGTAGGCCGGTGCGAGCGATTCGATCATGCTGAGATGGATTTATATCGTCGTCACGCTGACTTACGGATCGTCGCTGTACGCTCTTTCGTGGGCACCAAGTGTTATTCCCTGGGATTTGACGGTTCCCGCCTTCTTGGTCTCGGTCGTCATGACGATCCCAGGTTGTCTCGCGTTCGGCCGATTCGAAATATGGTACGACGGTCCCGGGCCAACGCCTCCTGACATCCAGCAAAACAACTCGGATTTATCCTTCGCGTGTCGCTGGTGGCCGGGAATCTATTATGCGACGTTGGTCCTGATTGCAGTCAATTGGTTGGGGTTCTTTCTTGGTCTCTCGACGCATCCTTTCTATGCGTTTTCCGGTGGCATCGTCACATTCGTCGGCTGCTGGTTTCTGTTCGTGCATCGCACCGCATTGGAATTGTTTGCGTCAAACCCGCCACAATAACTCCCGAAAAGTGGAACCACCTCAAGTCCGCAACCGATCAATTTCCTATCCAAAACAGTTCCCCACGCATCAACGACTTGATATACTTTGAGATGCGAATGCTTGCTCCCGCCTTTCCACCAGCCCAAATCATTCCGCCATGTTGGACTTCTCCATACTGCGCCAGTTCGCTTGGGTCAGCCTGTTTTTCGGGTTAGTAGTTTCGACTTCCCTCGCTGATGAAGCCGGACTGGAATTCTTCGAACGAAAAATTCGGCCGGTTCTGGTTGAAAAGTGTTACGAATGCCACTCGGCGAAAGCGGCAACGAATGGCGAACTCAAAGGGAACCTGCTGCTCGACACTCGCGAAGCACTGCTCACCGGTGGTGATTCCGGGCCGGCGATTGTGCCGAACAAACCCGATGAAAGCCCGCTGATCGACGCACTCGCCTACACGACCTACGAAATGCCACCCAGTGGACCATTGGGTGAAAAGGTCGTCGCGGACTTTCGCAAGTGGATCGAAATGGGCGCTCCCGATCCGCGGTCGGGGGGCGAGAGTATTCCAATTGCCAAGACGGAAATCGATTTCGAATCCGCCCGAGAGTTTTGGTCCTTTCAACCACCGCAGCGTCACCCAGAGCCGGAAACTCGACAACACGACTGGATCACACGTCCGATCGATGCGTTTGTCCTCAAGCGAATCGAAGATGCTGGTCTGTCACCAAGTGAACCCGCTGACCGGCATACTTGGTTGCGGCGGGTCACGTTCGATCTGACAGGGCTTCCGCCGACTCCACACGAGGTGGAACAGTTTCAAGCGGACAACTCTGCGGATGCAAAATCGCGTGTCGTGGAACGACTGTTGGCCTCGCCGCAATACGGCGAACACTGGGCGAAAATGTGGTTGGATTTGATGCGGTACGCCGAAGATCAAGCCCACATTGTCGGGAACAATCGCTCGCTATGTTATCCGAACGCGTATCTGTATCGGGATTGGGTGATCGACGCGTTGAACAAAGATGTCCCGTACGATCAATTCATCAAACTGCAACTGGCCGCCGATTTGATCGAACCCAAAGACGACCGCAATCATGTCGCACTTGGGTTTATCGGGCTCGGTCCGAAGTACTATCGGCGGAACTCGCTCGAAGTGATGGCTGACGAATGGGAAGACCGTGTGGACGTCGTGAGTCGCGGATTACTTGGGCTGACGGTGGCCTGCGCGCGGTGTCATGATCACAAATACGACCCAATCGAAACCGAAGACTATTACGCACTCGCGGGGGTATTCGCTAGCACGCGGATGTTCAACCGCCCAATGGATGACTCGAAAAAAGCGGAGAAGGGTGGCGAAACGAAGAACCCGGAAGACGCGATGCACATCATTGCGGACACAAAGCCGCAAGATCTCAATGTCTTCATTCGGGGCGACGTCAAGAAGAAAGGCCCAACCGTTCCACGACGATTCCTACAGATTCTCGATGACGAAGCCAAAGCATTTGAATCCCACAGCGGACGATTGGAACTCGCGAACGCAATCGTCGATCCGCAAAATCCGTTGACGGCACGGGTGATCGTGAATCGGGTATGGGCACGACATTTCGGTCAGCCAATTGTCGATACGCCCAGTAACTTTGGAAAACTTGGCTCTGAACCAACGCATCCGGAATTGTTGGACGATCTCGCGACACGGTTTATCGAACACGGTTGGTCTTTGAAATGGCTCCATCGTGAAATCACGATGTCGGCGACTTACGGTCAATCGAGTGTCGCAACCGCCGAAGCGATCGCCAGTGATCCGGCGAATCAACTGCTCTCACGTATGCCCAGGCAACGACTGAGCATCGAGCAATGGCGGGACGCAGTACTCACGATTTCCGGGGAACTTGATCCGCAAGTCGGTGGCCAATCGATCGACCCGCAAGATCCGAAATCGACTCGCCGAACCGTTTATAGTGAAATCAGCCGTCTGGAACTGAATTCCATGTTGGCATTATTCGGGCATCCCGATCCGAACACCCACAGCGAACGCCGCATTCAAACCACCACCCCGTTACAAAAACTGTTTGTATTGAACAGCCCCTTCATGGTGAAGCAAGCGGAAGCATTCGCCAGTCGATTGATCAACAGTCAGACCGATTTCGACTCGCGGCTTGAACTCGCCTATCAGTTGTGTTTCAGCCGATCGCCAAATCCAGCTGAACACGCGTTGGCTGCGAAGTTCTTGGAAAATCATGCCGACGACGAGAATAGTCGTTGGACGCAATTCGCCCAAATCCTGTTCGCCTCGAATGAACTGCAGTTCGTCGACTGACCCCGGTGATGGGTACGTGACCTCGCGATAGCATCCTTAAGAGCATCAGAAAGAAGATTCCTCATGCAGCGGACAACCACGCCCACGTTGGTCAATCGACGCACGATGCTGCAACGTGCGGGTGCCGGTTTTGGAATGTTGGGGTTGGCCGGTGCAATGAACACCGAAGGCATGTTCACATCGCCCGCACAGGCGGCTTCCGCTCCAGCACCGTTGCCGCACTTCGCACCGAAGGCGAAGCGGGTTGTCTTCCTGTTCATGAACGGTGGTCCGTCGCACGTCGACACATTCGACCCCAAACCGGCCCTCAAGAAACACGAAGGTGAGGAACCTTCGGAACGCTCGAAGGGACGCGGCGCCGGTTACATGCCATCGCCGTTCAAATTCCAGCCGCACGGAGAAAGCGGCGTGGTGATGAGCGAATTGCTGCCGAATCTCTCACGTCATGCCGACGATCTGTGCGTACTTCGTTCAATGCACACCGACGTGCCCAATCACGAACCGGGTTTGCTGCTTATGCACTCGGGGAATATCCAACCGACTCGGCCGTGTCTCGGTTCTTGGGCGTCGTACGGGTTGGGAAGTGAGAATCAGAACCTGCCGGGTTTCGTATGTCTGTGTCCGGGATTGCCAGTGGTTGGGCCACAGTTGTGGTCAAACTCATTTCTGCCAGGCAAACATCAAGGCGTGGCGGTCAACACGAACGACATGGCTGTCGACAAGCTCGTCGCGAATGTTCGCAACCCGCGTTGGGATCGTTCGCAACAACGCCAACAGCTCGACATTTTGAACCAACTCAATCGCCTGCACGCAGACGAACGCAACCAAGACGATGCGTTGGAATCGCAAATCCGGGCGATGGAACTTGCCTTCGCCATGCAACGTGAAGCGACCGACGTGTTCGACATCAGTGGCGAACCGAAACACGTGCAGGAAGCCTACGGCAGTACGCCGTTCGGGCGATCGTGTTTGCTCGCGCGTCGCTTACTCGAAGCCGACGTTCGTTTCGTGCAGGTCTACTACGTCACAAAGTCCGGCAAGCAACCTTGGGACACGCATTCCAACAACGACGACGGACATCGCCGCCTGTGTGCTGACAGCGACAAAGCCACCGCTGCGCTTCTGGGTGATCTCAAAGCACGCGGACTGCTCGACGACACACTCGTCATTTGGGGCGGGGAATTCGGTCGCACGCCATACGCTCAGCAAGATAAAAAGAAGAAGAACAAGCCCGGACGCGATCACCACAACACCGGGTTCTCGATGTTCCTCGCTGGCGGCGGCACGCGGGGCGGAATGATGTATGGCTCGACAGATGATTTTGGAATGCACGCCGTCGAAAACCGCGTCCATGTCCACGACCTGCACGCCACGATTTTGCACCTAATGGGCCTCGACCACGAACGCCTCACCTACCGCTACTCCGGCCGCGATTTCCGCCTCACCGACGTCCACGGCCGAGTCGTGCACGACATCATCGCGTAAAGCCAACCAGCGACAATCCGGCTATTGGCTGGTATGCCAATCCGAAAAAATGTACCCTTGTTGAGTGGTCTAATCACACGTGAAGTCATTCACGGACCAAGAGGGTATGCCGCATCGTATTCCAGAACAATTCGGCCGCTATCAGATCAACCGCTCACTCGGGTCGGGCGGCATGGGCGAGGTTTTTCTAGCCCACGACACAATGATGGATTCATTGGTCGCCCTCAAAATTCCGTTTCTTGACAAAGGTCAAACCGCGCGGGCCACCGAAAGGTTCTATCGCGAAGCACGGGTGATGTTCGGGTTAAGACACCCAAATCTCTGCCCTGTATATGACGTCGGTGAGTTTGACGGATACCACTACCTTGTGATGGCCTACATCGAAGGTGTTCCGCTTTCCAAGTGGTTAGGTCAACAAGGGCAGATTACTGTCCAAGACGCGGTGAAGCTGGTGAGTACCATCGCGAGTGCAGTTGACGTCGCCCATCGGAATCATATTGTCCATCGGGATCTCAAACCCGAGAATATTATGATCGAAGACGGCGGTGTGCCGGTGGTGATGGATTTCGGTCTCGCGTTGGAGACGGATGCAGCTCAATCCCGGTTGACGCAGACCGGTGTCGTTTTGGGTACGCCGGCTTACATGTCAATCGAACAAGTAATGGGGCAGACTGAGCAAATCGGACTACGCACCGACGTGTATAGTCTCGGCGTCATCCTCTATGAATTGCTCTGCGGTCGCTTGCCATTTGAAGGCGGCACAACGGTCGTGCTTGGGAAAATCATTGGCTCCGAAGCGCCGCCGTTATCGGAATGGAACTCGTCGATCGATCCGCAACTCGAATCCATTTGTATGCAAGCGATGGCGAAACAGCCAGACGATCGTTTCGCCAGTATGAGTGAGTTCGCCGCAGCCTTGGATGAGTATCTCGCTCAAACTTCAGCCACGCCAAGCGGCAAGGTCGGCGGAACCTCGCTGTTCGCAACCATTCAAACGCAGCCAAATCTCATACTACAACCGACATCTCGATCGCAGCCGAAGAAATCGCTGTGGGACGAGGAACCGCAGACAACTCCCGAGACAAAAGCAGCCACCGTCGAGACCACGACATCGCTTGATCAGACCACGATCCAACCGCAGCCTGTTGTGACTAAAGATGGGGTGGTGCGGAAATTTTTCGCGAAGTGGCGAAAGCCGATAGTCGCAACAATGTCGGTGGTCGCGTTGACGACAGCCATTTTCCTGGTCGCAATCAGCAAACCAGATCCCGCTTCCTCGAACCTAACAACCAAGAGCAGTCAGCCGACAACGTCCTTGACCGAAGCAGAGAAAAGTGATCCGCCGACCGTTCTAGTGAGCGACACAATCTCGCAAGCGTTTGACGGCATCAAGACATTAGCGACTCGAAATCAGACGTCTGAGCCATCCAACGTACCGACCGAGAATTCGTCACCACCGCCTGAGCTCATCGAGACTTCCAATGATACTCCGAAGCCAACGCCGCAAGTCGTAGTGAAACAGGATTCGACCACCAAGCCTCCGCAGTCGGCTGATTCGGTCGTTGCCTCAGTTTCCACCAACAAAGCTCCATCAGCGAATCCACTGCCAATTCCGAATGCAAAACCGAGGCCCGCGTTGATGCGTAGCCCGTTCAATGCTTCTCAAGCCGAAGCCGGTCAGAAAGTTTGGGCAGCATACCTGGAAATGCCGACGATGAAATTGAACTCCGCTACGATGGTCATGGTGCTGATCCCGCCGGGTTCCTTCAAAATGGGTAGTCCACGGTCGGAGAGCGATCGCGAAGACGACGAGCACCAGGTGCAAGTCACACTGACACGCCCATTTTATCTTGGTCAGTATGAGGTGACTCAACGTCAGTGGTTCGCAGTCGTCGGAACCAAGCCCTGGAGTGGCAAGCCAACGGTTCATGAAGGCGATTATCAAGCAGCTAGTTACATCAGTTGGAATGATGCCAGGTCGTTCTGTAAGAAACTCACCGACAAAGAACATCGGTCGGGGCAATTGCCGAAGGAATGGGCCTATGCATTACCGACTGAAGCACAATGGGAATATGCCTGTCGTGCGGGAACGACGACAACCTATTGCTTTGGGGACGACGAAGCCGGCCTCAAGTTCGTTGCCAACTACCGTGACCTCCGAAATCATGGCAGCGGAAGTTCGAAGAATTCCTACCAAGTGGGTTCGAAGACGAAGAACGCTTGGGGGCTAGCCGACATGCATGGGAATCTGCGGGAATGGTGTGAAGATCGTTATTCGAGACGACTCCCGGGTGGCCCAGATCCACTCGTGACGCAGGGCAATTACTCGCGAATCAGCCGAGGCGGAAGTTGGACCGAACCGGCTCGATTTGCTCGATCGGCAAGCCGCGGGCCGCTGGAGTTCGACCGCATCCGATACGGTCGCAAGCAGTATCTCAATGCCATCCCCAATTTCGATGCTGGCAAAAATGGCTTTCGCGTCGCCCTCGTGCAAACGACGCCGTAGAAATCGACGGAGGCCAAACCGTTCGATCTTGCAAATGTAACGGAAGTCAAAAACTCGAATTATCCTGTCGATTTGCTACTGTTCCAATCGACTATGAGATGTCCGCTGAGAAGTTCTCAGTTTCTGTTATTCGATTGGAGTCCAAAAAATGTCCGATTCAGCCAATACGGTGAAACTACATCGCGTGCTGCGTGCTCCTGCGGAGCGGGTTTATAAGGCGTTTATTTGTCCTGATGCGCTCTGTCGCTGGATTCCGCCGTATGGGTTCCTGGGAAAGATTGATGAAATCGATGTGAAAGTCGGTGGCGGCTATCGGATGTCGTTCACGAACTTCGGCACCGGCAGCAGTCACTCGTTTGCGTGCAAGTTCGTTGAACTCACACCGAACGAACGCATTCGCTATACCGACCGGTTTGACGACCCGAATCTGCCAGGCGAAATGGCAGTCTCGATTGAGTTTCGAGCCGTTAGTTGTGGCACGGAGTTGTCGATCGTGCAGTCGGGAATCCCGGAAGTGATTCCGGTAGAGATGTGCTATCTGGGTTGGCAAGAGTCGTTGTTGCAACTTGCGAACCTCGTGGAACCGGAAATTCCGGATGGAGCATAACCGAGACGCTTGCAGAATTCAGTGAAGCCTCGAATGTGATCCGTCGCACCCGGGTAGTTTTCTGGAAAGCCCGCAAACGCAGTCGTTCAGCCCTTTACCGTCTAAGATCCGTTCGGCGTAGCGTTCGATTCTCGTCGAGCGGGTCTTTGATTGTTTGCCCCCGGAAAAGTGCAGCAGATACCCGCGCTGGCGACCGGGTGTGAGTGCATAGAATGCCGACTTCAGTTTGGGATTCTGTGCGAATGCGGCGTGAAGTTCTTCAGGCAAATCGAGTTGGGGGTGTTCGTCGAAACGAGGTTTCAGACCCGCTTTCTCGACTTCGATTGCAGCCATGATGTAAGACCGCAAGATCTCTTTCCGCTCTTGGATCTCTGCGAGAGTTGTAAACCGAATCACACGGGCAGACCGCGTGTTTTCGCCCGGTTTTTCGAGCAAGTCATGTGGATCGGCTAGCAACGCGCCGTTGAAGAAACCCAGCGTGCAGCAATCTTTGAAGTCTCCCAAGATCGCGATGTTCTTTTTTCCGAAGGAATAGCACGGCGCACGCCATTTCCAGTGCTCGACCAATTGGCAATCAAGCAAAATCTCTCGGAGTGCCAGCAGTTCCTCTTGCCATCGATCTGTGGTGGCTAGAAATTTGTCGACGTCTGAATGCACCGGTTCCTCGATCGCTAGACTCGATGCACTCTAACGTACACAGCGAAATTCGATGATTCAAGCGGGACAATACGCTCTCGGTGGCGGGTGGCTGTTATCTCATCAGAGTCCGCTTTATCATGTCCGCATCCCACACAATTTGCCGTGAAAGAACTTGGACTGATGAGCATCAAAAAACTTCTCGTCGCGAACCGTTCGGAGATCGCGATTCGGGCGTTCCGTTCCGCCTATGAATTAGGCATTCGAACCGTTGCAATTCACGCTCATGAAGACCGCTTTTCGCTGCATCGCTTCAAGGCCGATGAAGCGTACGAAGTCGGACTAAAGGGCGAGCCGATTCGATCGTATTTGGATATCGACTCGATCGTGCAACTTGCCGAACGCGTTGGCGTGGATGCCATTTACCCGGGCTACGGGTTTCTCTCGGAGAATGCCGACTTCGCTCAGGCGTGTGTCGATCACGGGATTATTTTCGTCGGCCCGCCGGTGGATGTGCTCCGACGGTTGGGTGACAAAACAACCGCCCGCGAAATCGCCGAGCAAGCCGGCGTGCCGATTTTGGGCGGGAGCCAGGGTGCGATTCAAAGCGTGGACGATGGATTGGACACCGCACGCGGACTCGGTTTTCCTATCATCCTGAAAGCTGCTCATGGTGGTGGCGGACGCGGCATGCGGGTGGTCCATAAGGAAGACGAATTTGCCGGTGCCTTTGAGCAAGCTCAACGGGAATCGTTAACTGCCTTTGGCAGCCCGGATATTTTCGTCGAGAAGTTCATCTCTCAAGCTCGGCACATTGAAGTGCAATTGCTGGGTGATCAACATGGCAACGTGCTGCACTTGTACGAACGCGATTGTTCCGTTCAACGTCGGCATCAGAAAGTTGTTGAGATCGCTCCCGCTCCCTCACTCGACAGTAGCATCCGCGATGCACTTTGTGATGCTGCAGTGAAGATCGGTCAAACCGTCAACTATCAGAACGCCGGTACGGTGGAATTCCTCGTCGACGCCGAAAGCGGGCAGTTCTTCTTTATCGAAGTCAATCCGCGGATTCAGGTCGAGCACACGGTGACGGAGGAAATCACCGGGGTCGACATTGTGAAGTCACAACTTTTGGTCGCTCAGGGGAGAGCACTGAGCGAACCGGAAATCGGGCTACCGGATCAAGCGTCTGTTCCCATTCACGGTTTTGCGATTCAATGCCGAGTCACCACCGAGGACCCGACGCAAAATTTCACTCCCGATTATGGTCGGATTACGCACTATCGCTCGGGTAGCGGGACCGGTGTGCGGTTGGATGCAGGTAGCGCATTCTCCGGGGCCGTTGTCTATCCCTTCTATGATTCCCTCTTGGTCAAAGTCACCGCACGTGCACGACGATTCACCGATGCCGTCAAACGGATGGAACGGGTGCTCGCCGAGTTCCGAATCCGTGGCGTGAAAACGAACATTCCGTTCTTGCAAAAGCTGCTGCGACATTCGACCTTCGTAGCCGGCGAATGCACAACTCGGTTTATCGACCAACATCCGGAGTTATTCGACATTCCCGAACGCCGAAACCGCGCCCAGAAGATGTTGCGGTATATCGGTGATGTCATCGTCAACGGGAATCCCACGGTCGCCGGTCGACCACAGGGCAAACGACGGACGCCAGCCCCGGTACCGAAGTTCGATGGCTCGGAAGCAATCCCAAAGGGCACGCGGGACTATCTCAAAGAACTTGGCCCCGAGAAATTTTCTCAGTGGATTCTCGACCAAAAACAGTTGCTCATTACCGACACCACGTTCCGTGATGCCCATCAATCGTTGTTCGCAACGAGAATGCGAACTTACGATATGCTGCAGGTGGCAGAGGCGTACGCACACTTGGCACCGCAATTGTTCTCCCTGGAGATGTGGGGCGGAGCAACCTTCGACGTCTCGATGCGATTCCTCAACGAATCGCCGTGGGATCGCCTGGCGAGGATGCGAGAGAAATGCCCAAACATTCTGTTCCAGATGTTGTTGCGGGCATCGAATGCCGTCGGTTACACGAACTATCCCGACAACATCGTGCGGGCGTTCGTCAAGGAAACCGCCGACGCGGGGTTGGATGTCTTCCGAGTGTTCGATGCCCTCAACTGGGTGCCGAACATGCGAGTGGCGATGGAGGCGGTTCTCGAAACCGACGCGATCTGTGAAGCCTCGATCTGTTACACCGGCGACATCACCAACCCGAACCGCACCAAGTACGATTTGAAGTACTACGTGGAATTGGCGAAGACGCTGGAAAAGATGGGGGCGCATATTCTGGCCATCAAAGACATGGCGGGCCTATGTAAACCGGCGGCGGCCAAAAAGTTGGTGTCCACGTTGAAGAATGAAGTCGGAATCCCGATTCACTTCCACACCCACGACACCGCCGGCATGCAGACCGCATCGATCTTGGAAGCCAACGATGTCGGTTTAGATATTGCCGATGCTGCAATGGCTCCGCTTTCCGGTGGGACTGCGCAAGTCAACTTGAACACGCTGAGCGAGTCGATCCGCTTCACCGACCGGGCCACCGGACTGGATTCCGATGCGATCGATTCCATCGCCGATTACTGGGGTGCGGTCAAGGAATTCTACATGCCGTTCGAAAGCGAAGTCCTTCCCGGCACAGCCGACTTGTACAACCACGAGATGCCCGGCGGGCAATACACCAACCTGTATCAACAAGCGTCCGCGCTCGGGTTGGCGGATCGTTGGCGGGAAGTGTGTCATGTGTATGCCGACGTCAACACAATGTTTGGTGACATCGTGAAAGTCACACCGACATCGAAAGCCGTCGGCGACATGGCATTATTCATGGTCGGCAACGACCTGACGGTCGACGACGTGTTAAACGGCGAGAAAGAGTATTCCTTCCCGGCTTCGGTGATCGATTTGCTCAGTGGAGCAATGGGCCAACCGCCCGGTGGGTTCCCCGAGAAAGTTCGCCAACGGATCGTCAAAGATCACCCGTGTTTCGACGGTCGGCCTGGTGAGACACTTCCACCGGCAGACTTCGAAGCCGAAGCGGAAACGTTAGAGAAACTGCTGGACCGCAAACCGACTTCGCAGGAAGTCTTGTCGTCTCTGTTGTATCCCCGCGTGTTCGCCGACTTTGCGAAACATCAACTGGAATTCGGCGACACCAGCACTTTGCCCACGCCAGTGTACTTCTTCGGCATGGAAGCCAGTGAGGAAATCGCAGCGGACATCGAAGAGGGCAAGACTTTGATCATCCGTTACCTGACGACCGGAATTCCGCACTCGGACGGAATGCGAAGTGTGTTCTTCGAACTCAACGGGCAACCGCGTGATGTGCTGGTGCTCGATAAATCGGAAGAACCGGAAACCCCCGCTAGTGCCCAAGCCGACCCGAACAACCCGAATCATGTCGGATCACAAATGCCAGGGATGGTCGTTGCGGTCGCGGTCGAAGCAGGAGCTCAGGTCTCGAAGGGGCAAAAACTTCTCACGATGGAAGCGATGAAAATGCAAACCACTGTGACTGCCGAACGTGACGGCAAAGTTGCCGATGTCCTCGTGAAAGCCGGCAGCCAAGTGAAAGCCGGAGACCTGCTGCTCACTTGGGAATAGATAGGCAAAAAAATTGCTCGTGTCGCCAATCGGGCGACACGAGCAATCGTCAAATTCGATGATTAGCTTGATATTCTGTGTTCAAGGACTGTCACAAACGCACCGTTCGGCGAATCGACAATGAACACAGACGACCGTTAAGCGACCTAGAAGTCACTGATCACTTCGCCGGAAGCTTTACTTCCCAATGCTCCCCAAACACCATAAGGGCTGAGGCCACCGAAGCTCGGTGAGGTCTGAGTCACACCCAAGTTTCCGGTGTCGACGTTTTCGCTCACGAATCGCACCGATGCATCGGCCATCAGCACATTGACACCACCTGGGTGCAAGCTGCTGGCAGGTAGCAACACATTGATGGAGTCGGCGTTGACGTTGGCGTCGTCGGTACAGCTTGGCGAGTTCGGCGGAAGAATCGTGTTGAATCCGCAGCGTTCTGGTTGACCGTCCCACAGAGACGTTCCAAAGCGACCTTTAACCGCACTCGGCGTCACAAAGGTGTTGCCGGAAACCGAAGAGAGACAGCTCACTGGCGGATTGACGACGGCACCGGTCGCGGTTCCTTGGTTGATTCGAGCACCGGTATTTCCGCCGATGCCGAAACTAGCTTTTACCCGTTCACTCATCAGCAGCGTGTTGCTGGTACCGTCGGTGATATCAGCCATTTTGGTCGATGTTCGGTAAGCGAACACGCCACGCAAGTTTTGCGTATCCCGAATGTTCATGTGGCTATCGCCCAAGCTAAAGGCGTAGTTCGTTTGTCGCACGCCGCTTGGGTAGGCATCCGATGGACAGATCAAACCATCGATGGAATGATCCCAACCTGGCCAACCCGCCCAACCAGCCGGTCCACCAGGACTGACACCAACGCTTGCGTCGCCGGCTTGGATAACGTCATAGAGGTTGTCTTGTTCGATGAACGGCAGCAGTCCGAAGAAACCACTCAACCGGTTGCAGTTGCCGTTGTGATAGGTCCCGGATTGGGTGCACGCGGCGGTTCCATATTTCCGTGGAACGAACCCGCCGTGAACATCGTGATAGTTGTGATGCGCAATACCAAGTTGTTTGAGATTGTTCTTACATTGGGTTCGACGTGCCGCTTCACGAGCTTGTTGAACGGCGGGCAATAGCAGGGCAATCAGAATCGCAATGATCGCGATGACCACCAACAATTCGATGAGGGTGAACCCTCGACGGGAAACGCGCATCTCAACTCTCCATAACCAAAAAGGTTGAAAAAACCGGGGAGTTCACCCCGCAGAAACGTGCAAAGCAAAAGTGTGGGTGTGGTGTCTGCACGCTCGATCGCTATACGGACCGAGAGTTCGCTTAGGTAGGAAAACTCAACAAGGAAAGCTCTACGACAATCGAGCCTTGTTTAGGGGTGGGGAATGTCGTGGGTAGGATTCTTGGGAGTTTGTTCATCCCTGTGACTAGGCAGAACAATCTCAAATTACCTATAACGATAAGTGTGAGTTCTCATCGTATTCGCGATATTTTACGTAAGTATTCACACAAATTTCAAGAGGATAATTATGCGAATTTTTTATGCTTCCGTGACGGTGGGCGTATTAGGGCTACTTTTAGGATGCGGGGGATCGGAGGCGAATCCCAATCGCCCGGAAACGGTGCCGGTTACGGTCACTGTCACGCAAGGTGGTACCGCGGTCGCCGGGGCAACGGTGAATTTTATCCCAGCTAGCAACGCAGGGGGACACGCAGGTTCAGCAATCACCGATGACAACGGCCAAGCCGAGGTGCGGACGTTCGAAACAGGCGATGGTCTGGTTCCAGGCGAGTACAGCGTGACAGTCGTCAAGGTGGCTGCTCCGCCGCAGACCGGATCAGGAAGCGAAGACGAAGGCAGCTACCAACCGCCAGCCGCCGGAGAACCCGCCCCTGTCGCCAAAAGTTCGCTTCCCGAGAAGTACTCCCAACCAACCAGTTCGCCGCTCAAAGCCTCGATTCCTAGCACCGGCGAAGCCCAGGAACTGACTTTTGAACTGGAGTAGCGTGAGTTTGAGAGCGGCATGCATCACAACATGCATGGCATGATCGAACATGCATGGCATGAGCGAAGCGGTTCGGTGCTTCGGACTATGCGAGCACCGAAGCTTCGATTCACGAACCGTGGAAACGTGCGTCGATGAAGTCTTTCAACGTATTGACGTCGTTGTAAGATTTTCGAGGATGACGCCCCGTGACCGAAGAATCGCTAAAATCCGACTCGGCCAAGACGACTGTTCTGCGAGTGGCTGTCGCGCAGATTGATTCCGTGCCTTACGAAGTCAACATTAACGTCGACAAACACTTCAAGTACATCGAGCAAGCCCGAGCGGCCGACGTCGATCTGCTCGTGTTCCCGGAACTTTCCATTACCGGTTACCCGGTCGGCTTCCGGGCGTTGGAAGTGGCCATCGAAAAAGATGACCAACTTCTGACGGAAATGGCGAACGAATCCGGGCCGATGCGGACGGTCGTGGGATTTGTCGAGGATGGGTACGCGGCTCAGATCCACAATACCTGTGCGGTGCTCCACGAAGGCAACGTCCAGTTCATTCATCGCAAACTGAACCTCGCTTCCTATGGGAATCTGGAAGAAAAGAAGCACTACGCCAGCGGACGCTATATCGACGTTTTCAAGTTGCAGCGACCTTGGATAGGTTCGATTCTCGTCTGTGCCGACCTCTGGAACCCGGCGCTCGTGCAGATTTCGGCCCTTTATGGCACCACGCTATTGATCGCCCCCGTTGCCTCTTCTGAGCGGGCATTGGCGGGCGATTTTTCGAATCCCGCCGGTTGGGAAACGGTCATCAAGTTTTACTCGATGATTTACGGCTTCCCCGTCATCATGGCGAATTTCTCTGGCGGCATTAGTTTGGACGACCGTTTCTGGGGCGGTAGTCGTGTGGTCGATCCTTATGGAAACACATTAATTCAAGCCGGTGACGGCGAAGAACTGATCGTTGCGGAAATCGACTACAATGGCGTTCGCGATGCCCGATTCCGACTCCCCACCGTTCGCGACTCGAACCTAGATTTGATTCAGCGAGAAATCGGTCGTCTCACGAAAAACCTCGGCGTTCCGTTTGACGTGCGTACTTGACGCTGCCTGGTCTCGGGTCTAGGGTTGCCTTCGGAAGACGCTCGTATTGCCCAAGGATCTCCCGAAGGACGCGATTTCTATGTGCGGATTCGTTTGTTTGTGGAACATCGACAACGAACCCCTCGCTCGGCAAATGATCGAACGGATTGCCCATCGCGGTCCCGACGAAGTCCGAATCTACCGATCGGAAAATGTGCCTGCGGTCATGGCGCATTGTCGTCTCTCGATCATCGGTCCTCAAAACGGTCGTCAACCGATCTACAGTGCAGACGATATCCTCGTTGCGAACGGCGAGATCTACAATCACTCGGATTTACGCGCGATCCTGGGTGAAAGTGCCTTCGAAACGCAAAGCGACAGTGAAACGATTCTGCATCTGTTCCGTTCCGATCGGCTACGCTGGATCGCTCAACTCGATGGCATGTTTGCCTTCGTGCTTGCAACTCGTGATCGCGTGATTGCCGCTCGGGATCCACTCGGCATTAAACCGTTGTACGTCGCGGAGTTTGACGGCGGATTGGCCTTTGCCTCGGAACTGAAGGCTTTCGACGGCTTGGGACTTAAGTCGATTCAAGCGATCGAACCCGGAGGAATGTTCGATAGTATTGACGGCTACCGAAAGTGGGCTCGGATTCCTCATGGTGCAGCGGACGTGGAACCCGGCTTGGATATCGAACCGATCTCTCGCGAACTCCGACTTGTTCTTGAAGAAGCCGTCCGCAAATGGATGGTGGCCGATGTCGAAGTTGGCTCTTTCCTTTCCGGCGGTCTGGATTCCTCGATCATTGCGGCATTGGCAGCGAAAGCGATTGATCGGCCTTTGAAAACGTTCTCGGTCGGTGTGGAGGGCAGCCCCGATTTACTGGCTGCGAAACAAGTCGCGGACCATATCGGCTCCGAGCACTACGAGCTGACATTCACGCCACAAGACCTAGCCGACGCCTTGCCGCACGTCATTTATCATCTCGAAAGCGCAGACGTAGACCTTGTTCGCAGCGCGATGCCCACGCACTTCGCCACCACGCTGGCCCGCCAACACGTCAAAGCCATTCTGACTGGCGAAGGCGCCGACGAATTGTTCGCCGGGTATGCGTATCATCACGAGTATGCCACCGCTCCTCGCGAACTCGCCGAGGAACTCACGCGGTCTTTGCAGTCGATGCACAACATCAACCTGCAACGGGTCGATCGCATCACGATGGCCCAAGGACTCGAAGCCCGCACGCCGTTTCTCGATCGCGATTTGATCGACTTCGCTCAGTCCATTCCGGCATCTCTGAAGATGCGAGTCACTGACGAAGCCACTGGCGGAACCGTCGAAAAGTGGATTCTTCGCAAAGCCTGTGAAGACTTGCTGCCACACGATTTGGTCTGGCGGGAGAAAGCTCAGTTCGACGAAGGCACGGGAACTGTTGGCGTCTTGGATGAAGCTTTGGGTTTGATTGCCGACTCTCAACCACCGATCAGTCGCGAAACGGAAGCGGAGATCTATCTTCAAGTTCTCCGTGAGCAATTCCAAGAACCCGACTTCATTCTCGAAAACGCTGGCACATGGACGGACAACCGCGTCGCACATTGATTTGGCCAGAACCAATGACAAGTAACGAGTCGTGTCCCTCG
This sequence comes from Thalassoroseus sp., assembly GCF_984380535.1. Classification (NCBI taxonomy): domain Bacteria; kingdom Pseudomonadati; phylum Planctomycetota; class Planctomycetia; order Planctomycetales; family Planctomycetaceae; genus Thalassoroseus; species Thalassoroseus sp. The sequence continues at coordinate 201,215 of NZ_CFHRBF010000004.1, forward strand.
AAAAAAATCACCGCAGCCCCACCTCGGCAGATTGTCGATTCGTTCGCCATAGCCTTTCGTTGTCTCACGGTCATCGCATCATTTCTTGCGACGAAAATTGCTTACGCGATTTTAAGTTTGATGGGCGCGAACCCACCGCCAGATCATTTTATTGTTCAGATGTCCACATTCTTCGGCGATCAACTCATTTTCCGTCTGACGATCCTCTGTTGGTGCTTCTGCGTTGTCGTTAGCCAATTGTTGCGAGGGCCAATCAGATACTCGCCATGGGACATCCTGCTGTTGGTGACACCAGTGACTTTATGGCTGGCGATCGGAATAGCTGTCATCTCTGCACAGTTTGGCTAGAGCAGTTCACTTTTGACATTCTGTGAATTGCGGACACCGAGTCGCTACCGGTACACTTGTCCCGGTCACCCCCGGAGAAGCGCGATGCCGATTACTGCTGTCTGCGAGTATTGTTTCAAGGAATATCAGGTCAAGTCTGCGTTCGCCGGTCGAACCGGCAAACTCGGTCATGATGGTGTGACCTACTTCATCGGCTCGCGACGTCGGAAGCTTCTTTCCAAAGAGCTGGTCGACGTAGAACTCGATTCGTGTACGGCCGCCTATTTAGAATCACGACCAAGACTCCAAGAATTTGGACGCTGGCCGATCTCGATTGGCAACCATCCCGGTATTGAATTGCGGCTTGTCGGTCCCGGTCATGAAGACCGCGTGCGGTTTTTCATTTTTGAGGACGACATCCTGATGCAATCCGTGTCGGCTGAAAACACGCGATTACCGAAGGAGAACATGCGTCGCTTCTTCGACTCGCTCACAGTTGACGGCCAACCCGTGGAACAAGGAAAAGAAAACCCATAGTTTTCACGGGCGTCGCCATGCCGTTATGCCGCTGCGGCGAGATCATCGCCTTCGTCGGTGGCGAATTCGCCGTCGTCGCTGACGTCTTCGAAGCGGACCGACATCCGTTTCGAGACCCCGGACTGTTCCATCGTCACGCCGTAGATCACGTCGGAAATCGTCATCGTCGGTTTCTTGTGAGTGATGATGATAAACTGTGTTTCGCCTTTGAACTCTTCGACGAGCGCGCCCAATCGACCAACGTTCGCTTCGTCGAGCGGGGCGTCGACTTCGTCCAGCAGACAGTACGGGCTCGGTCGCGTTTTGAACAATGCGAGCAACAACGCGAACGCAGTCAGTGCTTTCTCGCCGCCGCTCATCAGCGAAATGCTCTTGAGGTCTTTCCCCGGCGGACGAGCAATGAGTTCGATCCCGCACTCAAGCACATCGCTCGGGTCTTCTAGCACAATGTCACCATCCCCGCCGCCGAACGCTTTGCGGAATAGGTGTTGAAAGTGCCCACGGACCATGTCGAACGTTTCCACGAACAACCGTTTGCTTTCGATGTTGATCTTCCGCACGATGTCTTCGAGAGCCGCCTTCGCTTCGGTCAGGTCGGCCAATTGCGTGCTCATATGAGCGAAACGGGATTCCATTTCTTCGAGGTCACCAAGACTCTCGGTATCCACGCTGCCCATACTTTTGAGCCGACGACGGAGCTTGTCGACCTGCTGTTCGAAATCGTCCCGAAGTTCCTCGAACTCCGGGATTGGTTCGGCGAGTGGAAGTTCTTCTTCCTCGAGCTCAGCATCTTCGACGGATTCGACATTGGCCGATTCGGTGTCAGCCGGATGTGCAATCGATTGTTCCGCTTGTCGCCAGTTGGGATGGTTTTCGTCGAGGTAGTCGCGATACGCCGACGCATCGGACGCCACGATGTCGGAGAGTTCCAATTGATACTCTTCGCGGATTCGCTCGGCCATTGATTCGAGACGCTGACGAATGTCGCGAGCCGACATCTCTTGGAGATGTTGCTGGTCGTTCAAGTCCCGTCGTTCGCCACGAAGTTGAGTTTCCTCTTTCAACAACACAGCTCGACGCCCACGCAGTTCGGCTTTCTCCGTCATGCATCGACGCACGCGCACGCCGACCGTCTCTTGTTCCAATGCCAACTCCGCGAGCATGGCGGAAGTGTTTAGAACATGCAGACGAATGTCCTGTCGTTTTTCGATAGCGGCCGAGTAACGCCGTTCGACTTCATCTCGTTGTTGCAATCGCGTGGTGCGGTCTTCTTCCAACCGTTTGTAGGCTTGTCGCATGCCGGCGAGGCGTTCTTCGTGCTTGACGGAATTCAGCCGTTCTTCTGTTTTCGTTTTTTCCAAAGTCTGCAAACGGTGTTCAGAACGAGCCAGGTCGAACTCCAATTGGCTGATATCGTTTTGCAGCCCTTCGAGTTGTTCTTCCGCGGCGGAATGTGTCGCTTCGGCCTCTTGCAATGCCGCCGTGACTCGTTCTTCGTCTTGCGTGATTTTAGCGATTTCCTCGTCGAGGGCATTCAAGTCGCGAAGTAACCGAGCGAGTTCTTGCGATTCCGCATGAAATACCGCTTTGCACTGGTTATGTTCATCGGCAGCTTCCTGCAGCGTATGGTCGATGGTGTCGAGTTCATGGTCATAGCTGGTCAGCGTATGAGCCATCCCTGCCAACTCGGCTTCGCGTTGTTCGATCAACGTGTCGACTTCTTGGAGATCGTACTTCAGCCGCTGTAATTCACTTTTTCGAGGTATGAGGGCCGTTTCGATCTGCAATGTTCCGACGACCAGATTGCCGTCGGCATCCAGTAATTCACCTTGCAACGTCACGAACCGGCAGCCACGTCCGACGCCGTTCGCCAGATGTCGTGCGACTTGAATCGTTTCGACGACCCATGTGTCTTGCAACAACCGCGCGGGCAAATCAGCGATACGCGGAGACTCTTTGACAAGGGAATCCGCCCGGCTACAAACACCAGGTTCCGCGGATAAATCTCGCGTGGCCGCAGCGACCGGCTGGTCGGTGGCATCGTCGGTCAGTTCCACTAAGGAAGACATTCCCGATGCAGACAAGTCTACGAAACCAACGCGACCGGTGATGTCACAAATTCCGCTCGTCAGGTATTCCACGAGGGAATCCAAGTTGTTCACGACCAGATATTGCGAACGCGGCCCGAGGGCGGCTTCGAGAATGGCGGCATTTTCTAGGTCGACTTCGAGCAGCTCCGCAACGCTGCCGTGAATCGTGTTCCACGGTGGTTGATCGAGCGTCGCTGCCCGGCGGAGCAGTTCCTTCACCCCCACGCCAAGACCATTCTGCCGGCGTTCGAGGTCGTCGAGCACACTCTTTCGGGCCTGCCAACCGCTGCGTTGCTCGCGGAGGTCGGACAGACTCTGCTGATAGTTATGTCGATCTTCGAGAAGTCGGCGACGTTCCGCGTGAAGTTCATGCACGCGATCACCCAGCCGCACGACCCGTTCGCCGGAGGTCTCCAATTCGTCGCGGTGTCCTCGGCATTCCTCTTCGCACGCCTGAACCGCTTCCGCAACGCGTGCCCGTCGTGCCAACACACCGACTTTCGAGTCGCCCATCGCCTTGAGTTGCTGACGAAACCCGTCCGCCCGACTCGCCGCCACGGACGCTTCTTTCATCTGTTCCAGCAGTTGTTCGCGATACTCTTCGACGGTGTCGCGTTCGCTTTGAATCTTGTGATTCAACTCGGCGATCTCGGCGAGACACTGTTCCAACCGTCCGGCACGTTCCGCGTGTTCTTGTTCAAATCGCTTGAGTTGCCCGCGAACATGCTCGATTTCGCCAATCACTTCTGCCGCTCGTGACGCGAGAAACGTGCGTTGATGACGCAGCCGATCGAGTTCGGTTTCTAGTTCCACCAGCCGGGATGATTGGTGACCGATGGTTGTCTCGTGACCGGCAAGCGTTTCGCGTTGGGCGGAGCTGGCTTGTTCCTCGACACGCAAGCGGTCCTCGACTTCGGCGATATCCACATCCAAAGCCGAAAGTTGCGATTCCAATTCCTGATGCCGCCCGTTGACCTCGTCCAATCGGCGTCCACACGCGGACAATTCGGTTTCGAGGTGCTCGAGTTCCTCCGACTGATAGCGATAATCGTCAGCGGCAAGCCCGAGCCATAGTTTCTTCAGTTCGGCAGAGGTGTCCCGATATTTCGCGGCGCGACCGGCTTGCGTCCGCAGGGAATTCAATCGGTTTTCGACTTCCTCGACGATATCCCGCAGTCGCAACAGGTTCTGATCGACGCGTTCCAACTTGCGGAGGGCATCGGCTTTGCGAGCTTTGAACTTACTGATTCCGGCGGCTTCTTCGAAGATGACCCGCCGATTCGCTGCGTTGGCTTGCAGAATCTGGTCGACGCGACCTTGCTCGATAATGTTGTACGCCGCCGACCCCGCACCGGTGCCCATTAGCAGGCTGCGAATGTCCTTCAATCGTGCAGTTTGGCGATTGATCAAATATTCCGCATCGCCGTTCCGCCACAATCGTCGACCAATCGCCACTTCCCGGGCATCGATCGGCAAAAAACCGGACGTGTTATCGAAAGTCAGCGTGGCTTCGGCGAAATTACTGCCTTTGCGACCACTGGAACCGTTGAAGATGACGTCGGTCATCTCCTTCCCACGGAGACTTTTCGCGCTTTGATCCCCGAGAATCCACTTGATACCGTCGACCACATTACTTTTGCCACTACCGTTCGGCCCCACCACGGCGGTAATGCCGGGGGAAAAGTCGAACCGCGTTTTCTCGGCAAAACTTTTGAAGCCGAAAAGTTCAAGTGATTTCAGCATGGTCCAAACAGTTCAGTAGACAGGATTCAGGGGCAGCAGTCAGGGGACAGGTCTGCAGCAACTTGCTGACGCCTGTCTCCTGAACCCTGATCTCTGCCCCGATCAGTCCGTGTTCAGTTGGGGTTTGCCCAACAACCGACGCGGGTCGTACCATTTTCTTTCATCTCGGAGAAGAGCGTTTTCGGGATTCTCGTCCTTCTCTTCTTCAATCGACGGTTTATCCTTCACGCTAGCTTCCACTTTTTCCTCGGAATCGAAGGAATCTTCGTCTTCGTCACGGGAACTCCGATTTCGAGACGATTCCTCCTCACCGGCTTCAAACAAGTTTGGCAGCAATCCGGTTCCACCGACGCGGGATGAGGACGTTTTCTCAGCATCGCGGTAGTAGATTCGGCCGGATTTCGGCAAAGCGTCGACTTCGAGTCGGCCAATCAAGTTGTGTTGTTGGTCAGCCTGTGTCAGAAGTTGAGCGACGTCCGGGTAAGTGGCGCCCATTTCGGTGACGGCTCGGACGACATCGACCACTCGATTGGGAACTTCACGCTTTTCATCCGTGCGACCAACCTGGAATCGACTGATTTTCACCGTTGCACTGCCTGGCGAGGCGGTTACGAGGATATGTCGTCCTGCACGCAAGGCCAACGGAGTTTCGAACGGTTGACTCGCTCCGAACACCACGACTTCAGCGATCTTGCGATTGGTCAGGTGAACCATCGGTTCGCCTTTGGTATCCAACGCATGCAACATGAATTGTCTGTCGGTCGGGCTGGGCAGGGGTTCGCCTTCGATGAACGGATCGCGTTTATCTAAGACGGAAAGTGCACGGAACGCTCCGTACCGAGTTTCGGCACTGTCACTATCGAGCAGACTTCGCAAACCAACATGAGCGGTCGCGTCATCGGTGGCAGCGAGACCGGCAAGAGCGTACACGCGGAAAGCGGGTTCATCGCGGGCGGCTTCCACCAACGCATCAATCCCGTCCGGCTCTCCGAGATAGGTAATCGCCATCGCAGCATGGAAGCGAACTTCGAGATCCGGGTTTTCCAACGCGTCTCGTAAGACCGGAATCGATTCCCGGCCGACCGCTTCCAACTCGAGCGCGGCTTTCTCGGCTGTCGGAGGATTGTTCAACTTATCGGCCAGTTTCTCGACTCGTACGTGCTTGGCAACATCCGTTTCACGAAACGCGATATGCCGAATTGCCTGGAGAAACCGGGGATAGTTCTCCTTGTATCGCGGTTGCAGATTGAGTTCGATTCGCTGATGGGTTTTGGCTTCCGCGAGTGGTTCACGAATGCCAGCGCGGTTGTAGCGATAGAAGCGATCTCCGATTTTCTCCGCGATCCGCACCGAGTTACGGAAGCTGGCGAAGTCGTTACGAAGATACATGGTCAGGTGACGGTCGGTCTTGGAAACGCCTCCGCCCAACACACGACCGCGTTTCAGCACACCGGCCAATTCCTCGCGATCACCCTCGCTCGCCGAGACGAGAATCGGTCCCGAAGCGATCGCGAACTCGCGACCGGTCATCACGCCTTCACCAGGAACGACGGCATGCTCGCTGAGGTAAGTCTCGTAGAGCAATCCGCCATTGAGGCTTTTCGTGTCGTCTTTGCCAGGGACACGAACTTCGACGTCAAACCGATCGCCCTTGGCAACCAATGGTGGCAAATACGCTCGAACAACAACTAAAGCCGTGTCGGGGGAGGCGAGGAGTTGGTTCGGGTTCTTGATGTCACGACGCCGCATTTCATCCAAAAGGGCTTCGCGATAGTGTGACGGAGGGGGATCACCGCCGTTGCCGTCCAATCCGACAACTAACCCCACGCCTTCCAATGTAATGAAATGCAACCCTTCGATGGTGGTGTAATCGCCGACCATCGGGGTTTCGACTGTTGTTTCCAGGGTGAGTTCGTCATCCGGACTTTGTGACCGGGCAAACAGGTCTCCCCCGAATGGATTCACCGTTTTCAAGGACGACGATAACTCCGGACCGCGGAGCGCATCCCCACCACAACCAGCGGCAAACAACGCGAGAGTGATCCACACGAAATTGGTTGAATATGACAACCGACAAAAACAATAGCGCATGGAACACGAGTCCTTTCGTGTCGAGACCGCTGGCCCGGATCCGCACCCTGAACCGATCGTGACAGAACGTCACTAACGGCGATTACGAATTGGGGTTCGCATCCGAAGAGATCGAACGAGTTGTACAGGAGAAAGAGAGAGGGCGGGAGGATAGGAATCCTCTCACGATCGGTCAACTCCAGTTTTTTTCCGGTGACTCAGTGTCGTTTCTGCGTCGGACGGTCATGAAGATGATGTTGTTGTTCTCTTCAGATTCCAACGAAACGTTTTGAATTTCCTCCTCGGCGATTCCCTCGGTCAGCCCAATCATTTCTTGCCGGGTCCGATAGATCAGCTTCCAATCCATAATGGCTTCCATATAGCCAATGTCATGAATGCCGGGCAAAAAGTTCGCCACGACCAATCGACCACCAGGTCGCAACATGTCAAACGCTTTGCTCACAAGCCGCCGACCGATTTTGGCGTTGAGATAGTCGAACAGACCGAGTGAGTAGATCAGGTCGAATTGACCGGCTTGGACTTTTCCAGATAGTAGACTCGTGAGCGGTTCGGCGATGGTTTCCACGCCATAGCGTCCGTATCGTGACTCGACTTCCTTCAGGCTCTGAGGGTCGGCATCGAGTGCAGCGATGCGGCCAAATCGTCGGCGACGGATCGCTGCCGACATCTCTGCTTCACGGAAGTGCCCCGCAGCGATCGAAAGCACATGCGGACGTGTTACCTCGAAAGCCGCCAGATCGAGAACATCAGCGATGTAACCACGTCGAGCCCGCACACCCGCCGATGCCGGTGCAAGAGTCGTGTATTCGAAAATCTGCCGCCCCAAATCAGTGCACTCGGGCAAGGGCCAGTAGTCTTCTTTGCCATAGATGTAATCGAGCATCACAGCGTCACCGGCGTACCGCCGTGGTTTGTAAAACGCTCGGTGTGTGAATGGGTCCTCATGAAGAACAGTTAGTACCGGATGTGATCGGCACAACTGCACACAGTGCTGCCATTGCTCTTCATCCAGCTCCATTTTGAGGGTCTGCAAACTCGTGAAAAGAAGCTCTAAACAGTCACGAACTCGATTTTCGTCTACGAGCCACCGAAGCGCGGTGTCTAATTGTGTCGATAGTTCTACCAATTGAGGGCGTGCCTGCTGAACAAGGCGTTGGTTGAGAGAAGATGGTGAATTTTTGCACATGTCAGAAAAAGGGACGCTCATCGTCAGTCCTTGTGAATAGTGGCCCGACAAAACAAGTAAGAATACTGAGGACACATCCTACCCGGAATCATGACGTCGTCAAAAACTTCAAAACCAAATCAGCAAACAACTTACGGCAAAAACACATTGCGGTATCTTAGTAAGATTTTCGGCTTAATCGTCTTCGGTAAATGAGTTGGCCAGACGAACGTCTTCAACCGGTGCAACGAGACAAGAGATTATTATTGGAAAATCGCTCATCGTCGATTTAAGACCATAAATCAATTTGATCAAGAAAAACATCAATACGTGTAAAAATTACACAGAAACACTTAAACCGATGTAGTTTTGCGACGCCACGTTGCAATTTCGAAACTTGAATTTAGTTCGACGGAGCGATGTCGGGGTTAACAACGTGCAACACGTTGCTTGACCTTCCCCTATAACACCACCGAGGTTGACCGTGCCGGAAAATCCGCTGCCCGCATCGAGTTGGAGAGACTTGCCGCAAAAGGTGCGGAATCGATATCAACTGATCAAGACTTTGGAGACGTCTCATCCTCGGACTCGGTGGTTGGCAGAAGATGGCGAGACGCTGTCCCAAGTCGTCATCGAGACGGTTCACCCGAAGTCTATCGCGGGTGGTGTTCGGCTGCGGATGGAACACGATGCGAACACGCTAAGACAGCATGCCAGCAAGCTGATCGATGGCATTTCAGACTTGGTGAAACAACCCCATTGTTGGACGGTTGTTTCCCAGTTTCGTTCGGGCCTTGCGTTGTCCGATCGACTGGAAGCAGCGGCCATCGAGATTTCCGATGCGCTTCGAATCGGCAGCGATCTGCTGAAATCTCTTCAGGAAGCCCATTCCATCGGTGTGTTACACCGGATGATCCGTCCATCGCACGTCACGCTGGACCAAGAGACCGGCTCGGCACATCTGACCGCGTTCGGCACAGCGGGCTTGATGCGTTGGGAGGATCATGACGATCGGCAAAAAGTCAAAATCGCCGCCTACCTTTCCCCGGAACAAGCCGGCGCTGTCGATTGTGACGTTAAAGAAGCGGCCGACTTGTACTCGTTGGGCATCGTATTGTTCGAATGCCTAGCGGGGCGTCCCCCGTTTCTCGGTGGCAACATCGGCGACTTGTTGATGCAGCACATGACTGCAGAAGTTCCTAGCCTGCGGGCATTCGGCTGTGAGACGCCACGAGTTCTCGATGAAGTCTTTCAGCGGCTGCTCTGCAAAGACCCCCAGGACCGCTATCAGTCGGCACAGGCAGTTCTGTCTGATTGGGAGACGATCCGAGATGCATGGAACAATGGAACCCCGGAACCGTCTTTAGTCGTTGGACTCACGGATCAACGGAGTACCTTGGTCGAACCGGCATTTGTGGCGCGAAAGGCAGAGTTGGAATGCTTGACGCTAGCTGTCAGCGAATCGCGTCAGGGCAAACGGCATCTGCTTTCCATCGAGAGTGAATCCGGGATGGGGAAAACCCGGACCATTCAAGAACTCGTACGGACCGCGAATAGTCAAAATGTCTGGGTCCTACGCGGACAAGGAACGGACCGTGCCGGTCAACGACCGTTCTCGCTTTTGGAAGGGGTGATTCGCGAAATTATCGAGGTCACCACACGTGACTCCCAATGCTTAAAGCAAATTCAAGATCGCATCGGGGACCGTCTTGATGCGATCATCGCCGCGGTTCCAGAACTTGCGACCGCCTGGAATATCGAGTCGCAAACAGACCTTGGACCGGAAGCGTTCGGGGAAACGCGTACTGTCGAAGCGTTGGCGTTGCTGCTGGATTCGCTGGGGACATTCGAGAAGCCCGCGTTGATCATCCTCGACGATTCCCAATGGTCCGACGATGCCACCATCCGACTGATTCAAAGCTGGAGAAACCTCAAGGATCGTCCGGGGTGTTGCACGGTTCTTCTGGGCATTCGCACTGAGGAAACCCGGCCGGACCATTTATTGCGTTCGTTGCTCACGGATAGCCGAATTGAACTTCAACCGCTCGGTGCAGACGATGTGCGACTGCTGACCGAGTCGATGGCCGGGCCGTTGCCGTCGGACATTCACCCAATCATTTGGCGGTTGTCGAAGGGGAGCCCGTTCCTAGCATCTGCGGTCTTACGGGGCTTGGTTGAGACCAAAGCCTTGCGTCCGACCGAGAAAGGCTGGCGTGTCGATTCCCTCGCGATGGAGGACATGCAATCCTCCCAACAGGCAGCGGATTTGCTTTTGCAACGACTGCAGCTTCTTTCTCAACCTGCGAAAGACTTCCTCCGTGGCGGAGCCATCCTCGGCAAGGAGTTCGATCTGGAAGCGGCCGCGGAACTCGTGAATCTCTCGACATCCGACACGATGACCGCCGTCGATGAAGTTCGCCGACGGAATATGATCTGGTTGCGTTCCGATGGAACGACGTGCGTCTTTCTGCATGGACGGATTCGTGAAACATTGCTCGATGCGATGGATAACCATACGCAAGCCGGACTACATCTGCGAGCTGCGAAACGGATTTTGCGAACGCAGCCGGACCGCGTTTTTGAACTGGCTTATCACTTCGATGCAGCGGGGCAATCGGACCGCGCACTGCCGTTTGCACTCTCGGCTGCGGATCAGGCGAGGACTCAACACGCTTTAGAAGTCGCCGAGCAACAATTTCGCATTGCCGACCGTGGAAGCAACGAAACCGACGAGCAAACGCGTTACAAAATTGCCGAAGGACTTGGCGACGTCTTGATGCTGCGTGGTCGCTATGACGATGCAGAAACCTACCTTCGTCGTGCATCGGAACTGGCGACGCAACCGTTCGCTCAAGCTCAAACTCGTTGCAAACTTGGTGAAGTCGAATTCAAACGTGGGCAGGTCGAGTCCGCGACGGCTTCGTTCGAGGATGCTCTCCGGTTGCTCGGACGACTGGTGCCACGGACTTCGGTCACCTTGTTCGTGATGCTGCTTTGGGAAATCTTGATTCAGGCGTTGCATACGATTTGGCCGTCTCAATTTCTGGCGAAGTATCAACGAGAACCCGATCGAGAAACGCGACTCAGTTTGCATCTTTTTAGTCGCTTGGCTCACGGGTATTGGTTCACGCAGTCACGCTTTCATGTTCTGTGGACCCACCTGCGTGGCATGAACCTGGGCGAGCTATATCCGCCGACATTGGAACTTGCGCAGTCGTACTCGGAACACGCCCCCGCGATGAGTTTGGTTTCGTGGTATCGTCGTGGGATTCAATACGCGCAAAAGTCGTTACGTATTCGTCGCCGTCTGGGCGATGTTTGGGGGCAGGGTCAAAGCTTACATTATTACAGCGTCGTCCTGTTCACGAGTGCCCAATTCGAAAAGTGTATCGAGAAAGCTCGCGAAGGTGTTCGACTACTGGAACGGACCGGCGACTACTGGGAAGTGCACACCGCACGATACCAACTTTCGGCGGCTCTCTATCGACTTGGGCGGTTGCGGGAAGCCGTCGAGGAAGCACGAATCACGCACCAGTCAGGTCTCAAATACGGAGACGAACAGGCATCTGGAATTATTTTGGATGTGTGGTCCCGTGCTGCTGATGGCGATGTTCCTGAAGACATCATGGCTCTTGAAGTAAGTCGGGTTCGTCCCGATGCTCAGGGAACCGCCCAAACGATGCTTGGCGAAGGGGTGCGTTTGCTCGCCAACGGCACACCGGAAGAAGCTGCCGAAGTCTTTCATTCCGCGTTCTCACTCGCTGAACGTGCGGGTGTGTGCAATGCATACGTCTCCCCGAACCTGACGTGGTACGTGACGGCATTGCGTCGACAGGCGGAAGAGTTATCAACATTTCATTCTCGACGAAAACGAGAATTGATTCGCCAGGCGTTTCGAGTAAGTCGACGAGCCGTGCGAATGGCACACCGGTTTCCGAATTGTCTGCCGCACGCATTGCGAGAACGCGGGCTGTTGCTTGCCTCTCAAGAACTTCATCAAGCGGCCCTTTCGTCATTGAACGAGAGTCTGAAAATTGCCCGAAAACAGGAGGCTGCCTACGAAGCCGAACAAACGCAACTTGCAATCGCCCAGGTTCGATTGGCCTTGGGTGATCCAAATGCTCAGCGCGATGTGGAACAAGCGGAATTGCAACTGGCAAATCGTCGACAACAAATTGCCCCCGAAACCGAACAGAAAGCCGACTCACTTTCTTTGGCCGACCGATTCGATTTCATTCTGCAAGCGGGTCGTGAAATTGCCACAGCGTTGGAACCGCGGGAGATTTTTCGCGCAGTCGAGGACGCCAGTACCCGACTGTTGCGGGCCGAGCAGTGTTCGCTGTTTCTCACTCCTGAAGACGGCGATCTTGATGTCTCGAATTGGTTCTACGCGGACACCGGCGTTCAAATCGATCCCGACCTGGTGAATTCCGCGATCCTCACCGGTCGCGCGATGATCCCCCGAGACGATTCGGAAGAAAACTCTTCCCGTGATGACAACCGGTCTCAGCTTTGTGTTCCGATTTCTGTACGATCGCGAGTCATGGCCTGTTTGGTCGCGAGACACGATCACATCCGCAACCTATTCGGCCCTGACGAATGTCGCTTGGCGGATTTCATCGCGACGATCGCCGGTGCGGCTTTGGAGAACTCGGAGAACTTCGTCAAACTTCAGGAACTCAACGAAACCTTGGAGGCTCGTGTCGCCGATCGTACCGCCGCGGCCGAAGCGCGAGCTCAAGAACTTCAATTGGTCGCTGCGGAGTTGAAGACCGCCGAGGAACGTCTGCGGGTCGCCAAAGAAGCTGCCGAAGCGGCCAACCGTGCCAAGAGCGACTTCCTGGCGAACATGAGCCACGAAATCCGGACGCCGATGAACGCAATTCTCGGCTTTACGGATTTGCTTCGCCGCGACTTCTACGAATCCGACGCCGAACGGATCGAGTTCCTCGAGACGATCCACTCGAGTGGCACGCAACTGTTGCATTTGATCAATGGCATCCTCGATCTTTCCAAAGTGGAAGCGGGGCAGATGGATATTGAACAGGTCGCGTGTGCACCGCATGATGTGCTGGAAAGCACGTTACGCACACTCAGCGTTCGGGCGATGGAAAAGGGGCTGACGCTGCGGATGGAAACACCGGAACCGCTGCCGGCGTACATCGTGACCGACCCAGCTCGATTGCGACAAGTCGTAACGAACTTGGTGGGCAATGCCATCAAGTTCACCGAGACGGGCGGCGTGCATCTCGTCGTGAGAATGCAGGAAGACGATTCACCGAGCATGCAAATCGAGGTTATCGACAGCGGTATCGGAATGTCGCCCGAGAATGTCGATCGCATCTTCCAGCCGTTCGTGCAGGCGGACAGCTCAATCACTCGCAAATACGGCGGTACGGGGTTGGGGTTGGCGATCAGTCAGCGACTGGCGCGGGCGTTGGGCGGGGATCTCACTGCGACCAGCGAAGCCGGGGTCGGAAGTACGTTTACGCTCACGATCGCAGCCCCGATGCCAAGTGCGGATACGCCGATCGCGGAAACGACCGGATTGGCAACCTCGGAAAACTCACTCACGCGGTCATTGCAATCTCAGTTGCCCGCTGCTCGGGTGCTTTTGGTCGACGATGGCGAGGAAAACCGTCGCCTGTTGCGGTTGGTGCTCTCGCGGGCCGGTTTGGAAGTCGTTCAAGCCGAGAACGGTGCGATCGCCGTCGAGAAAGCGTTGGCCAGTTCATTCGATGTCATTCTGATGGACATGCAGATGCCCGTCATGGACGGTTACACCGCCACGAGTCGACTCCGTGAGGCCGGTTTAACAATCCCAATTTTTGCCCTGACCGCCAGCGTCATGCGTGGCGATGAAGAAAAATGTCTCGAGGCCGGCTGTTCCGCGTTCATCGCCAAACCCGTCGATCTGGATGCATTGCTCGTCACGCTCTCGGAAGTTCTGCACGAATCCGCCGACAAGGACGACTTCTGCGACGACAGTGTCGACCTTTCGATGGACATCGGCATCGAAGAATTGATCAGGAATATTTGCATTCAGGGCCAACGTATGCATCGCGTCTTCCAGAATCAGGAATGGGAGCGATTAGAAGAATTGAATTCTCAGTTGCATGAGGCCGCCGGGGAAATCGATCTGGATGACTTGGTGGATGCGACGAACGCTGTTTCGGAGATGCTACAGACGCACGACGAATCCGGCCTTCAATCCGCCATGACGGAACTTTCGGCGGTGATCGATATGTTTGCAGGCCCGGCATCGTCACCGGCTCCGCAACCGAAGCCGTCGCTGAGTGCCCCAAGTTTAGGGAATGTGTTGACGGATGACCCCGAAATTCAGGCCATTCGCCAAGACTACCTCATCGGTTTGCCGAAAAAGTTGGAGCAAATGACAGCGGCAATCGCGGCGAAAAATTGGGATGAGCTAAAATCGCTCGGTCACTGGATGACAGGTTCTGCCGGCACCGTGGGGTGGCCCGAGTTCAGCCCGATCGCTCACGAGCTCGAGCAAGCAGCCATCGCACGAGAATTGGAAAAAGCCCAAGATCTCCTCACGAAGTTACAATCAACGGTGGAAAAACAACTGGCCGTCATCCACGAGTGATCGCTTTCGGACATTCTCTTGAGTCTTCCCAGTCTGCCCACCTTTACAATTAGTGAGAATTCGATTCAACGCATCCCGAAACCGCGATCGGGATTCGAGTGACGTCAGGCGAGCGGTCGATACGAACTTCGGAACACGAGCAACCTTGGCGACGATCTTCCAAGGTGATGATTGTATGCAGGTGATCCGATCTCGTCCGTTAGAGCCAAGCATGGAACGCTGTCCTATTCGAAATCGACTTTGCACTGCATTGGCTTTCGTCCTCGTTTTCGTGGGACTCGGAAACGCCGTTTCGCCCACGGTCTGTAACGCACAATCGGACGTCGCCGGCCACATTGTATCGTCCCAATTTGCAACTCTTCCCGCTTGCGACTGGAAACGATCGCTCCGGGAAAACGCGTTCAAGAAACGCCCGAGCCCCGAAACGGCTGCAGCGTTGGCCAAACATCTCCTGTGGCGAGCACAGCAAGCGGCGGAAACCACGAAAGAAATCGCCGTCGATCATGCGTATCTTGCAGCGACCTACGCTTGGTATGGCCAATTCGTACTCGATCCCGCCCCGCGAGTGGGTTCGACATGTCTTGAACTCTACAACGAAGCAGTCGGTCTCTGCATGGAGATCGGATTCAAGACGGGTCGATTCCATCCGACACGTGGGTTGACGGTTAACACGCCAAACGGTTGGCGAACGTTGCCGGTCGAGCTTTTTGGTTTGGAATGGCAACCGGATAAAATCGACCGACTGTATGCGGTTACCGAGGAGAACTTCGCAGACATCAACTGCGATTACGCGGTGCACGGAGTGGGTGCGGCGATGGCCGCGGTTCACGTCCGCAACCCCGATGACCCTGCCGAAGAATTCCTCTTCGATGAACATGTCTACGCATTCACGATTGTACTGCGACCGGATCTGTCTTGGCTGGCTGGTTCCAATGCATTGCTCGGAACGAGTGAGGCAGACGGTTCGCCGCTCGGCCCGTGCGTGGAACTCCATGATGTCTTGCGACACAGTGGTGTGCGAGTCGCGGAGCATGTTTGGCCGTTGACCAAACAAGCAGCCGCCGCATTGACGATCGGCCTTGACCTAGCGATGCCCGAATACAACGTCGTCCGCGCCTATTTGAATCCGAACCAGGCGATCGATCGGCAACGCCTCTACTTGCTCGAACCGCATCGCCCCGGTCGCATCCCCATCCTCATGGTGCACGGATTCCTTTCGTACCCGTGGACGTGGACGGAAATGGCCAACTACATCCGGTCCGACCCTTGGATGATGGAGCATTTCGAACTCTGGGTCTATTTCTATCCTACCTCCATGCCGGTGCCGCAATCGGCAGCGAATTTACGCTCCAAATTACAACGGGCCGTCGAAGGGTTCGATCCTGACAGTACCGATGCAGCACTGCAAAATATGGTCATGCTTGGTCACAGCATGGGTGGACTGCTGACGAAACTGCAGGTCACCGACAGTGAAAACATTCTCTGGGATAAGTTCAGCAACATTCCTTGGCCGTACGTTCGCGGCAGCGAGAAAATGATCAACTTCTTCCATCGGCAGTTCTTCTTCGAGTCGCAACCCTTCATCACCCGAGCTGTCTTCTTCGCCACCCCTCATCGCGGGACAGGATTACCAGAGCCTGCGGTGCGGTGCATTGGTCTGGCACTTGCAGGAGAATTACGAACGACCTCGCAATATTTCGGGGAGCTGATCGACCAAAACCCGGGCATCATCCGACCTCCGGATCCGGGACGCTACGGGAACGGGCCACTAGTCAGGATTTTACGGTCCCCGTTTTTCATTCCCTCCAGCATTTTGAACGTGACGGAACCCAGCAGCATCCTGCAAGGGCTCGACATGTTGCCGTATAACCCGCGGGTCACGATCCACACCGTCTATGGGCGACTGGGCAAATATTGTTTCCGGGAAATCGGGGACTTGGTCGTTCCGACCTACAGCGCGCGCGAGATGGAATCCGATACGCTCTATGAACTACGCACGACCCACGGCCGTGTCCACCGAATTCCCGAAGCGCTACTGGAGACCCGACGAATTCTGCAGCAACAATGGAATGACGTAGAGGCGATCCGTTCGGGCGACATCGTGCCACCGGCACCTGCCGACGAAATCGTGCCGCCATTACCTGCCGAAGACAACGTGCCGGCAACGCCAACCGTGCTCGCACCGGCTCCGGCAACGATCGATAACGAGGATTCCACAGACGACTAGAATCAAGCGGCGTCGAGTTCGCTTGTCTGGGAGGTCGGCTTTTGTCCGGGCACTCGGAAGCTGGCTTTTTCCTTGATGATCGATTCCCCGTCGAATCGCGTACCGAAGTACATTTGCTGAGCCAACGGATCGTTCAGCACGGTGGCTGCATCGCCACTCACCAGGATTTTCCCGGCACAGACGACATAGCTGCGATCGGTAATGGTGAGCGTCTCACGTTCCCGGTGGTCGGTCAGTAGGATCGAAATGCCGGAATCGCGGAGGTCGCGGATGATGTCCTGAATGCTGTTGATCGTCACCGGATCGATCCCGGTGAATGGTTCGTCCAAGAGAATCAATCGCGGACGACTTGCCAAACATCGGGCAATTTCGAGTCGTCGTCGTTCCCCCCCAGACAACGTCGAGGCGATCCGTGGCTTCTTGTCTTGTAACCCGAACTGTGTCAGCAAGCGATCGACTTCACGATACCGGTCTCGCCGTTTCAGCTTGAGGTACTCCAAGATCGCCAAGATGTTCTGCTGCACCGTCAGTTTGCCGAAGACGCTGTCATCCTGAGGCAAAAACCCCATGCCTTGACGAGCCCGACGAAACATCGGCCAGCGAGTGACTTCCACACCCTGGAGGAACACTTTGCCCTTGGTGGGTGTGATCAACCCACACGACATGCGGAAGGTGGTCGTTTTTCCGGCCCCGTTCGGACCGAGCAACCCTACGATTTCCCCTTCTTCGACGGTGAAATCAATGCCATCGACTGCCCGCTTTCCAGGGTAGTCTTTCACCAGACCGGTACATTCTAACAGGGCCATCGTTCGTCCTCCATGACGAATGTCGTTTCACTCGGTTCTCGATTGGGCGTGCTCAACTCTGTGCATTCTGGGCTTCGAGTCTACCACTCAGCACGGCTGACAACGTCGTGATTCCCGCTCGGTTGGATATTGTCTCAATTTCCGCGGACCTTGCAAAGGGCGAATTGTTGGCACAATGCCGACAAGCGTCTTAGCGGATCCGCCGCATTCGCATAACGTCCGGATAGAACGGCACGCGAAAACTTGGGTAATCTGTCTTTCCGATCGCACCGCCGGACGGAAAATGATCGCCTCGATCTTCGACAGCCCGATGATCACGAATGCCCCAACCGTCTCCGCCGTTGCCGAATGGAATCCCGTGTGGCCAATAGATGAAAAATGCTTTCCCCACCAAAGCCGACCTGGGCACCGCGTGCCGATTCGGCGGACGACGATCACCCGGCAACAACCAATCGCGATCAAACGGCCACAACCGGCTATCCATGCTTTGCGGGCTATTATCGCCCATCACGAAAAACTCATCATCCTCCAACCGGTCGAATTCGATGGCCTCACCGATCAAGTCACGGTACTCATCAAACCACAACTCAGGTTGCGATCGTAAAAAATCGAGATCCCGCACGTTACTGGCCGACTCTTTCTCGCCCACAAACAAGTCCGCCCGGTAGTAAATGTCCCGTTCGAGTCGCAAGTTGGCAACTTGCGCGACGGCGTTTTGGACGGTAATGCCCACCGGTGTGAGATCGGCCTCGGTCGGTACGGTTCGGGTTCGCAGTCCGCCGACAGGGTGGTAACATCCCACGCGTTCGCCTTCGGCTAACTCCACTTCGCCCGCCGACTCGAATTCCACCAGGTCGCCATCGATCCACAGACACACGCGGTCATCGACGTTGGCATAGGAAATATCCCAGGAACCGGTGCCCACGAGATCGGTTTCGGCCGTCCCCAAAGTGACAACTTCCGATTCATCGCGGCTTTTGTCATCGGGGTAATAGAGCGTGGCATGTCCGTTCGAGAGATCGATTCGACAACGGTATTGTCGACGACCTTCGTTCAGCTCCAATACGAGTTCCGCGTCTTCGGTGGCAGACTCGACGGTCACATTCATCGAGACCATCAAATCGCCGACCCAGAAGTGTCCCTCGCCGTCATGGTTACCCATCTTTTGCAGGGTAAACGCATTGTATCCGCAGAAGTCGGTCACCAGTTGCAAACGATCCCGCAGGTTGATGACATTCGACGACTCATCGTCGACAAAATCCCGATCCGCCAATCGCGGAGGAGTCCGCCATTCGAACTGCAGATTCCCTCCCAACTCCGAGATTGCTCGCCAATCCGATGCACTTGGTACGAAATGACGATAACGCAGCGTTGCGGGGCCGTTACTCGCGTCGACCACAAAACTGCGGTCGACCGGATCCATTTTCCATCCTTCAGGATCATCGATCCAGCCGGCGATCGCGCGGCCATCATCTCCCTTGGTCATCCCGGCCCAACGTTCGGGCCAACCAACCGCCCGCAGAGCCTCCGCGGTGTGGTCGTTGTCATAGACGAGAATTTGCAACTCTTGTTGTTTATCGGGATCGTCCTTCCGCAGAATGCGGAGCGGCCCGCCATCGGAATCGTTAACGTAGACATCACCTTGTTGAATACGGATCTTTTCGCCCGGCAGTCCCACAAGTCGTTTGATGTAATTCGTCGTCGGTTTTTCCGGATACTTGAAGACAATAACGTCCCACCGGTCGGGACCACCGATCTCGAACGGAAACTTGTTGACGAGAATCCGGTCGCCCTTGAACGCCGGTTTGTCGAACATATCGAACCGGTACCGGCAGTTGTCGCAGATGACATCGTGGATACGTCGTGTTCCTTCGATGACGCCGTTGGAATTCTCGCGTCCGTACAAGTAGCCATCGTTGTTGACTTCTGCCGACGCTCCAACCACCACATGATGACCACACTGCGGACAATCGGCCTCTTTGTGTCGTCCTCGCAAGGTCGGTGCCATCGATCCGGTGGGAATCACAAACGCTTCCGCTTCGAAGGTTCGAAACAAAAACGCCAGGATAAATGCGACAACGATCGATTCCATCGTCTCACGCAGTTCACCGGCCTTGGACTTTTTGTTCTCGGAGGATTCCGCGGACTTCTCGGACGGTTGTCCAGAATTGGTCTCGTTTCCAGAGGTCGATTTGGTGGGATTTGCTTTCGCCATGAGAACGAAGATTCCTATCGAAAAAAGCGGCGACCGACTAAGTCTGGTCCAGGTAGCGGCGGCGTAATCCACCATCGGAAAGCGTATTATCCGCGAATTCGGCATATTAGGCAATGTTAGCCACGCAATTCGAACGCCTGTGACTGCGGAAAGTGTTTTCCTTCCCTCAAATCCACTGTAGAATCTAGTTTCGCTAAACCACCAGAACAACCTAACCGAAAAATTGTGTGTATACTAACTGACCTACCACATAACGAAGCCGAGATGTTTCAAGAATCACGATTGAAAATATTGGGGAAACAGCGTTGAATGGGTCCAACCCACCGCGTTTCCTCAACAGTTGATCGCTCGCGACGCCTCCCAACGTCAGCGATCGATCGCACCTCGCGTTGATTACCCACACAACCCAAAGAGCTCATACATGCCTCGTCCTAGCAAGCGGTCCGGAGCACGGCATCACCGAATCCATATTGCCAGCGTGGAAACCTTCGAAGACCGAGTGTTACTTTCAGCGGTTTCGTCCGTAGCCGATCTTACGGAATTTGCTCCGATCGACGGAGTTGGAAACAACGAAGCCCACCCGGAACAGGGATCCACCGATACGCCGCTGTTGAGACAAACTTCCGTTGGATACACAGACGGTCTCGGCACGCCCGCCGGTGAAGATCGTCCCAGCGCACGCGCAATCAGCAACGCCGTGGCGGCCCAGTCCGGGTCGAACGTCAACGACCGGCATCTGACCGACTACATCTGGGTGTGGGGTCAGTTTCTTGATCACGACATCGACCTAACCGAAACAGCCGACCCTGTCGAACCCTATCCGATCAAAGTACCGACCGGGGAACCGTTGTTCGATCCGTTCGGCACTGGCACTGCTCAAATTGCGTTGTCGCGTTCGATTTATGAAATCGACATCAACGGAATCCGTCAACAAATCAACCAGATTACCACGTATATCGATGCGTCCAACGTCTACGGTTCGGACATTGCCCGCGCAAATGCATTACGTTCATTTTCCGGTGGCCGACTTAAGACCAGCGAAGGCGATTTGCTGCCGTACAATGTCGATGGCGTCCCAAACGGCGGGGGAGAAAGTGCCAGTTTCTTTCTTGCCGGTGACGTGCGAGCCAACGAAAACGCTGTTCTTACATCGATTCACACGATTTGGGTTCGCGAGCACAACCGCATCGCCGACGAACTCGCCCAGAACGATAAAAGCCTGACCGACGAGGAACTCTATCAGCAAGCTCGGGCGATTGTCACCGCGGAAATTCAAGCGATCACCTTCAACGAGTTTCTGCCGGCCCTTCTCGGTGAAAATGCCATCGACGATTACACCGGTTACGATCCGAACGTGGATCCGTCCATCGCGAACAGCTTTTCGACAGCCGCCTACCGTCTCGGTCACAGTTTGCTTTCGTCGGAATTGCAACGTCGCAATAATGACGGCAGCGTAGCTGACGAAGGCAACATTGAGTTGCGAGACGCGTTCTTTACGCCGTCGGTCGTTGGTGACAACGGCATTGACAGTCTGCTGGTTGGTGCGTCCTATCAGTTGGCCCAAGAAATCGACCCCCAAGTTATCGACGACGTCCGCAACTTCCTTTTCGGACCTCCCGGTGCCGGCGGGTTTGATTTGGTGTCGTTGAACATCCAACGTGGTCGCGATCATGGTTTGGCGAGTTACGCCCAAACGCGGATCGACTTGGGACTATCACCGGTCACCAGTTTTGCCGACGTTTCTTCCGATCAGGCAATCCAAGCTGCTCTCGCGAGCGTTTACGAGACTGTCGACCAAATCGATCTCTGGGTCGGTGGTTTAGCCGAGGATCACTTGCCCGGTTCCAGCGTGGGCGAACTGTGGAGCACAATCCTCACCGATCAATTCGAACGACTTCGCGACGGCGATCGATTCTGGTATCAAAACATCTACACCGGAGAACTCCTCGAAGAGATCGAATCGACGACATTGGCCGACGTGATCGAACGCAACTCGACCGCTGCCGGTCTGCAAGACAATCTCTTTTTCAGTCGTGCGTCCCAGAACTCTTCGCAGGTGGAACACCTTCGCAATGACCCGGTCCCGTCCCAGCGGATGGACCGCGATTTTGAAATCGTTGTCGCCGGTGATTTCGACGGTTCCTCAGCCGGGCAGGGGATGCAAGACGATCTCTTCCTGTGGAATCCACGCACGGGAACAAACCGCGTGATCCTCAGCAATGGAGCCATTCGGTCCAACCCGATTCCGCCACAGGCCATCAATGGTAACGATTTTGGAATCGCCGTCGTCGGTGATTTCGACACGACCGGCGGTAGTGACATCTTCTTTTGGAATCCACTGACGGGGCGGAACCGTCTGGTCCACTTCGATGACGGCTCCATCGGCCAGCTGGACACCAACATCGAAACGAATGTGGTCTCACCAACTGCAATCAACGGGAACGCCTACGGGAAAATCGTCACGGGTGACTTTGACCAAGGCGGTGCCGACGACTTGTTCTTCTGGAACCCGCGCTCTGGAAGCAACCGGCTCGTGAGGCTTGCCCCGGGTTCATCGCCTGATACGACCGTCACCGTGCAGATTCAAACCGATGTCATCACGCGACAAGCTATCAACGGCAATGATTTCACAGAGATCTACGCCGGCGAATTCGTGGCTGGCGGAGGTGACGAATTGCTCTTTGTGAATTTGCGAACCGGACGCAACCGCGTGGCCGAATTCACGCAAAGCATTCCCGGTGGCGAATTACTTGCCGGAGCGATTTCGAATAACGTGATCGACTCGACTGCAATCAACGGAGATACCTACACTCACGTTTCCATCGGCGATCTCAATCGGGATGGCGTTGACGAACTTTTCGCATGGAACTCCCGCACCGGATCCAATCGGTTGTGTCTGATCAACGATAACGACCCGACACTCGACCAAGTCTTCGACGAATTGGTGGACTCCAGCTTCATCAACGGCAACGACTTCGACCAATTACTCGGATTGACAATGGATGATGGCGACGAAATCGGCGACGCTTTGTTCTTCTGCAATTCCATCACCGGCCGAAATCGCATGGCCTATAACGGCTTTGACGACATGCGTCCCTTCGGGCAGTAGACGTCAAAACGAGACTCCGGCTATCATGGTTTGCATGATGAACAAGCCTGAATCGTCGCCTGATTTCTCTTTTTGGAAAGTAGTTGATGCGATCGCGCTAGGTGTCATTGGCACGTTCTTTGCAAACATCCCTTCAGCCATGATTATGATGGCGATCGCGCCGCGTCATCGTGAGAATATTCGCGATGTCGTATCCTGGCCATTTCCGCCATTCGCCCTGGGGGGTGTTGTACTTACGTTGTTGATCGTGTACGTGATCGCTCTCGACGCATTCAAGAATCCGAAACTGCGAGTTCTTATCGTCTGCGTTGCAGCCATCGAACTGTATTGGATCAATAACATCGGCATTTTACGTCGTTTCCACATCGGCAAGTTTTAAGTATGAACCTGGACATCGTTGACGGTGACTTACTCGATCAGGATGTCGAAGTCATCGTCAACGCGTGGAATCGCAATGTGATTCCCTGGTGGCTACTGATCCCGCAAGGCGTCTCCGGGGCAATCAAGAAACGCGGGGGAAACAGCCGTTCCGCGAACTCGCGAAGGTCGGACCGCTTCCGCTTGGGCATGCGGTCCTGACGAACGCCGGGACATTGCCGTTCCAAGGCATCATTCATGTCGCCGGAATCAACCTGCTATGGCGATCCTCGGAGTACTCGGTCCGCGAGTCCGTCCGCAACGCAATGCGAATCGCAACCGATCAAGGGTTCCGCTCCATCGCCTTCCCTCTCATCGGTGCCGGCTCGGGTGGCGGAAAAGCCACTCGAATTTTGAATTGGATGCAAGACGAACTCACGCAGACTGAATATCAAGGCGACGTGCGAATCGTGCGTTATCACAGCAGATAATCAACTTGCACCGATCGTTTCCGGAACTTGCGGTTGCGTGATGTGGGGTTCATCATCGCTTTCGTCCTCGGTCCTCACCAAACCCACCATGCGATGCTTGGTTTCCATGACCACGCTGAACAACGTCGGCACGAGGAACAGGGTAAACACCGTCGACAACGCCAACCCCCCGAGCACCACACTCCCCAAACCGCGATAGAGTTCACTCCCGGCTCCCGGGAACAACACCAAAGGCAACAGTCCGAGCACCGTGGTGGTCGTTGTCATAAAGATCGGGCGAATCCGCGTGCGGACACTTTCCAGAATTGCTTGCCGTGGCGCGAGGTTGTCTTCCCGCATCAGGTTCAACGATTGGTGCACGATCAAAATCGGGTTGTTCACGACAGTCCCAATGAGGATCACGAAGCCGAGCATCGTCAGTACATCGAGCATCTGCGTCGGTTGGCCCGTGAAGGTCAACCACTGATTGAGTAACTGCAACCCGATAATTCCCCCGACCGCCCCCAGCGGAACACTTAAAATCACCACAGCCGGGTACAGCCACGATTCGAATAACGCCGCCATCAGCAAATACGTGATGAGCAATGCTAAGATCACGTTTGACTGCAACGCCTTCCAGGTGCTGTCGAGTTTGTCTGCCGTTCCCGCTAGATTCACTCGATAGCCACCTTCAAGTTGCCCGCTTTCTCGTAGTGGTGCGATGACCTGCGTTTTGATGAGTTCCATGGCGTCTTCGAGTGCCATCTCTGCGGGCGGGGAGACTTCAATTGTGATCGCTCGCAGACGTTCCCGGTGATTGACTTGCTCCGGTCCGCTACTCATCTCAACCGATGCCAAGGCTTCCAACGGAACGACTTGCCCAATGGGCGTCGCTACCGGCAAACCGCGAATTCTTTGCACGCTGTCAGCTCGGGTTTCATCGCCGACAATCGTGACATCGATCTTGTCGCCTTCGATGTAATAATCGCCGGCGTAGGCACCGTCGATCAAAGCATCGGCAGCGTAGCCCAGATCGGCGGTCGGGATTTGCATCTCGGCAGCTTGTGTCAATTTAGGCCGAATATGCACTTCCGGCGATGACAAATCCAAACTCGGCACGGGACGGGCTTGAGCCGATTCGGTGATGGTCTTTCCATCGACGACCCGGTCAACTTTGATAATCGCCCCGATCGGTTTGAGACCGATTTGCGGATTGCCCCCGAGAATCTGCCCTCCCATACCAACGAGCGTTTTCAGTTCCGGCCCAGTGATTTCGATATCAATTGTTCGCCCGGCAGTTAGCCCTTGTTCGAACAAACTTGACTGTTTCGCCACCGCGAACGTGCCCGGCAGTTTCGAACCGACCTGCTGAACCAACGGCACGAGTTTGCCGACTTGGTCCTGATTGCGTGCCCGAATCCCCAAAAATACTTGCCGACCCCGAGCCACAAAGAAAAAGTCGCCGATGATCGGGTAATCCAAACCGGCTTCGGCCGCATCTTTGGCGTCGGTATCCCAATAGGGCCGAAGTTCCCGTTCGACGGTCTCGCCCATCTCCATCATTTGGTTGAGGTTGTACCCCGGCGGCGGAATGAGAATTCCGAAAACGAGGTTTCGGTTACCGGTCGGCAGATATTCGACCTTTGGCCACAGAATCCAACTAAGTGCGACCGCCGCACCTACCAGAATTCCAATCGTCGCCAGCCGGCGGGTAAGCGAGTGTTGAATCCAGTTATTGATCGACACCACCTTGTCGACAAAATATCCACCACACTTGTTGACCGCACGGACGAAAGCCTGATCTTCGTTTGGCTCGGTCGAATCAGCATCGCCAAGCCCGCCGATTTTAAGATTGCGGCCTCCGAACAATCGCGAGGACGCCGTCGGAATCACGGTCATCGAAACCAACATCGAAAGTGCCACCGCACCACTGATCGCCAAGGCGATATCACGGAAAAGTTGGCCGGCTTCTTCTTGCACAAACACAATCGGCAGGAACACCGCAATCGTCGTGAGCGTGGAGGCAACGACCGCTCCCCAAACTTCCTGCGTGCCCCGCACGGCGGCGGTGATTGGTTTTTCACCGAGGGAGGAATATCGACGGAAAATGTTTTCCAGCACGACAACGGCGTTATCGACCAACATCCCGACCGCGAACGCCAGCCCGGCAAGCGAAATCACATTGAGCGATCGGCCAAGCGCACCGAGAATCAAGAATGTCCCGATAATACTGATCGGAATCGCCAGACCAACGACCAATGCCCCCCGGGCGAACCAGAATCCGGCACCGATGATGAGTGCCAAACAGGGCACGAAGAACCACGGCGAAACAAACGCAGCAGCAATCGCGGTCGCAAGAATTGCGGGAATCACGAGCAACGTGCGGATGCCGAGATGCAGAAACGACATGAGCACGATCATCGTGAGTGCCCCCCCGATGAAGATGTTCTCCTGCACCAAATCGACAGACGAATAAATGTAATCGGTTTCGTCGTAGACCTGCGTGAGCACCAACCCACGATCTTTCAGAATGCCCTCGTTGAGTTCTTGATTGACCAACCGCAATCCATCCATCAAGTCGAGCACGTTCGCACCGGTTTCCCGCAAGCAGTTCACCGCGATGCTCGATTCGCCGAACCGCCGCACTAAACCGTCGGGCTTGCGATACCCTAGTCGAACTTGCGCGACGTCACGAACATACACGGGGCCGCCATCGTCGTGGGCAAGGAGTTGTTGCTCGACTTGTTCAGGCGTGCGGAATTGCCCAAGCGTTCGCACGACCCAACGGCGTTTCGATTCCCAAAAATCACCGGCGGACACATCGGTATTCTGCCCGCGTAGTACTCGTCGCACGTCGGCGATCGTCAAATTCCGAGCAGCCAACTTGTACGGGTCGACGACGACTTGCAGTTCCTCTTCCAATCCGCCAAGCACGTTGGATTGCGAGCAGCCGGAAACCCGCTCAAAACGGGCTTCGATCTCATCTTCGGCGAACCGCTTGAGCTTCGTGACATCCATATCTTCCGGTGGCAACAGAGACTTGACCGCGGGATGATCTTTGCTCAAATTTCGCAACCGGAGCGTCGCCAAACCCGGATTGGCAGCGTTTAACACCTTGTCTAAAGCGTCTTTGATTTCGGGATGCTGTTTCTGCATCTCCCGAATGTCGTCAGGGTTCGGAAATTGGGCACTGAGGATGAACCACGCAATCGGTCGGTCCGCTGCGTTCGATGTACTGATAATCGGTTTGTCGGCGTCTTCGGGGTAGTTGGGAACTTGTTCCAACCGGCCGATCACATCGACGACGGCTTTATCCATGTCGGTTTCGACAAGAAACTCCAGCGTAATTTTGCCGCTGGAATCGCTGCTTTCCGATGTCATCTTCGTGACGGACTCGACGCTTTTCAGCTGCTCCTCTTGTTCGAGCACGATCTCGCGTTCGATCTCCTGCGGACTGGCACCGGGCCAACGCGTTTCGACCGTGATGGTCGGCGTTTGCACCTCGGGGGTCAGTTGCATCGGCATGCGGTCGAGCGCGACATAACCAAACAGCACCAACAGCAACACACCGACCGCCACCTTCACCGGGCTGCGAACGAATGAACCAATCAGTTCCATGATGTACCGATTCGGAATTAAGGATTCGAGATGAAGATTGATGATATGCGATTTACCACCGACCGACGGCGTCAGTCGGAAGTCACTGCAGAGCGAATCGACGTTGCTGGTCCAACTTTCGACGGCTCCACGGTATCGACAATAATCACTTCATTGGGGCCACGTGGACGCAACCGCTCGTTCCCCAGCACAACCACCAAATCACCTTCCTGAACGTCGCCTTTCACCTCGATGAACGTGCCGGTCGCCGCATGAGTTTCCACAGGAACCGCGACAGCCGTCCCGGTCAGGGGTTCGCCTTTCTTCGCGGGGGACTTGGGTTTGACGACGAAAACAGAACGTTGATCTCCTGCGAGCACCAAAGCATCCTTCGGCACCAACAATCCATCATGTTGGGGGCCAGTGGGAAGGTACGCCCGAGCTAACATGCCAGACTTGATGACAGGTTGGCCGTCAACGATTTCGTTGTCCACACGGACTTTGACCGGAAATGTTCGCGAACGAGGATCGCCTTGGGGGTTGATACTGGCGATCTCTCCCCGGAATGAACGCCCTAACGCGGGCACTTCGACTTTCTCCACCGCACCGCCAATTTGCAGGTGTGGCACATGACTTTCCAAGACGTTCACAACCACTTCGACACGATCCAATGCCACAACTTCCGCAACGAGATCTCCTCGATTGACCCACTGGCCTTCCTCGGTATGTTCTGCAGAAACGTAACCAGCGAATCGAGAAATGATCGTGTGTTTCTTGATTTGGTCCGAGAGTTTCTCGACGACCGCCTCCTGCATGCGTGTCATCGCTTCCGCCTGAGCGACCTTTTCCTTCCGAGGGCCGGCGACCGTCAAATCATGACCGGCTTTCCGTTCGTTGTAGGTTTCCTGAGCCGAGGTCCACACCGAAATCGACTGCAAGAGTTCGTCTTCGGAAATGCTATTGCGGGCATACAGAGTTTGTGCGCGTGACTTCCGGCTTTCGGCCAACTCTAAGACCGCTTTCGATGCTTCCATCTGAGCACGGGCCTGTTCGATTTCCTCGGGACGCGAACCCGCTTTGAGTTCTTGCAATTCCTCGCGTCTCACTTCGAGTTCCGCTTTGGCGGCTGCGAGTTCGAGCGAGATCGTTTCCGTCAGCAGTTGAGCGAGTGTTCCGCCTTTCTCCACGCGATCGCCTTCGCTAACAGGAAAGTCAACGACGCGGCCGTCGACCGCACTGCCGACTACCGCCCGTCGTTCCGGCATCACCGAACCGACAAACGCTTGTTCGGAACGAATCGGCGAGATTTGGGCCGGCGAGAGAACGACACGAACCGTTCCCTGAGCAAACGCAGAGGAACTCGTGATCCAACCGCTGCACAGTGCGATCAGTGTCGTCGAGATACTCAGGCCGGAGAACAATTTTCCGCGTGGGGTGCGGACTTGGGGGGGCTTCATAGCGGAGATTCCGAAGGATCGTGATTTAAATTGGCATGCACGACGCGAAGCAGGTCTCGTAAGTTTGCAACTTGCTCGTCACTCAGACCGTGTGTGGCCCGCGCACGGATTCGGCGGGCACATTGAGCAACGATTTCCCAAACGGGTTCAGCAGCGGAAGTCAACTCGATCAGTTTCTTGCGGCGATCGTTGGGGCAGTTGGTCCGCCGGACCCAACCGGTACGTTCCATCCGATCCACAATCCCCGCCAGCGTGGGTGGTTCGATCTGCATCCGACTGGCCAGATCGCTTTGTGAGAGTTTCCCATCCAGGACCAGCCAGCCCAGCACTTGCGACTGTCGAAAGGTCAGGTCATGCGGAGCAAGTTCTGCATTGAGCACACGATGAAACGACAAGGCTGTCACCGTCACCCAGTAGCCAACACTCTCTTCAAAGTCATAGTCCATACCGAGACCCACCCCAATTCAATAGCAAGCTAAATTTTAGCAGGCTTAGTATCAGTGTCAATTTCGAATTGTCAGACGAGGCAATGAGTCTCAGCGTGCCGGATCAGCTGTCCTTTCCGAAGACGAACAGATGAAACGAATGAGGGCAGGCTAGCCAACCTCATTCGAAACTCTTCAATCACGAGTGAGCGCACTCTTCTGTAGGAAAGTTCGATTTAGTACCGAGCCAAATCCTTAGTGGCAGGTTCCATATCAAGTTCGCCCAGCATCCGACTGGCCTCATTGACCATCATTTTCATTTCGCTGGCAATCGCGATGAACTGCCAACCCTCTTCGATTCTCTGTTTAACCTGTTCCGGCGTTTGCACGTGTAGTCCGACCGGAGTGCCTGTCTTTTTGCCGGCCGCCAAGACGCGTTGCATCATTTCTTCGTGAGCTTCCGCCGACGGATCCGTGCCATCCGGCGTTCGCATTTGTGCTCGCAAGTCGTTTGGGCCGACGAAGATTGCATCGCAACCGGGCAAGCTATAAATCTCCTCCGCGTTCTCGACACCCGTGGGAGACTCCGTTTGCAAGACCACGAGAATCTCATCGTTCGCATGCCGATAATAGTCACCCGCCGAAGCCGCAAAGTTCAATGCGTGCATTCCGCCGCCAACCGATCGGTTTCCAACCGGCGGGTACTTCGCAGCGGCAATGATCGACTTCGCTTGCTCGACGGTATCGACCATAGGCGCCACAATCCCCATCGCACCCGCATCGAGCGCCCGTTTGATGTGCGTGTGGTCGCCATTGGGCACCCGGCAAATCGGCACACAGCCGGCGTCCGCGATGACACCGAACAACGTGCCCGCTTCCATCCAACTGATGGGCGAGTGTTCCATATCGACCGTGAGCCAGGGAAAACCAGTGCGAGCCATCAATCGGGTCGCAAAAATATTTCCGAACGACAACCATGTCCCAACTTGTGGTTCCCCCGCCCGTAACGCGGCTTTGACTGGATTCTTCTTCATTTGCGTTTTCCGTAATTTCGTCGGGTGCGTCGTGACACACCACATGAGGTCGATAATGGTTGAAAGGGAGGGTGCGTCGCGACGCACCCGACGATGAGAAAATTATTGTTTGAACATGGGGTCGTTCGGGTTGCCTCGCGAGAGAAGATAAGCCATCAAATCCATGACCTCGTCGCGGTTCAAATCGTTGAGCAGTTTCGCCGGCATCGTGGACGTTTTCGAAGGCGTCATGACTTCGATTTCATCCTTGTCCACGGTGACGGTTTTCGAGATATCGACCGGATCGGTCAGGATGACGACTTTGCCATCGGCTTCCGAAAGCACTCGCCCTGAATGGCTCAGCCCCGAAGTTAAAAACACTTTCATCTCGCGATACTGATCGGAGATGACTTTGCTGGGGTCGATAATGGCGTCGGCCAGATCTTTGGCGCCGAAACGACCGGCAACGTTGGTGAGGTCCGGCCCGGTGGCACCGCCTTCACCCCCGAAGCGGTGACAACGCACACACTGAGCCGCCGCGAACATCGCGCGACCTTGATGAAAATCCCGTCCGGTCAGACCAGATGCTGACATTTGCACTAAATCATCGACAGTCCAGTTTTCTCCCGGCCCCTGTGGCTTCGGAAGTTCCTCTAACGATGGTGGTTCGAGAACAACGGTTCGCTCGAGGGCTTCGCGTTCCAAGTCGGAGGCGTTTTCGAGAGCTTCCTTGCGAATGTTGTCGATGAAACCCTGATAACTCGCCCCGCCGCTTTTCTCACGCTGGGCCGCCAAGTGGGCAAAATATTCTTGGCGTTGTTCCAGCGTCCAACCGTATTTCAGATTCCGCAGCACTAACGCGTAGAAAACTTTATCTGGGTCGGGTTGGTTGGCAATCATCTGAGCGACCGTCCCGCCGTAACCCGGATTGCGAGCCAGCAAGTCGGCCCGTTGTTCCGCACTCGGTTTGAACGGATTGCTCATCAACTTCAGCGTTTTCGTGATGACTGTTGGCGATTTGAGATAGACCAACAATCGCGCGAGTTCGCGGTTCACTTCGGAATCGTCACTTGGGAAATACGGATCGAGCTTTCCGGCCAACTTCGAGGCAATTTGTGAAGTCGGTTCCCCCATGCGAATGAAGACTAACGCCCACGCCCGCAGGTACGCCAACTTTTGATCCTTGTCGAGTCCGCCGAAATCCACTTTGTCGAGAGCCGATATCGCAACCGCTTGCTGCGACGGTTCGCCTTGCCGAGCCAGTGCAATGACCGCCGAGACAAGTTGTCGTGGGCTGTCGACAGCGTTCAATCTCGACAGCCACTTTTCGACGGGCCGATGCTCCAACGCGATTCGGGCAGCATAACGAATGAAGCGGTCTGGACTATCCAATTTCGACCAGATAAATTCCATCTCGTCTTCGTCGACTTCACCAGGACGGTGCAACGCTTCTAAACGGCGGCGGATTTCGCGCGATTCCTCGCTTGCTTCATTTCCCGCGTCCACCGGTTGCGTCGATTCGTCACCCACATACGTCACACGATAGAGTTCCGATTGCGTGCCGCGACCGCCGATGGTGAAGTACAACGCGCCGTCCGGTCCGACGGCGGCATCGGTTAATGGGAGCGGTGTGCGTGAGAGGAACTCGGTGCGTTCGCCGTCGTAGGTGGAACCATTTGGGGTCAGGTGAATCGCGTAAATCGTGCCGAAGGTCCAGTCAAGCAGATACAACGCTTTCTGATACTTCGCCGGGAACTTAGTGCCGTAGCCGAACTCCACTCCCACTGGCGAACCCGGGCCGATATTCACAACCGGCGGCAACGAATCTGGGAAATACGTCGGCCATTTACCGGTGCCGCTCCGCCAACCGAACTCGCTGCCGCTGACGGCGTGACACACACGCGTCGGGCGATACCAAGGCGAACCGAGGTCCCACTCCATGTCGGCATCGTACGCGAACAATTCGCCATCCGCGTTGAACGCCATATCGTACGGGTTACGGTAACCAACGCTAAACATTTCCCACTTCTCACCGTCCGCGTCGGTCTTGGCGATCCAACCACCTGGCGCCAACTTCCCACGGGCATGTCCGCGAGCGTCCCACTGACGCGGCAACAGCAAATCTTCGCTCCAGTTCGAAGGAATGCGTGATGCATCAAACTCAACCGGGTCCGTGTGATTTCCAGCGATCACATACAGCGACTTGCCATCCGGCGACAGTCGAATCGCATGCGGCCCGTGTTCGCCACCGCCTCGGAACGATTGGAGTTTCTTCACCTCATCGTATTGGTCGTCGCCGTTGGTATCGGTCAGCCGATAGAACCCACTCCCCGGTCCGCCGTTGACGGAGCAATACAAACTTCCGAACGCCGCCAGCATTCCTTGAGCCGACGTCATTTTGACGTCCAACGGCTCAACTTTCGTTGGTTCATCGCTGCCGATTGGGGACGGGGTGACGCGACACAAGCCTTTGTCGCCCTGATCGCTCGCAATCAAGCGTCCTTTGTCATCGAACGTAATACATACCCAGGAACCGAGT
This sequence comes from Thalassoroseus sp., assembly GCF_984380535.1. Classification (NCBI taxonomy): domain Bacteria; kingdom Pseudomonadati; phylum Planctomycetota; class Planctomycetia; order Planctomycetales; family Planctomycetaceae; genus Thalassoroseus; species Thalassoroseus sp. The sequence continues at coordinate 233,990 of NZ_CFHRBF010000004.1, forward strand.
TCATCCTTGGGAACCGTGTAAAGCAATTCGACTTGGAATCCCGGCGGCGTTTGGAACACATTCCGCGGTTGACTGCCTGCCAAACGTGGCTTCGAAAAGACATTGCCCCACGGTTGATCGCCCATCTTTCCCACAATTCGAGCCGCAACGGCATCGGAATCGCTTTTCTTGCGAGAGACGGTCCAACTGTCATCGGTCACGATGAACTTTGGCTGGGCATTTGGGTCGCGTTTGTTGACCAGCATCAACTTCATGGCAAACGCCGCGATTCCGCCTTGGTTGTTTGCTTCGACAAGAATCTCGTTCTTGCCCCGCTTGAGCATCGCGCCGATTTCACGCGTTTCCGGCGATTGCCATTCGCTGCTGCTGAAGACTTTCTTGCCGTTCAGAAAGACGGTCATCACGTTGTCGCACGACGCGATCGCGGTGCCGGTCCAACCCGGTTCAGCGGTGAATGTTTTGCGGAAATATCGGGTGGCGTTGTCTGTGCCTTCATTCCAAATCCAATTAGGTTTCGGACCTTGGTTCGGGTCGATTGTGGGCGTTTCCGGTTTGCTGGTTTCACCCTGCACCTGAGAAGCCGCGACTTCCGGCATCTGCGTCAGAACTTTCGCAGCATCGGCGGCGAATGCCGTTCTCGAAAACCCACCCAAAACCAGCGTGCAACAACACCATCCGCACACCCGAACAACCAGCAGCGAACGCAACATATCGAACCTCTTCGGAATAGATTGGGATATTCCGTTAAGATAACGAATGCCCGATGCGAACGGTAGCGGGTGGGAGTTTGGCAAGTGACGAGGGACCAGAGGCCAGGGCCGGAGATTGATGGGACTTTGCACGCCTGTATGACGTCTCACAAGTTACAATGGGCAACGGTCTGCGAAGTTCAAATGCACAATGGCAAGGTGATTTCATGACACGGCAAGTTCTGCTATGGGTCGGGCTGTTCCCAATTTGCGGTTGTAATTTCCCGCAGTTCGACCCCACCTCGTCAAACGACACGATCGATACCATGTTGACAGTGGTACCGTCTCACGATCCCGAACCGCCGGTTTTCTCGCTCGCTGACAAGCCTGTGCTCATCCCGATCTCCCAGAGACCCAATGGACCAGCGATTGCGGAACGCTTCAGACCACCAGCTCCAGAACCGTATCCGAATCAGATAACGGTCCGTGAGGCGAAAGCGTTGGCAGCTGTATTAGACGAAGAATGGATCGGGTGCGGCATTGGGAGATTGGAGGGCGAATGGCGTGGTGCGGAATGGCTGGGTTACGGCGGAAACCTTTCTACGACCTGGTATGATGGCCCGGTCACACTCGAGCTCTTTTCCCTCGCCACCGACCACGGGAGTCACTTGATGGGAGTGACAATCAACCGCCAAGAGTATCGGCGTGAGAGTCTCAACACGAACATCTTAACGTGGCGACGTACACGGCCGGAGCGTTGACGCACAAGTCTGGCTCGAAACTCTATTCGTCTTTCCGGGCCGCGAGCCACTTGGCGTATTCGCTGTGAGCGTAGAAGATGACGTTCGTGCCAAGTTGGTAGCACGCTTCCCAGACCGTCGGTTTCACGCCGGCATGGTCGTCGGCCCAGGCATCGGCGATGTCGCCGGGATGGTAATAACACACCCAGCGTCCGTCGACTTTCCAACCGAGCGCTTCTTTCCCACCGTGCGGAGCGACATACGGCAGAAAGGGCAGGGTGTAGGGGATGCGGTGAATCACGTCATCCAACGGCACCGGCACCTCCCGCACGTTCGGCAAGACTTGGTGCATCATGTGCAAGACTTGATTATGAAAATGCCGACTGCCGCCATTGTCCACGAACAGCATGCCGTGTTTGTCGAGCAGATACTCCCGCAGAATTTTGATCTCACCATTGGAAAGTGAAATGTTCTTCTGCCCGGTCAAGAAGACCATCGGCGGAGACTTGCCGATCGGGAAATTCTTGAGTTCCGCGACCCGTCGGGCTTCGGTTTCGGCAGCGACTTTCTGACCGGTGCGGATGCCGTACTCAATCAGAATATTTTGGTCCGCCCCCACACCGAAGTCTTGGTTCCAGTCGCCGCCGGAGTATTCCAAGCGAATAAACCGCACCTTGCCCTTTTGCGTGCCGCCCGCGAAACCGGCTCCTTCACCCTGTCCGTAACCGACCGTGTAAGCGTGTTTAGTCAGGTCCTGCGTGATGACCTGCACCTCATCAATCGGCGGAACTTTGAACTTGAGCGCCGACAGCGGATTGACGACAAACTTCTGCCGAATCTTTTTTTGAACTTTGACGACTTGTGCGATCGGCTGTTGCTGCCCACCACCGGCAGGCATTTCGTAGACTTCGGAACAGCCGCCAACTTGCGTGAGCAGCATGTAACCCGCGAAGAACAGCAACATGTAACTCATCAATGCCGACAGCGACTGGTTCAGTTTCTGACTGCGTCGCCCGTAAAACCACGCATCCGGTCGCATAGGGTTCCAGATGCGTTTTGGTGGTTCCTCAGTGGTCTCGAGCGCTTCCAACCAGTGTCGACGTTCGATCCGTTCGAGCATCCAAATCAGCCACGCCAACCCGACGAAGAAGATGCCAATCGTGCCCCAAAGTGCGAGTTGACTGCGAGCCCATTCCCATCCCAACGCATCGGCCGCGAACACACTGAACTGCCACCACATCACGCCGATGAATGTACCCACCGCCCGACGTCGCACAATGTCCGCTTGCCGAACTTTCAACCACCAGTAAAAACCGAACGGAATCGTCGCAACGAAGACCGCCCAATACACACCGGTGACCCAAGTATGCGAGTCGGCCAGTCGCGTGAAGTATTTCCAGGTTGCAACCGCAACCAACCACACGACGAAAAACACGCCGGAGAGAATTTTCTGGTTGCGGGAAACTGAAGTCTCGGACATATCGCGACGTTAATCCAAAGAGCGATCAAGGATGCTGTCCAGGTCGGGAGCTTCCGCTGGGTTGGTCCCTTTCGTTTCGTCGATCCCGAGCACACGGGCGGCATTGTTCAGATCGGGCTCTGAAGCCGTCGGATTCGCCGGTGGGGTCTCGGCCGTTGACTCCGAAGAGGTCGCTGTCGTTTTGGTGGGACCTTTTTCCGCGGTCGTCGATTTTGGTGCGGATTGGGCAGCCGTCTTGGATTTCGACGAGTTATTTGCGGCTTCGGCAGATTCGTTGAGCATGTATGGCACGACCGTAAACACACCGATGACCAACACGAAGCCGATCGTCGAGATCAACAATGCCTGGATCAAATTACTCGACGCGAACGCACCTAGAGCGTCTTCGGGCGACTTCCCGCGAATCGAACTTAGGAACTCACGCAGTTCAGCAGCGGAGGCGGCACCGTTCGTCCGCAGTTTGTGCAAGTCATTCGCCACGCCGCCGCGTGCGGGCGGTTCGCTGAGACGGTCTCGGGTATGGTCCATGTGTTGTCTCCAAAAACTCGCGAGGAATTTCTCACGGCTTGGTTATTCTTCGGATGTTTTCTGCTCTTCGAGAACGAGGAACGCTTCGCCACCTGCCGCCCCGACCGCTTCCAAGACCGGCCCCCAACGTTGACCGAGGGCGTCTTTGTGAATTTTGAGCAGCACATTGCGTTCGCCCTTAGGGGCATCGCCAAGAAGTCCGCTGACGGCCCCTTCCAGACCCGCCAATCCGATTTCTCCTCCGTTGAGGTACAGCCGGCTTTCTTTGTCGATCACCACACTGACTTGTGATTGCCGACCCGCTTGCAACTCCGCCGCATTTGCAGGCTGCCATTGCAGATGGCTGTCGTCCTGAGCCCGAGCGAGAATGACGAAGAAGATCAGCAAGTTGAACGCAATGTCCCCCATTGCCATGCTCGGCACTTCGGCAGTTGAGGATCGTCGGCGGATTTTCATGCCAGTTAGGGGCTGGGGTTGGATTTAGGGGTTTGGGAAAGCGTTCTTGCTTTGTTCTCAACTATTCAGTGGGAACGTCGACTTCTTGTTCTTCTTCGGTTTGTAGCACGACGGTGCCACCCGCGGTGTCGATGATCTCCGAGACCTCCACGTAGCGAAACCAGGGGGCGTCGTTGTCGTAACTCACCACGACCAATTTTTCTTCCGGCGTGCGAGCGGCGGCAAACTTGTTCGTAAGTGCCGGACGGAGCGTGTCCAACTGAATCGGGTCACCATTGTATAACAGCACACTGCGTTTGATACGAACTTCGAGGTTTTCCTGTTCGTTTTGCTGCTCGACGGTTTCGCTGCCGGGAATGTTCTGTTCCTTGCCGCCCTCCGGTTGGACTGACGCACACACCAGGAAGAACACGATCAGATTGAACGCAATGTCCCCGGTCGCACTCGCAGGCGATTCCACCAACAACTTGTTACGTCGCCGAATTCGCATAGGTTTCTGCGGTTTAGAGTTCAAATTTCTGTTCGGGTGGCATGCCCACCGCTCGGGGTGGGCATGGGCCGGTGACGTCGAATGTCTAATCATGCCCACGCAAAGCCGTGGGCATGCCACCCATTTATTCGTTCTAGGCTATGACACCAAGTTCGCTTTCGATTCCTCGGTCGGCGTTCCGTTGCGTTCTGCGAGGGTTTCGTTGAGCGAGACGGTCTCAATCAGTTCCGTGGCGGATTCTTCCACGTCGAGTACGAAGCGATTGATCACGCTGTTGAAATAGTTGAACCCGATGAACGCGGGGATTCCGACGATCAATCCGAAACACGTCGTTAGCAACGCTTCACTGATCCCGCCGGAAGCGAGTTTAACGATGTTCTCTTCGCCGATGCGTTCGTTGATTTCATTGAAGGACACGATCATCCCGGACACCGTCCCCAGGAACCCCAGCATCGGGGCGGCACTCGAAACCGTCGCCAGAACCGGCAGATGTTTTTCCAAAGCAGCGACGATGTGCACGCTGTAATCGTCCATTGCTTTAATGACTTGTTCTTCGATGCGGGCGGTGTCGTAACCGAGTCGTCGCAGCACGACATATTTCCGCAGTCCTGCCGCGAGAATCGCCGCCACCGGCCCGGTTTCGCGGTCACACAATTCGAGGGCTTCTTCCGGGTTATCTTGCTCCAAGAGTTTGCGGACTTTCGCCCGCAATTCTGACGAATCGGTACTCAGCATCTTCAAACTGCGATAACGTTCGATGATCACGCCGAACGCGACAATTCCGAGCAACAAAATCGGCAGCATGAACCAGCCGCCATCGAGCAACAACTTGAGTGCCCCGGAGTTCCTCAACCCGTCGAGGACACCGTCCGATGTGGATTCTTCTTCCGATTCGGTCTCGGTATTTTCGGTCGACCCTGGTTCATCGGTCGGAGCGGGATCTTCCGGAGCGACTTGCTGTTCGGCGGCAGGCGGCGGTGGAACATCGTCCACATTGGGGGCAGCCGGGGCCGCCTGCGCGAACAAAACCGTACAAACTAACCAGTGCGTCATGACGAATCACGGCTTTCCAAAACGTCTGTCTTTTGAAGTTTCGAATGTCACTGGCTGCTAGTTTGCCAGCGACACCCTCGCATTAGACAGTTGTCTCAAACTCCCATGAGGATACGCAGAATTTGCTCAGCTCGCCTATTTTTTGAGAGTTCCTGGTGTGACAGCGACAAAATGCGTATGTAATTTCAATTCACTGGTCCCCTGCGTGATTGGGTGGCAATCCGATGCGTGAGTCGCGAGAATAGGGGCCGCGCGGCCGATTTTCCGTTTAAGAGGGTGTACATGTAATGTCCGATGACCGTCAAGCAGCCACAATTCTCATCTTCGGTGCCACCGGCGATTTGACGGCCCGAAAACTTTTACCCGCCTTGTACGAATTGTGGATTTCCGGGTATTTGGCGGACCAATGTCCGATTGTCGGTGTTGCACGACGCGACAAATCCGATGACGAGTTCCGCAGCGATATGCAGTCGGCGATCCGCGAAGCACGAGACGACTTCACCGAGGAACGCTGGAACAAATTTGCCAGTCGACTGTTCTATCAACGTGCGGACCTAAAAGACCCGGAAGACTTCAATCGGCTTCGTACCCGTTTGGAAACACTCGAAGACGAAACGAACACTCACGGAAAACGTTTGGTCTACCTGGCGACGGCTCCAACATTGTTCGTGCCTTCGGTCGAGGCGCTCAGTGAAGCCGGAATGATCCCGCATGCGGAGAGTGACCAAGTCCTGCGGGTCGTCATCGAAAAACCTTTTGGACACGACTTGGAATCCGCTCGCGAAATGAGTCGGCAACTTGGTCGTCTACTCAATGAGGACCAGATTTACCGCATCGATCACTATCTCGGAAAAGATACCGTCCAGAACATCTTGATGTTCCGCTTCGGCAACGCGATTTTCGAGCCGCTCTTGAACCGGAATCACGTCGATCATGTTCAGATCACGGTAGCAGAGTCTCAAGGAATGGAACACGGTCGTGGAGCGTATTATGATCAAGCGGGCGCTTTGCGAGACGTGCTCCAGAATCACGCGTTGCAACTACTCTGTTTGACTGCGATGGAGCCACCGGGGCAGTTTCTGCAGGAACATATCCGGGACGAAAAAGTCAAGATTCTCGAAGCACTTCAAGCACCATCGGCGAACATTGATGATTGGGCGGTCGCCGGACAGTATTTTCCGAATACGATCGGCGGCGAAACGCTGTTGGGTTATCGCCAGGAGGAGCGAGTTTCCGAGACGTCCAACCGCGACACCTACGTCGCGATGGAAGTGCATGTCGACAACTGGCGATGGTCCGGTGTGCCGTTCTATCTGCGAACCGGAAAGCGTATGGCCAGTCGGGTCACGGAAATCGCGATTCAGTTCAAACTCCCGCCGCAACACTTGTTTCAAACGGTCGAATGCGAAGGCGATATTTGTGACGTCGTCGGGACCCAACCAAACGCATTGGTCTTTCGCATCCAACCCAAAGAAGCGATATCGCTGAAGTTCTCGACCAAACGACCGGGCATGCAGTATCAAGTGCATCCCGCGAATATGGAGTTCGATTACGAAGACGACTTCGGCGAGAAAATGCCGGAAGCTTACGTCCGCTTGTTGCTTGATGTGCTTCGTGGTGACTCCACACTCTTCACCCGCAGCGATGAATTGGAAGCCGCCTGGAAATTCGTGACGCCGGTGCTCGAGCATTGGGAACAAGGCAACCACGAACCCAACTTCTACCCAGCCGGCACCTGGGGTCCGAAAGCCGCCGACAATTTGCTCAACCGCTCCGGTCGACATTGGCGTCGCCCACGTTCATCCGGACCGTCTTGAAGATGATGAGGTAATGAGGTCTGATGTGATGAGGAAAGGGTCCGTAGGATGCGTCGCGTACCATTTCGCATTTCTAATTAATGATCTCATCGAATAGTTGATGTCGAAAGAAGTTGGGTGGCATGCCCACCGCTTGGGGTGGGCATGAGCCAGAAAGGTTCAAATGTCGAATCATGTCCACGCAAAGCCGTGGACATGCCACCCTTGCCACTTGATGAATGCGAAGTGGTAGCAGTAAAACGCAACCTTTTGATCGACGTGGAAGGAAATCTGTGCGATACGCTTCGCTACACACACCCTACATACTCTTCGCGAAGTACAAACCAGTGTAGACTTTGGGGTCGATGTACCGGCCTTTCGCTCGGCGTTTGAGCCATTCGTCGACTTCGGCCAGCGGCACTTCGTGGACTTCGATGTCTTCCGAACCGTCGCCACCGCCGCCGTCTTTGGTCTTCGTCAAACCGGTGGCGAGATAGAACGTCACGACCTCCGTCGACAGCCCGGCAGAGGGTGGTCCTTCGGCGACTTTCTTCATCCGGCGGGCCTTGTAACCCGTTTCTTCGTGGAGTTCCCGTTTGGCCGCCGCGACGGGTGTTTCGGTCTCGGAGTCATCCCCGACCAAACCGGCCGGAATTTCGATCACGCGTTTCCCAACCGGTGCCCGAAACTGCTCGATCAAGATGATCTTCCCGTCATCGGTGATCGGAATCATCGCCACGATGCCAGTGACACCAACGCGGTCGACATATTCCCAGCCGTCCTGTCTGAGTAATCGTAAATACTTCCCACGAGCTTGGAAATCAATCGAGGAATCGGCATTCATGGTGCTTCGTTTCGTTGGTTTGGATGGATGGGATCGTTATCATGTCAACGTCGTATCCCCGCGTCTAGATCATTCGGAAAAGGGAAACCTATGTTTCAACGTCGCTCATTGCTGATCGTGTTGTCAGCGATTCTTATTGTCTTGCCAACGTCGTCATTTGCCGCGGATAAGCCGGCTCGCGTGTTGTTTTTGACGCAGAGCAAAGGGTTTGTCCATGGCTCCGTGAAACGCAAAGGTCAAGAGTTGTCGCCGTCCGAGATCGCGATGAAACAGCTCGGTCAACAGACTGGCCTGTTCACCGTCGATGCGACTCAAGACGCCGCCGCCGACTTCACACGCGAGAACCTGGAGAACTACGACATCGTCATGCTGTATACGACTGGCGAACTCCCGATTAGCGACGAAGCCAAAGACTACTTCCTCACGAAATGGTTGACGCAACCCGGTCATGGCGTGATTGGTTTTCACTCGGCGACCGATACCTACCGCAACGACAAGCCCGAGCATGCCTGGTATCGGGAAATGATCGGCGGCACCTTTGCAGGGCATCCGTGGGGAGCTGGCACGACAGTCACGATCGCCGTCCACGATCCCGAACATCCTGCCATGCAACCGTTTGGCGAAGAGTTCCAAATCAAAGATGAGATTTACCAATACGTGAATTTCGTCCCGGAAAACGTGCATGTGCTGATGAGCTTGGATATGTCGAAATGCAAACCAAGCAAACCCTATCACGTGCCGGTGGCGTGGTGTCGGGAATGGGGCGAAGGCAAAATCTACTACAACAATCTTGGCCACAACAACCAGACATGGACCGACAAACGCTTTCTCAAGTCCACCGAAAACGCGGTGAAATGGGTGCTCGACCAAGTTGACGGCGACGCGACCCCGAACCCGGAAGTCTCCGCCGAAGCCACCGCCGCCGCTAAGAAAGCTGCCGAATAGGGATTAGGATTTAGGGGATAGGGATTAGCGGAAAATCAGAGCATTCGAAGCCTCTAACCTAATTCCTAAATCCTAACCCCCAACCCCGAGACCTTCCCCCTCACTTCAATCTGCCCCAACAAAAACCAATTTCATCATGACAACTGTTCGCACGCGATTCGCTCCGTCTCCGACTGGCTACATGCACATCGGAGGGATGCGGACCGCTCTCTTCAACTGGCTGTGGGCGAAAGCCAACAACGGTCAATTTATTCTTCGCATCGACGACACCGACCAAAAACGTCATGTGGAATCGGCACTCGAACCCATCTTCCAAGCGTTTCGCTGGTTAGACATGGATTGGGACGAAGGCCCGGAAGTTGGGGGGGAATTCGGTCCGTATTTTCAATCGCAACGCAGCGGGTTGTACAAAGCGGCCGTCGAAAAATTGCTGGCCGATGGGCATGCCTTCCGCGATTACAACACGCCCGAGCAGAACGCCGAAGATCGGGAACTCGCCGACAAGGAAAAACGCCCCAGACTCAACATTCGTCGTTCGCTCGACCTCACCGACGCCGAACGCGAGCAGTACAAAGCCGAGGGACGAAATTATGTCATCCGATTGCTGGTTCCGCGTGATCAGAAGATCGCGGTAGACGACTTGGTTCGCGGTCATGTCGAATGGGATCTGTCGGTCATGTCGGACCCTGCGATCGCTCGCGGCGATGGTTCGCCACTCTACAATTTGGCGACAGTCGTCGACGATGCGCAAATGAAAATCAGCCATGTGATCCGAGCCGAGGAACACCTCTCGAATACACCCGCTCAACTGCTGATCTACAAAGCTCTCGGCGAGACTCCACCACGGTTCGCTCACATTCCATTCGTGACGGCACCGGGAACATCGAAGAAGCTGTCAAAACGAGACATCGGAAAATACCGCAATAACCCGAGTTTCAAGAAACTCTTTGAAGCTGGCGACCGAGTGTTTCCGCAATTGAATCTTGGCGAGATCAACAACGAAACCTTGAACCCGGTGATGGTGCAGTTCTACGAACAGATCGGCTACCTGCCCGAGGGCCTACTCAACGCGCTTGCCCAACTTGGTTGGTCGTTCGACGACAAAACCGAGATCCTTTCCCGCAAGTTTCTTCTGCAGAATTTCACGCTCGAAAAGGTCATCAAAGCGCCCGCCGGGTTTGATCCGGATAAACTCAACAGTTACCAAGCCCATTGGATGCAGGAACTATCCCGCGACGAGAAAGTCGCCGGGTGCATTCCGTACTTGCAACAGGCCAAACTCTTGAGCGGTTCGGCAACCGATGATGATCGCGAATGGGTCGGCAAAGTGATCGACATTCTTGGCGAGCGATTAGTGCTATTCAGCGATATTCTGAATGCCGACGACTTTTTCACATCGGATGACGAACTCACTTTCGACGAAAAATCGTTCAAGAAACGAATCCAGAAACCGGATGACGCCGTTCCGTTGCTGACCAAGTTCCGTGACGAGTTGGCCAAGGCCGAGCAGTTTGATGCCGACGCTTTGGACAAGTTGCTACACGATTTCTGTGAGACCGAAGACGTGAAGATCGGCCAAATCATCCACGCGATTCGCATTGCATCCACCGGAAAACCGAGTGGACCGGGAATGTTTGATTGCCTCGCGGTACTCGGCAAAGACCGCGTCCTCGCCCGAATCGACCGAGCCTTGGCAATTGCAAAAGCCTAACCGAAAGCACCACTAAAGCGGGTGCCACGGCTTTGTGAGCCGTGTTTTTCGGGGTTGTCGAGCGGCACGGTTCACCAAGTCGTGACACACTGGTTCGCGACGCGCTTGGTCGCATGCGTTGGACAACGCATCGGCGAACGTTAATAATTCACGAATTGCGTTCGTGAGTCTGACCAAATTGATCGGAGTGAATTTTATGTTCCGTTGGACGCTCGTCCTCGCGGGGATTTTGACGTGTGTGTCGACCGAGAACCTGTCGGCTCAACCGGCAATGGTGAAGAGTCCGGTTTCGCCGAAAGAGTCGATCCAGCACCTGCAGGTTCATCCTGATGTGCGGGTCGAGTTGGTCGCATGCGAACCGCAGGTCGTTGATCCTGTTGCAATGGCCTTCGATGAAACCGGGCGGTTATATGTCGTCGAAATGACCGACTACCCCAACGGCCCAGAAGACGGTCAACCGCCGAAATCGAAGATCAAGTATCTCGAAGATCAAGACGGCGACGGTTTCTACGAAACGTCCCACCTCTTCGCGGATCAACTGCTTTTTGCCAACGGTGTGCTGCCTTGGGAAGGCGGTGTCATCGTCACGATGGCTGGCGAAGTTGCGTACTTCAAAGACACGACCGGCGACCACAAAGCGGACGTCCGTGAGACCTGGTTCACGGGGTTCGCTCAGGAGAATCCGCAACTGCGGGCCAACCATCCAACGCTTGGAATCGACGGTTATGTTTACATCGCCAACGGTTTACGGGGTGGGGATGTCATCGCGAAACGCAAGGAATGGGCCAAGGATGCCAAACCGGTTTCGCTCAGCGGACGTGACTTTCGGTTTCACCCGATCACTGGCAAGTACGAAGCCGTCACCGGAATCGGCCAGTTCGGTTTGACCTTCGACGACTACGGTCGACGTTTCGTGTGCAGCAATCGCAATCCCTGTAAGCACCTTGTCTTCGAAGATCATTACCTGAGTCGCAATCCCCATTTGGCGATTAGCCAAACCGGGCACGATGTCTCTCCGGCCGCGGAGAACAGCCGTGTCTACCCCCAAGTCAGTGCCTGGACAACTTCCACACTGCACTCGGGCCAATTCACCGCCGCATGCGGTGTAACGGTGTATCGCGGAACTGCGATGCCGCAGTTCTACGGCAACTCGTTCACCTGCGAACCGACCGGCAGTTTGGTGCATCGTGATGTCTGGTCACCTCTGGGAGCCACGTTCACCTCAAAACCGGGCCGGGACAAAGTGGAATTTCTCGCCAGTAAAGATTCCTGGTTCCGCCCGGTGAACTTGGCTCACGGACCAGATGGTGCATTGTATGTTTGCGATATGTACCGAGCCGTCATCGAACACCCGCAATTCATGCCGACCGAACTCAAAACTCGTCGCGATCTCACCAATGGCAGCGACCGCGGACGGATTTATCGCGTAGTCCAGAAGCCCACGCCCAGCGATGAAGAAGAGGAAAGTTGGGCCACATATTTCAAAGACTTTCCGCCAGAGAAACTGGTCGGGTCCCTCGATGCCTACGAACCTTGGCAGCGAGAAATCTCGACACGACTTCTGTTGCAACAGCAGGACCAATCCATCATCCCGGCACTGGCGGAGCAAGTTCGAACTGCGAACAGACCGACAGGTAAAGTTGCTGCTCTCGGACTGCTACATGCGTTGGGTGGACTGAAGTCGAATCGTGACTTGGTTCTCTCTGTTATTCAAAATGACTCCGACCGTGTGGCAGAAATTGCAGTTCGATTTTCCGAGAGTTGGTTAACGGAAAACGATGTCGAATTATTAGACACATTGAAAACGCGAGCGAAAAAAGCCGATCCACGATTGCAGTTTCAAATCGCACTGAGTCTGAGTTACGCCGATGCTGACATGACCGAGACGCTAGCCGAAATCGCTCTGAACAATTTAGATGACGAATGGATCGCGTCCGCGGTCCTTCTTGCCACCAAGAAACCCGTCGAGTTGTTGACACGAATCGTTGACGATGAGCGGGGCAGCCAGGCGGACCGATTCCTTGTACAACTCGGCAATCTGATCGGTCGACGCAATACGCCGGCTGAGTTGGCTCGCGCGTTCGCGTTGGTCAGTCAGTTGTCCGCCGATGACCAATTGGCAACGCAGTTACGGTTCCTGAATGGTCTGGCTACGGGCCTACGAAGTCGCGGGCAACGACTGCCACGCATCGTCGAGAAGTTCGACAAAGACCTGCAGACTCAACTTGCAACAATCGCATCCAAAGCACTCGACGAAGCAACCGATGCAGATGCATCGCCGAGCAACCGCCAAATTGCCATGGAATTCCTGGCACACGGATTGGCCGACGCCGAGGAACCGCTGTTCAAACTCGCGACGTCCCGCGAACCGCAATCGATTCGCTTGGCTGCCATCGATGTCCTGGGACAACGATCGAGTGCATTCGTCAGCCGACTGCTCGAATCGGGATTTTCCGCGCAAACGCCAACGATGCGGAGCAAAATTCTTGACGCGGCTATCTCTGTTCCGGTCGCGACAGACACGTTGCTTAAACTCATGGAAGCGGGAACCATCAAGCCGGCGGAACTTTCTCTCGGGCAGTCACGACGATTGACATCACACCGTGATCCTGGCATCCGTCAGGCATTCGCGAAAATCGTCCAAGCGGCGACACCGGCGGATCGCAAGCAAGTTCTTAGCGATTACCAAGTGGCATTGTCGCTCAAACCGGATTCGGCAGCGGGCCGGGAAGTCTTCACGAAGAACTGTGCGACGTGTCACCGCATCGGCAAACTCGGCGTCAATGTGGCCCCCGACATCGCTGACTCTCGCACGAAAACTCCCGAGTATCTGCTAACGAACATTCTCGACCCGAATCGAGCGGTCGACAACAACTATTTCAGCTTTACCGTACTCACTGTCGATGGCCAAGTTCACACGGGGTTGGTCGAAACCGAAACCGCGACATCTGTGACGCTCAAGCAGCCGGAAGGCAAAAGCATCACTCTACTGCGAAGCGATATTGAGCAAATGAAATCGGATGGTGTCTCACTGATGCCGGTCGGTTTGGAGAAAAACATCACGCCGCAACAGATGGCAAACCTGATTGGTTTCATCAAGAATTGGCGTTACCTCGATGGAGATATCCCTATCGATTTGCCCGGCGAGTAAGCAATGGGAACAGGCCGGTGAACTGCAACATTGCTTCGATTCGTCGTATTTCGACCGATCGTTAGATAACAATCAACAATCGAACTCGCTTTGGTATTTGCCAAAGCGAGTTTTTTTTGGGCCGACGAAACCGACGCAATCGGAATCATAGAAAAAGCATCTGGCCGATTCGCAAGCTGACCGATAGCATGAAAGGTAGTGTCATCCGTCTCAAGTCAATTCGTCAGGTATCACATGAACCGCTCGCAACGACTTTGCCGCCTTCGTGATCTAGCGACTCTCGGCATTCTTGTTGCATGTGGGACAACTTCCGTTTGGGGTCAACTTTACACCGTCAAACCCTACCGCGGACGACAAACCGCTCCCACGACAACGACTTCAAAACCACCGACGATTTCCCCCACTCAACCCGACAGCACCAATCAAACCGTCGTGACGGTCGAACTCTTGATGGAAGCTCCTGGGACGAGTTATGAAGCTCAACGCTGGGCAGCCGGATTAGGGAAGCTGGGCTACTCGCCTCAAGTCCGCACACGACGCGCGATCGACGAACCTGGTGTCACCGAGCGTAGCGTTCGGGGTATCCGTAAGGTGTCGGTCGTGGCGGTGTTGGATCGGCGGGGACGAGTGGTCTTACCGGACGGAGCATTCACACTCGACAACCTGGGCAAGTTCCGTGACTACCTTGACGAGTTGAAAAAATTCGGCCAGCAGGGTGATCCGAAAGGCCAACCGCTGTGGGGCTTGAGCAAAACGCAATTTGGGGTCGTCTTCGGCACATTGAGCTTGGAAGTCGAGCAGGACGTTAAAGGAAAACCACTTGTCGAGGCCGTCGAACAGCTGAATCTGCCAAACGACTTGCCCGTGCACTTCTCCGAGGAATCGCAGGCTTGGCTTCGGTTGCGGGGCGACGAAAAAACGAAGGTCCGGCAATCGGTTGCCGGGTTCTCGCATGGGACCGCGCTTGCAATTATGCTGCGTGAGCAGAGCATCGGGTTTCGTCCACGTCGGACACCGGACGGCACGTTGGAACTTGTGGTCGACCCACTCAATTCGCAAGCGAAATTGTGGCCTGTCGGTTGGGAGCCGAAAGACGCCCCGATCGAGACGGCACCAGTCCTGTTCAAGTTGCTGCCCGTGAATCTCCACGATGTCGCCTTGCTCGATCTTTTGGCCATCATTGAAGCCAAGACGAACGTGCCGATGCGATTGGACCTAGCCACTATCGAAAAACAACAAATCAACCTCGACGAAATCCGCGTCGATCACCCGTCCCGCAGCACATCGTGGAGCCTGCTGATTCGCCGGATCACAGCGAAAAGCGGACTTGTTCGTGACCTCAAGATCGACGAACGCGGTCAGCCGTTTATGTGGATCACACCGATGGAACACGGCCCGGTCGGCCAATAGTTCGTCTCACGTTCTTGGAAAGAATCGAGCTGTAATGGTCATTCTATGGGCCGTTTTACTGTTAGCCGCAAACCTGATTGCTTGGATTTCCACCGCATTCGGACTGCCGGGAAATTGGCTGATTGTGCTGTTTACGGCTTTATATGCGTATCTTCAGCCAGTTGATCAATCGCCGAGTGTGAGCTGGACGGTCGTCATCGCCATTCTCGTCTTGGCGATCATTGGTGAAATCATCGAGTTCCTCGCCGGTGCCGCCGGTGCGGCGAAGCAGGGTGGCAGTCGTCGGGGAATCATCTTCTCCATCGTCGGAACGATCGTGGGCAGTATTCTCGGTGCGACGGTCGGAGTGCCCATTCCTGTAATCGGCCCCATCATCGGAGCCGTCGGCGGCGGCGCGGTCGGTGCATTTGCAGGTGCGTATCTCGGAGAATCCGCCGCGGAACGCACGACCTCCGAACGCATTGCCATCGGTAAAGGTGCAATGATCGGCCGCCTCCTCGGCACCGCCAGCAAACTCATCGTCGGCATCGTGATGGTCATCGTTGTCGGTTTTGACTCGTTTTTAGACTTCAAAACTGATTCGGACAGCCGCAATGCTGCCACGGCCACTTTCGAATCGGCTGCCTACCAGAATTTCCACCAAGGCTTGCAACTGCGATCCGGTGGAGTGAACATAAAGCCGTTTTGATGGTCTAATGCGACCAGACCCGACTCACGTGCGAGTCGCAAGATTTCGTCGCGGAACTTCGGTTGGGGCGGGTCCATTCCAATGACTGCAATCTGGGGTCGCAGTACGACGTGTAACTGCCGGTCTCGAACTCACCGTGCGTGATCGGAACAACGAAGTGATTGGCTCCGAAGCGTTCGACACATTGTGTCACGAATGCTATGAGTTCGTTCGACACGAACCCGGTTTCACTCAAACCGTCGGTGAGAAACTGTAGGGCAGCTTCATAGTTGCGATGGTTTTGATTCACACTCACCGTGATTCGTTCCATCTCGTCTAAGCCCTAGACACGTTCGCCTATGTGAATCGATGGCAGCTATTGACGGACTTCAATGCCTTTTTCCCGCAGTCGCTTGATGATATCTGCTCCGTTCATCTCCCAAAGGTCTCCGGGGTCGATGGTGCGAGTACTGCCGTCTTTGGCTGTGATGATCCAAACTTCCTGGGTACGACCTTTCCGATCGAGTTCCGTGCCGATTGTCACCACCGCGGTATCTGCCAACCGAAGCCCTTTGACAGTTGGCGAGAACCAGAAACCAGTCGTTTGTTCGAGTTTTTCATCATCGAGCACGACACGATCCAAAGCCAACGCCGGCGCGAAAATCGCCCCTGCCAGCACGGCAAGTACAAACGAACCGATGATGAACCGCAGCGGCTTCCGCGCCCAAATCAAGATCACACCAACAATCGCAGCAACCACCGCAATCGCAACAGCAATCACAGGGACATAAGTCGGAAATTTATAGATCATGATTCTCACAAACCTCGTTTGCGTAGCAATGTAGGTCAGGCTGTGCCTGACGAAAATAGACGCACTTGTCAGCCACAGCCTGATCGACTGACTTCATGATCCCAGTCGACCTCGCACTTATGGAACACGAAGCGAGGAAACTACTTCGTCAAAGACAGGTTTGAGATCAGCCACTCGATCCGGTTTTCCGCCACAGAGTACAGCATACGCTCGCCCGTGACGTACGGCCATATGGCCCGTCACCCTTAGCTCATTACCTTCCGCGAACTGCCGGAATTCAATCCATGACCAGTCCACGCCATTGATCGCCATTGTGCCGCTATCGTATTCCAAAAAGCCGGGAGTGTTCCGCCGAAGGTCTCGCAAATCCTTGGCGATAACCGCTTCGCGTGTCATTCCAGCGGGGATACTCCCTGATACGATCGTGATGTTCTCTTGAAACTGATCTTCTGACGAATCCAGAGGGCTCAGTGCGATGGCGGCAATTCCGGCTTGCGGATCTCGAATGACTTCCCAGTCGTCTGGGAACTGAATTGCGAAAAACGATTTTCGATCGACGTGCCAGTCTTCACCCGTTGGAATCCAATCGGTTAATACGGCCGCTGCTTCCTCACGGCGATGTTGCTCGATGATTTTCGGGGCAATAGTGAATGTAAAATAAACCATGTAGACGAGAAAGCTGTTGATCACGAGACCGATGGTTGCGGGAATTAGTATTCTTTTGGGTCCCTCTCGAAATGCCCCAATGATGGCCCAGATCGCGAACACGAATCCCGCGAGAATAATCAAACCGGCAAATACCGCAATCGCCAATTTCGTGGTCCGGTCGTCTGCGTTCTTCCCGAGAGCCATATTGATGAAGATCGCAACCAATGGAGCAACCCAACTGGCCTTCGCAGCCTGCACATGCGACGGCGCGACGTTTGATGAATCGTGGTTGGATGTCGACATAATCGCTTTCTGAACTAGTTTCGTAGGTCAGGCTGTGCCTGACATCTGCGTCTACTCTTCGTCAGGCACAGCCTGACCTACTAACTACGTGACGACTATGAAAATGGATGCTTCCACGGTTCACGGTACGGTCGCTGCAAGAGTTTGGTGGCTTCGTCGTCGCCGGTGACGATGTGTTTGTCGGGATCGAATTCGAGGGAACGGCCGAGTTGCATTGAGCGGTTGGCGAGGATGCAGCTGGCGGCGGAGATGTGGCCTTGTTCGATGTCGGCGATGGGTTTCGTGCGGTTGTCGATCGCGGTGAGGAAGTCGCGCATGTGGCCTCGGATGGCGGAGGCGACGTGTTGTTCCAAATTGATGGCAGCTTTATCCGGGCCGTCTAGCGGGTATTTGTCGAGTTCGATCACTGCGTCGCCATGCAGTTTTTTGCCGGGGCCGTGCGGGGTGAAATCGTAACGATTCACACTCAACCGCAGCGTGCCCTTAGTGCCATAGATGGTGGCTCCCCAGGGATATTCCGGGTCTGGCGGATTGCCCCATGACCGGTGCGTCCAAAGGACGTCGAAATCGTCATACTCGAAGATCGCGTTTTGTGTATCGGGAATGTTCGCCAGCGACTTTTCATCGACGAGAATCCCGCCGCTGGAGGCGATCCGCTTCGGCCAACCGAGTTCGAGCATCCAACGCACCATATCGAGCATGTGCACACACATGTCGCCCATGATGCCGTTGCCGTATTCCCAGAACGCCCGCCATGATCGCGGATGTGTTAGACTGGTATAGGGTCGCATCGGGGCGGGGCCCGTCCACATCTCATAGTCGAGCCATTCCGGCGGCTGACTGGCGGGCGGATTCGCCTTTGCTCGCATGTGATAATAACAGTAGGTCTCGACTTGAGCGATGTCGCCAAGCAGGCCTTCGTTGATGACACGGTCGCGGGCTTCGATCAAGTGCGGCGTGCTGCGACGTTGCATCCCAACTTGCACAACGCGTTTGTGCTTGCGGGCGGCAGTCACCATCGCTTGGCCTTCACGCACATCCACGCTGATCGGCTTTTGCACCCAGACATCCGCACCGGCTTCGACGGCCGCAATCATCGGCAATGCGTGCCAATGGTCGGGCGTGTCGATCAGCACGATATCCATCTCCTGATCGGCCAACATCTTGCGATAGTCGCCGTAGAGTTGCGGCGTTTTCTTCGATTCCTGGCGAGAGGCGATCAGATCGCCGGCTTCTTTAAGCATTTTTTGATCGACATCACACAACGCGACGACTTCGACCGGTTCAATCTGCATGAGCCGTGTGAGATCGCATTTGCCGTACCACCCGGTGCCGATCAATCCGACTCGGCGACGTGAAGCCGGAGCGGCGAACGCTCCACTGGTCAGCATTGCACTCGGCAACGCGGCGGCAGTCAAACCGAGAGCGGCACCTTTTAAAACGTCTCTGCGATTCATTGGTTCATCCTTTCGAGCGGTTGGGAATCGGAATCATTCTAACGCTGTTTCATGTCCGTCGCGACTTCTCGGGGTTGGTTACTGGTGTCACACGACCGGCTCGCGCTACAATATCAGTTCGTTGAACGGAATCCACCGACAACCAACACCGCCCCAGCAGACGCTGCTAATGGGCGTAACCAATTCGAGGAGAATCCTGTTGATGATTTGGTCTTGGCATCGATTGTTAATCTGTCTTGTCTCATGTGTGTTTGTCGGGTTGGTCGGGGAAGCCACCGCGGAAGAACTTTCAACCACACAGAAGTCATTGCTCGACGATCTGAAATACCTTGCGTCCGACGAATTGGACGGTCGCGGCGTAGGCACGGAAGGATTGAACGAGGCCGCCGAGTTCGTCAAGAAGTCCTTCCGTGATGCCGGTTTGAAAGTCGACGCCGTTGATGGCGACGCGTTTCAGAAGTTCTCCATCACAACCGGTTCCAAACTCGGCGAACCGAACGAGTTAACGTTGACAACCGCGGAGGGGAAATCGATCGCACTGAAAATCGGTGAAGATTTTGAAGTGTGTTCGTTTGGCGGTTCGGGTGAGTTCGACAAACCGATCGTGTTCTGCGGCTATGGCATTGAACACGACGACTACAACGACTTCGAAGGCGTTGAAGTGAAAGATTGCGTCGCCCTCATCATGCGTCGCAATCCGCAACAAGCTCGGAAGGATGGCCCGTTTGCAGGTGTGCATGGTGGCGTCTCGCGACATGCGGCACTTTCGACGAAACTCAGCAACGCTTACCAACGCGGGGCGACGGCAGTGTTGTTCGTGAACGATCCTTACAGCCGAGCGAGTGAGTTGACCAACCTCAAGGAACAACTCCGCAAAGCTCGGGCAAAACGCAAAGAGTTGGCGGAGGAAATCACGAACGTTGGCGACGACCAAGAGAAAGCGGAAAAACTGAAGCAAGAGCAAGTCGACACACAAAAACAGATTCGTGCGGTACGACAGCAGATCGAAAAGTTCGACCCCGATCCACTGATGGAGTTCGGTTACGGCGGCGATGGTAAAGAGAAATCCATTCCGGTCGTGCACATCACTCAAGAAGTAGCGAACAAGTTGTTGTCAGCGAGTCTCGATAAAACGCTGAACGACTTGGAAGCCGAGATCGATAAAGACCTCAAACCGCAAAGTGCTGTGCTCAAGGATTGGAAAGCCGATGGCACTGTGTCGGTCGAGCGGGTGAAATCGGAAATCAAAAATGTCATCGGCGTGCTGGAAGGCGAAGGACCGCTAAAAGACGAAACGATCGTCATCGGTGCTCATTATGATCACGTCGGTTTGGGTGGTGCCGGTTCGTTGGCACCAGGTTCGACCGAAGTTCACAACGGTGCCGACGACAACGCATCGGGGACGGTCGCGTTGCTCGAAATTGCCCGACGGCTGGCGAGTCGTGCGGAGAAACCGAAACGGCGCTTGGTTTTCATCGCCTTCACCGCAGAGGAAATCGGTCTGATCGGTTCCGCCCGCTATTGCAAAGAACCCGTATTTCCGCTGGAGAACACCATCGCGATGTTCAACATGGATATGGTCGGTCGGCTAAGAAACGACGAACTCACCATTTTTGGAACGGGGACGGCGAAGCGATGGGTCGAACTGCTCGACAGTATTGAAGAGGATTCCGGACTGAAACTGTCCTACAAGCCAGAGGGTTTTGGGCCGAGTGATCAGTCGTCATTCTATGCGAAGAAGATCCCAGTTCTGCACCTCTTCACGAACACGCATCGCGACTATCACCGACCGACAGACGATTGGGACAAAATCAATGTCAGCGGCATCGATCGCGTGGTGAAGCTGCTCGAACGAGTGGTTATTGCGACCGACGACAACCCGAAACGGCCGGAGTACGTGCAGGTCAAAGAGAAAGCGAACCCGATGCGGTCGGGGAACCGGCCATACTTCGGTAGCATTCCCGACTTCGCGAATGAAATCGAAGGGTATGCGCTCCAAGGTGTGGCACCGGGAAGTCCCGCGGAAAAAGGCGGACTGAAAGCCGGCGACGTAATTGTCGAATTTGGTGGCAGCAAAATCGGCGGGCTCGATGACTTCGATCTCGCGTTGCGAAAGTTCAAAGCCGGCGAGCAAGTCCCGGTTGTGGTATTGCGGAGCGGCAAACGTGTCGAACTCAAAGTGACACTTGCAACACCGAAATAGATGGTGTCGCAGTTGGAGTGTTACTGCGTGAGGAGTCATGACTCAGGGTGCCACGGCTCTGTGAGCCGTGCAGAGCGATGACCCGGAAAAACACGGCTCACAGAGCCGTGGCACCCATGCCGACTGGTTTGTGTAGAAGTAATACTATTCTTAATCAATGGCTGGTGGTGTTCTTGCCCTGATTGTTGCAATTTCCTGCATTGGCAAAACGCTTACTGGTCATATCGTTACCGACATTCTTTCGAAGGACAACAACAGTTTTGCATGGGTTTCTGGCGATCTCCGACGTTTTCACGCTTCAGTATGTCTCATCCGAAATCATCGCTCAGGCGGGTTTCGCGAACTGGGGGATGCTGGGTTGGGCGGCGGTGGCAGGTTTGCCGGTGTTGATTCACCTCTTGCATCGACGACGGTACAAGGAAACCACTTGGGCCGCCATGCGTTTTCTGCTGCAAGCGACGCGAAAACATTCGCGTCGCATTCGGCTGGAACAACTCCTGCTGTTGGCGGTGAGAGTGTTGATACTTCTACTTTTGGTCTTGGCACTCGCGCGGCCGTACATGTCCGCATTGGGTTCGTTCTTCCAGACCGACGCACCGAAGCACCGGATTATCGTGGTCGATACCTCGATGAGTCTCGCTCACCAAACCGGCGAACCCAGTCGATTCGAACAGGCCCGCGATCTTGCGAACGAAGTCATTTCCTCAAGCCGACAAGGCGACGCGTTGAACTTAGTGCGAATGGGTTCGATTCCGCCAACCGTGTTGGTGCAAAAACCGTCGTATCAAAAGTCGCAAGTTCTTAAAGAGATCGACAACCTTCGGCAAACGCACGAGGTGGCCGATGTCGTCACCACACTGCGAGATGTGGAAGGACTTCTTGCTGAAGCGGGTAACATCACGCAGAAGGAAGTTGTGTTCATCAGCGACTTCCAACAATCATCCTGGCAACCAGACGCCACCGGACGACAAAGCCAAATCGGTCGGGCACTCAAACGTCTTAGTGAGCAGGCGGCGGTGCACTTCCTTCCGGTTGGCCAAGCAGACGCCGCGAACCTGGCAATTTCGTCGCTCACAATCGTTGACCCCTACGTGATCGCCGGAAAGCCGACCAGTTTCCGGGCGACGGTGACGAACAATTCTCTCAATGTCTCCGGCTCCCGAGCGGTGCAGCTGTTGGTTGACGATCGCGTTGTTGCCAGCGAACAAATTGAAATTGCGGCGGACGATAGTGCAGTCGTCGATTTTGAGACGACCTTTGCCTCCGCAGGGGAATTCCGGGTGGAAGCAAGATTCGCCAACGAAGACGCCTTGAGCGTAGACGATCACCGTTACCTCGCCGTGACAGCGAAAGAAAAACTGCGAGTTCTGCTGGTGAACGGTCGCGCTGCCGGTCGTCCGCGGGAGACAGCAACGTTTTACCTCGAACAAGTGTTAGGTCCGCCGCCTGGAAATACTTCAGGTCATAGCGTGACCGAGTCGCAAGTGATTGCCGATGGGGAACTGGCGGCAGTAGACCTTAGCCGATACGACTGCGTTTTTCTGTGTGATGTCGCTTTGGTAACCGAACAGGAAGCCATACTACTGCAGCGATACGTCGAAGCCGGTGGCGGACTCGTGATTTGTCTTGGCGACCGTGTTCAGTCGGCGAACTACAATCAGACGTTATTTGCGGACGGTCAGGGATTGCTGCCTGCAAAGCTACTCGACACGAACGGGGGAGTCGCGGCAGACAACATCGACACCGTTTTCCAATTCGATCCGATTGACCTGAAACATCCGATTGTCAACGCGTACCTCGGGAATCCCGGCACGGGCTTGGAAGATACCATCATCTTCAAGTATTACCGGACGGAGATCCCGGAATGCATGCAAACCGAGAAAGTCCTCGGCTTCACAAACGGAGACCCGGTTCTGCTCGACCGAAAAATCGGTTGGGGCCGGGTGATTCTGATCACAACCGCCGTTGACGACCAATGGGGACTCTGGCCGGTCCAACCCAACACGAGTTTTCCGCCGATTATCAGCGAAACCGTGCAATACGTGGTTGCCGGTCGTTGGGCGGAACGCAATCGGTTGGTGGGTGAACAACTGACGTTGACCGGTCATCGGTCTGCAGGTTCCGTGGTGGTCGTGACGCCGGATCAACGGGAAACGACGCAACCGGGATCCGCCGAGACCTCGCCACAGTGGACGGACACTGCGTTGGTTGGTTTTTACGAATTCCGTACCGCATCGGCCAATCAAGCAGCGGGATGGTTCGCAGTCAACTCGGATCCCCTGGAGAGTGACCTCCGCACGATCTCGAAATCGAAATTTGAACAAGTCTTACTGCCGGGTGCCCAGTTCACCTATCAAACGAAATGGAAAGAAGCCCCTCGTGTCAGCCAAACCGACGAAGACGGTAACGGTCTGATTCGTTGGTTGCTTCAAGCGGTTTTGGTGTTGGTTTTCATCGAACAGCTGATGGCCTGGCGGTTTGGTTGGGGATTGACGGTTCTTCTGGTCTGTGTGGCTTGTACGATCGTCCAACAGACAATCTCCAACAATTGGGTAACCTTGGCAGTTCTCGGACTAGTAGTTATTCTGACTGTACTACGGGTCGTCACCAGTTCTCGGAAGCCAAGGCCAGTCAGTTCGAGCTAGCATCGTACGGTTGCGCTTGAACACGACCGAGTCCGTGATAACATCATCAAATACTGGGCCCGTTCGTTCTCGCTTCCGACTTCGGATGCCGTCCTCCTTCCGGACCGGTGACCGAGCCGTCATACCCGCTGGAAGGTCTTTGTTTCTCTATGCCCATCACCACGATCGATCAACTCACTCATGACTTGATCCAAGCCCGCCTCGTGACTCAGCAGCAGATCGATGACGCCCTGATCCAGGTCAGTTCGCGTACTCGAACTCCCGACGACTTGCTCAAAGCCCTCGAGCAAAGCGGGCACCTGACGTCTTACCAAACGGGTCGAATTCGGCAAGACGCCGCCGACGAACTGGTACTTGGCAATTATAAGATCATGTATCGCAATGCATCGGGAAGTTTTGCCCGCGTGTACCGTGCGAGCCGATTGTCGGATGGTGAGACGTTCGCACTGAAGGTCCTCCGCAAACGCTGGGCCGACGATCCCATGATGGTGGCTGAGTTTCGACGCGAAGCGGAAATGTGCCAGAAACTTCGTCATCGAAATATCGTGCGAATCGACGAAGTTCAGTCCGAACGTGGGTATCACTACTTCGTGATGGAGTTCGTACAAGGCGGGAATCTCAAAGAGTTCCTGCAAATGCGACGCAAGTTGTCGCCGCTCGATGCCACACGGGTCGCCTTGGATGTTGCTCAAGGGTTGGCTTATGCGATGGAACAAGGCGTGACCCATCGCGACATGAAGCTAACGAATATCCTGATGGGAATGGACGGCGTCGCAAAACTGGTGGATTTCGGCCTTGGCGGAGCTGATGATCGCGGCTCGTTCACCAGTGAAGACAGCGAAGCGAATGCCCGAGCACTCGAATACGGTGCCATCGAAAAGTTACCTGGTTCGCGACGAAACGATCCCCGCAGCGACCTGTTTTTCTTGGGGGCAGTCTATTACGAACTGCTAACCGGTCAGCCGCCGTGGCCACCGACGAAGAACCCGGAAGAACGGCGGATGACGACACGCTACACCAACATTCGGCCGGTCCGGTCTGTCGATCCGATGTTACCGAACTGTGTCGGTGAGATCGTCGATCGACTGTTACATCCCGATGCCAACCAACGCTATCAAAAGCCCGCGGAACTCTCGCTCGATCTTCGTCGGGCGATCAATCAGCTAGACGAAACCAAAGCCACCCCGACGGGTCAACCCGCAGGTTCCAACGGCCAGCCCACGATTCTTTGTGTGGAAAGCCGGATCAAACAACAAGATGCGTTGCGACAGTATCTCTCGAAACACGGTTATCGTGTAATGATCGTCGGTGACGCGGAACGGGGAATTAGTCGCCTGAACACAAACCCGCCCAATTGTCTCATCCTCATGGGCGATTCCATTGGCAACGACATTGGCGAGTTCTTCCAGCAAGCTGTCGAGAAGGCCGCCGAGAAATCGGTGTTCACGATTGCAGTGCTCTCGGAAAAACAGCAACAGCTAGCCAAGAAACTGAAGTCGATGGATCGTGCCCGTGTGCTGGTCCAACCCCTCAAGCTTCGTGAACTGCGAGAGACCATCGAAGAGGGAGTGCAAGGCAAGAAAGAACCGAGCGGTTCAGCGTGACTTACTCGGGAATCGCTCGAATGGTCACCGAATAGCGGCCCGAATTATCCGCTAGACTATCGGGCCGATCGTTGATCCGGAGGAAAATCCGGCCATCGACGGGGGCCGTGAACGTGGCACGCAGACCAATCGGAATCGGCTTGAGCAGCCCGTCGGCCGGTCCTTGGAGTCCTGGTGATTCATCTTGAAACGCAAGCATCAACCGTCCCAAAGGTTGTTTGGCGACGTAATCGAACGTAATCCCACCAGGTTCGCTGACCCAAGGTTTCGGCTCGTTCGCCAACGTCACACGCCCGGACGCTAGAACTTCGTAGACGGTTCCGCGTGTCACCTCGACACCGCTCGACTGCCAACCACGATCGGCTCGCACCGGGATGCTGGCTAGGCTGGCATCTGCGATCAGTTCGGGAGGCGTCATCGTAATCGCAGCGCGAATCACGTCGTACCCCTCTGTCAATTCGCTTGCAAACAGTCCCCATCCGACCGTCATCTGCTCCGCATCTGCTTGGAACGACTTCTCGAACTGATCCAAAAATTCAGGTCGCGACTTTGTCTTGCCCAACTCGCGAAACCGAGTCGAGTACTCGGGATGCGTGTCTAACCAATAACACAACGCCCACGACCAAGCGTAAGCTTCGTTGTTCAGAAAATCATTCGGCGTCAGGTTGAGTATGTTCTGCAGTTGCTGGAAACCGCCCATCTCGACGGCTTGTTGAATCAATGAGATTCGCCCCAGACCTGCGAAATCGTCGTTGTTGGTCGGCATGACGCGAAACACAAAATCCCCGTCAGGGTTCCGTATGTGAGTGGCGAAAAACTCCGCCATGCCTTCCATATACCAAACCGGTGGCAACAAGTTGTTATTGCGACGCACGGACATGAAACAATGCGTTGCTTCATGCAACAACAGGTGACGCCGATAGTAGTCGAACTCCTGCTCGTTCATCCAGAATTCGCGATCCCGATGTCGACCGTTGAGAAACTTGGGCAAGTCGTCTGGTAGAAGTCCCATTTGGCGAAACAGGTCCCGGTCTTTCATCAGGAACCCGGTCATCTGAAACGGTTTCCCATCGCGATCGGGTGGCAACGGTGAAAAGTACCGTTCCCACTCCGGGTAAATCGCATCGATCAAGTCCGGTAGTTCTTTCGCGAATTCCGGGGCAATGTCGGTATAGAGCAAAAGATGCTGGGACTCGTACTTGTGAATGCCCACCGCCGCCAAGCGACGAGCGTCACGGACGGGTCTCGTGTCTGGTCGACGATAGTTGGTCGCTGGGATTGGCTTGGATTCGATCTCCGGAGAAACGGGGTCGACCGGTATTTCTGGAATCACCTCTGGCTGCGTCTCTTCGTTCACAATTTCCGTCTGGTTTGTGGAAATCGTCTCCAATTCCCGGTCCGTTTTTCTTTCGGTTTTCGCCGGTTTGGGTTCGTTGCATCCGCTGAGGATGATCCACAACAGTCCCAAACACCAAATTCTCGACCACGTTCTATGAACAAGTGACATGCCATACGTGTGATGGTTTTGGTGTTTCATTCCGACCTGTTCAATTTGCGTTGTTCGAATCCGCTCGGTAGGCTAACGGACGTAATAGACACCCCGTGGATCGCTTGCCGACGGACTTCCAGAATGGCAGATTTCATCTACTCGCTCAATTCCAGTACGATCAAACCGACGCCTATCCTAGAGAAAATTCGAATCGCCGGGGAAGTCGGCTACCAGGCGATTGAGTTATGGCACGACGATATCGATCTCCATCTGCAAGCCGGTGGCTCGTTGGCGGACATCCGCAAAGCATTGGCCGATCAGGGATTGTCGGTGCCGACAACGATTTTCCTGAAAGGATGGTGGGATCGCGCCGGTGACGAGTATCGCATGGCGATGGATGAAATTCGTCGTCGTTTAGCACAAGCCGCCGAGGTCGGAGCACCGCATTCGATTGCCGGTCCGCCGCATCATGGTGTCAGCGACTTCGACCACGGAGCAGAACAATACCGCAAGTTGCTCACCGTCGGACGGGAGTTTGGCGTGAAGCCGGTGATGGAATACCTGGGATTCGCCGATGAAGTCAACACGATCGAAGCGGCCATCGACATTATGGAACGCTGTGGCGATCCAGATGCCACGACCGTGGTCGATCCATTTCACTGCTTCCGCGGTGGCGGGGGAGTGGAAGGTATCGCGAAACTCCGTCCGGAACAGATTGCCGTCTCGCACTTTAACGATGCCCCCGCCGATCCCCCACGCGAAACCCAACGTGATCCGCACCGCGTCATGCCGGGCGACGGTTGCATCGATCTGAAACGCTATTGCGATCTTCTCCGGCAAATCGGGTACGACCGCTGTTTGTCACTCGAATTGTTCCGCGAGGATCTCTGGCAGCAAGATCCTATGGAAGTCGCGAAGGTCGGCCTCGAAAAGATGAAAGCCGCCGCTGAAGCATGAGGCTGTCGTAACAGTCGATTGGTGCTTGAAAACGCCTCAAGTGAGACACCGGGAACGCACGGACCACGCTCACAGCGTAAAAACTCAACTTGGCAAAGGTTCGCGGACGAGTTGGCTGATCTGCTTGAATTGTTCGGTCCCGGCCACTTCACACCATTCGAACAGGACTGACTCGACGGTCACGATCACTGCACCACCGTCACGCAGCCGTTGAAGGGCAAGATTGTGACTCGTCGTCGAGCGGCTACTGACGGCATCGGCGACGACATACACTCGCAGACCGCGTTCCATGAAATCGAATGCGGTTTGCAAGATACAGATGTGGGTTTCAATCCCCGCAAGAATGATCTGATCGCGGGCATTTCCGTCGTCGTCATTCAGAGACCAAGGCAACACCTCGCCGGCACTGAACCGCAACTTTTCTGGGCGGGTCTCGAAGAATTCGACGATTGGCGAAACCGTCGCTCCCAGGCCTTTCGGATATTGCTCCGTCGCAGTAGCTGACACGTCGAGGATGTTTGCCCCGGTTAACAAACGTCGACACCCCTCGATGACCCGATCTGCTTCCGCGATATGCGGAACGAATTTTTCCTGCACATCGACGATGACAAGTCGTGAGCGACCTGCGGACATTAGTTCATGGCTGCGGTGAAAGTCGTTTGGCTGATTCATCGGGGGCAGTTCCAAAAAACAGAGTTACGGATCGGCCGCTAAGTATGTCGCAGTGTCAAAGCGGGTGTCAAACCGAATAAACAGAAACCATAAGGTCAATGAAATAATGGACTTATGGCTTTGACACAAGTTTGACACAAGTTTGACCGCCGCTAGACAGTGTGCAGTTTACACACGCGTAAGATACAGAGTACAACTACGTGTCAAATTGACCTGAATTGAATATTCAGCGTGCTTGAATTCCCATAATCCGCCCGACAGTTCTTCATGGAAAGCCATTCACCCATGTCTGATACAATTGTTCCGGCAACTCAAAACGAGTTAGCCACCGAGGCCGACGCCTCTGGAATTGCAACTTTGGAACCGCCCGTTGAAACGGAAGTCGTTGAAACGGAGTCTTCCTCAACGAAGCCTTTAACGATCAGCGAAGAACGCCAGTTGATCATTGATTTTCATGATCCTGCGAACTTGACCTGGAAAAACCTCGATTGGCTCACACTGGTTTGGACCGGTGTGATGCATGTCGGTGCGGTTGCGGCATTGTTCTTCTTTACTTGGCCGGCGTTCATCTGTTTCCTAGTCATGCACTGGTTAACAGCGAGCATCGGAATTTGCATGGGATATCACCGGTATCTCTCGCATAAGACCATGAAGCTTAAGCCGCCGGCGGAATTTTTCGCCATGCTCTGTGGAACGCTGTCAGCAGAAGGTTCGCCATTGGATTGGGCTGCCACACACCGATTGCACCATCAGAAGTCGGATCAAAAAGGCGACCCGCACTCTCCCAACAATGGCAACTGGTGGTCGCATCTTCTGTGGCTGTTCGTGAAACCACCGAAAGGTCACTGGGAACGAACCCACCGATTGTACGTTCCCGAACTTCTCGACCGCCCGATGATTCGGTTCTTCCAGAAATTCGAATTTGCATTGCTGTTAGGCAGTGGTGTCGTTTTGTATCTGATTGGCGGTTTGCCCATGCTGTTATGGGGCTTGTGCATGCGGATGGTGGTGGCTTACCACAGCACGTGGTTTGTCAATTCCGCCACGCACATTTGGGGCTATCGCAACTACGAAACGCGGGATCGCTCCCGCAATTTGTGGTGGGTTGCACTGCTAAGCTACGGAGAAGGCTGGCACAACAACCATCACGCTCATCCGTCGGTCGCTCCCGCTGGGCACCGTTGGTGGGAAATTGACATGACTTGGATGGCCATTCGCTTCTTGCGGTTCATCGGCCAAGCTTATGATGTCAAAGACAAAATCCCGGATCGTAGTAGCCGCAAAGCTGGCGTCGATGAAAACGACGCTCCAGCGAACCCGATTCCAGCTGCGACCACGTAAGTTAAACTCTGATCTCAATAAGAAAGCCCCGTCCAACAACCGTTGGACGGGGCTTTATCGATTTTATCGTCAATGTCTTCAGACCTATGCCATCGAGTCATACGACGTCGAGACGACCGTCAGGATAACACCGCATCGCCGGACCGGCATCTGCGATCGGCAAGCCATGGACTGTCAGACGGACGGATTCATCCCCGATCCAGCCTTGGACTTCAATCACGGAATTCTCGATCATTGGCGAGACTTCAGTCGACGACTCCGCAGAGAACGTCTTCCATGCAACGCTGTCGACGCCACTGAAAAGTTCTTGCACGCCCTGCACATCGAACCGAAATGCCGCTGGACGTCTTGATCCGTCGACTGGCCCACCCACGTGTTCGACAAGACCAAGATAAACATCGACGGCCCAGTTCGTTTCCGTCAGGCTACATTGAAAGCCGACCCGAGCCACATCATCTTCGGGATCAAACAATTCCGCTGCGTTTTCCACAAGGTCGACTAACCAATCGGGTCGGATATCGACGAACTCTCTCGGCGTGTTTTGGTAGGTCTCCAATTGTTTGAGCAAATGTTGAACGGGGAGGTGCGAATGACTCAACGGCGTTTTCTCCGAATCACAACGTGGACCGCGATCGATACCGCGGCGGGCTCTTATGAATACTTGTCAGGTAGGGGCTGATCGCGAGGAAAGATGTTTGCTGTGAAACATCCTTCTATGATCGCGAAGCTCGATGCCCGGGGTGCGATCTGCGACGGGCACATAGGTGGATATCGGGCGATGTTCCGGCGAAACCGCATGGAAATTGAGCCGCTTCCGTGCTGATCGATGCACCGCGCACGGTTGGACGAAATGGTCCGGCAACGACACGCCTTCCTATCCTTCCGTGTTGTAACGGTTGCGTCAAACAGCGGTATTTGGCGTTGTAACAAGAGTTTTCTCAAGCATTTGCGTCGCTCGACCAGTTTTCAGTTATCGATGGTCGCGTGAGATGTGCTTGTGCGTTTGGATTTCTGACTGTTCAGAATCATTGCTGCGATGATCAAAAGTTGTCTGCACTCGGCGCGTAGAAAAACGGGTTGGCTCGAAATCATTTCAAGCCAACCCGTTCCACATCGAACCCGCATACCCGCATCCGTGCAGCGAGTGAATTCGTTCAAGTCATGGTTGCGTTAGTTCGGTTGCTCATAAGCATGCATACCGTGTTCGCAGAGGTCCAAACCTTGCATTTCCTCTTCCGGTGAAACGCGGAGCAAGCCGATCGTTTTCAGGACCAGGAAGATGACGAGCATTGTGACAAAGGCCCAGACTGCATAGGCGACTGACCCCAAGATTTGCACGCCTAAATCTTTGCCTTCACCGAAGATACCGGTGGCAATTCCACCCCAAATCCCGCACAGACCGTGGACAGGCCATGCACCAACAGGGTCGTCGATCTTCACTTTGTCAAGAAGCACGACACCGAGCACCACAAGGACACCGGCAACTGCACCGATGATGATGGACTCTGGGTTCGTCACGACATCAGCATTCGCGGTGATGCCGACCAGCCCGGCCAAACAACCGTTCAAAGCCATCGACAAGTCCGGCTTTCCAAACATGCCCCATGAGGTCGCCATTCCGAGCAAACCGCCGGCGGCAGCTGCCAGAGTGGTGTTGACCGCGACGAGCATTGTCAGATTGATGTTCGCGACACCTTCGAATGTCAGCACACTACCGGGGTTAAAGCCATACCAACCCACCCAGAGAATGAAGACACCAAGAGCGGCGATCGTCAGGTTGTGTCCAGGCATTGCCTGTGGCTTGCCATCTTCGGAAAACTTGCCGATACGCGGTCCCAAGACAATGGCACCAGCCAACCCGGCGAAACCACCTACTGCGTGCACAATCAGCGAGCCAGCGAAGTCGTGGAAGCCTTTTGCATCCAACCATCCGTAACCCCATTTCCACGAACCACTGATCGGGTAAACGATCGCCGTCAGAATCATACTGTAGATCAGGTAAGCACCGAACTTCATACGGCCGGCGACAGCACCGGAGACGATCGTGGCAGCGGTCGCAGCGAACGCGACTTGGAACAAGAAGTCCGATTGCGGAGACAAGCTTGTCCCGCTCAAACCCTCTGCATCTTGGACTTCCGGACGCCCGATCGAGTCAGGCATTGCAAAGTACCCGTTCGGGTTGCCGTCACCCCACGCACCGGGATACATAATGTTGTACCCGATTGCCCAGAACAATAATGCTCCCAAGCAAAGGTCCATCACGTTCTTGAAGAGGATGTTGACAGTGTTTTTCGAGGCATTGAAGCCTGATTCCACCATCGCGAATCCGGCCTGCATAAACAGCACCAGAACCGCACAGACGAAAAGGATAACGTTGCCGATCCCGTACCAAATTTGCGTATCCATCGGGATGGCAGCGTAAGGATCTTCCTCTTCCGCAGGAGCCTCTTCGGTTTCGGCCTCTTCGGTTTCACCACCCGCTTCTGGACTGGCTTCGGCGGTTGGTTCTTCGTCCTGTGCATAAACAGGGGCCAGACCGAGGACTGGGCTGAGGAAAAGAATGCCGCTCAGAAGTGCTCCGAGCGCAAGTAAGCGTTTCATGGATGGTTCCCTTTCGCAGATGGTGCATCACGGTGGACAACAAAATGTTCAAGTGGGAAACGAAGACGATTCGCAGGCAGCACCGACCCAGCCATCGCGACTTCGCATCATGACGTTCAAGTTGATTCCGAGTTCTCTCCAATCAATGTTCGCGGGGGAGTGGAGGGAGAGACCAACCCGCATGATCGGAAGCTGTGGACTTTCAATAAAATGAGCAGAACGCAATTCGTATGCCTGACCTGCCCGAGTTCTGAGCAACAGGAATTTTCGATGAAAAAAAACGGGTTTTCCCTGTGAAAGCAGGCACTCTTTTTTTGAACACGACCTTCTCGAAGCAAACATGCTTAGACATCGGGCAACGTCTCTGCCCAAAACGAAAGCACCAACGCGCGCTATATCAGCAGCGATAATCATCGAGAATGCCCAGAGGGCGTCCGAATCGGGATTGACGCATTTGCGGTCGGTTGCCACCATACCGCCGCTTCCCGAATCCCGTGGTTGAACTGTCGCGGTCTGTTCGGAATCCGGATTGCCCCTTGTCAGCATAAGGCCAGACAAACCAATGTCTTATCATCTCATCAACGCCGTCGAGGGCCTGGGAGAACCGCGATTGCTCGTCCTGGGAGATTTGATTCTCGATCGCTACATCTGGGGCGATGCCGAGCGAATCAGCCAGGAAGCTCCCGTTGTCACATTGCGGGAAGAGCGACAAGAAGTCCGACTCGGCGGAGCGGCGAATGTTGCTCAGATGCTCTGCGGGTTAAATGCCCAAGTGACCGTTGCCGGAGTCGTCGGTGCCGATGCCGATGCTCAAGTTCTGCGACGACAACTGGAAAAAATTGGAGCCGACTGTGCGGGCGTTGTCGACGATCCGTCTCGTCCCACCACCGTGAAACAACGCTACCTCGGACATGCACCGCATCGTCATCCCCATCAAATGTTGCGGGTTGATCGAGAAACTCGTGAGGCGGTCTCGACGGAAATTGCCGACGAGATCCGCAAATGTATTCTGAGTCGGTTGTCCGAGTTCGATGCCATTTTGATTTCCGACTATGCCAAAGGCGTGTGCACCGCGGAGGTCGTCGCCCCGGTCATCGAGCAGGCTCGGAAAGCAGGAATCCCGGTGTTGGCCGATCCGCCCGGTAGCGGAGCAGGGGCTCACTTCGCAGGCGCCACCGCGATTACACCGAACCGCGTAGAAACTGGCCGCATGACTGGTCGTACCATTAATACGACTGAAGAAGCCTTTGCCGCTGGCGAGCAACTTTGTCGAGAACTGAATCTCGATCACATTTACGTCACGCTCGACAGCGATGGCATTGCCCTCGTCCATGCCGACGGTCGTCGCGAGATGCACTCCACGCGGAAGCGTGAAGTTTGCGATATCACGGGGGCAGGGGACATGGTCATCTCCACGATCGGGCTCGGTCTGGCGGCGGGGATTTCAACGAGCGATCTCTGCAAACTCGCGAATGTCGCTGGCGGATTGGAAGTTGAGCAAATCGGTGTCGTCACCCTGAGCCGCGAAGAAATCATTGCCGACCTGCTACATGGTGCCCGGTCGGTAGAAGACAAAGTCACCGAACTTACCAACGTGAAACGTCACATCACTGCCCGCCGAAAACTTGGGCAACGCATTGTGATGACCAACGGTTGCTTCGATCTGCTTCACA
This sequence comes from Thalassoroseus sp., assembly GCF_984380535.1. Taxonomy (NCBI): domain Bacteria; kingdom Pseudomonadati; phylum Planctomycetota; class Planctomycetia; order Planctomycetales; family Planctomycetaceae; genus Thalassoroseus; species Thalassoroseus sp. The sequence continues at coordinate 268,354 of NZ_CFHRBF010000004.1, forward strand.
TCGGACACGTCGGGTATCTCGAGCAAGCTGCCCGTGAAGGCGATTGTCTTGTGGTCGCGATCAATAGTGATGCCAGTGTTCGGAGTTTGGGCAAAGGAGACGACCGTCCAATTTTCGATCAGATTCATCGCTCCACCATGTTGGCCGCGCTCGAAGCTGTGGATTATGTCGTCGTGTTCGACGAGTCCACACCTCACGCGGTCATCGAATCTCTGCAGCCGGACATGCTTGTCAAAGGCGGAACCTATGCCAAAGAAGAAATCGTCGGCTGGGAAATGGTGGAAGCGTATGGCGGAACGGTAAAACCGATGGGTGAAACTCCTGGCATGTCGACGACACGGATTCTGCAACGCATCCGAGGTCTCGACACTCCGGATGTCCTGCCGCATCCGTCTGCTCGGAATACCGACACCGACCCGTCACTGCCCGAACGCAAAGCTGGTTGATCAATCGTCCCGTTGACACGAAATCGCCGCCCGCTTCCCTAAACAAGTCGCACGCGCGAGAGTAACCCATGAAAATCGGTGTTTTTCTCCCTAACTGGATCGGCGATGCTGTGATGGCAACGCCGGCACTGCGGGCCTTGCGAACGCAATTTCTGTGCTCGGAGATTGTCGGAATTTGCCGTCCCTATGTTGCAGACGTCCTCGCCGGTCTGGATAGCCTGGACCGAGTGATGTTCTACAACCCCCGCGGCAAAGACCGGAATCTTCAGGGTTGGCGGATGGCGCGGACATTGTATCGTGAGCAATTTGATACGCTCGTCCTGCTGCCGAATTCGATGCGATCGGCTTTGATGGCGTGTGTTTCCCGTGCTCCCACGCGTGTTGGATTTGCCCGAGACGGCCGGACGTTGCTACTAACTCACCCGGTGCGTCCGAAACCCAAGTCGGAGCCAAACCCTGTTCTCGATGAGTATCTCCGGCTGACGGAACAGCTCGGCTGTCGTCCGACTTCCAAGCAAACGGAACTCGTCGTACAACCGCAAGACCGCAAACAATTGGCTGACTTTTGGAATACGCAGCCGGCATTGTTGCGGGAACGTCCACTTGTTTGCTTGAACCCCGGAGGGGCGTTCGGAGCCGCGAAACATTGGCCTGCGGAACACTTTGCCGCGTTAGCGAATCGATTCGCAGATGAGTTGGGAAAATCGGTGCTTGTTCTTTGTGGACCTGCGGAACGAGAAATCGCCCGACAGATTGTGAACGAAACCCGGCACCAATTCGTGACGAGCCTTGCAGAGTTTCCTCCAAGCATCGGTTTGACGAAAGCCTGTGTCGAGTCGGCTGAACTGTTGGTGACGACGGACTCGGGCCCGCGACATTTCGCCCAACCCTTCGATGTCCCTGCAGTCACGCTGTTCGGGCCAACGCACATCGCCTGGAGCGAAACCTATGCACCCAAGGCGGTTCACTTGCAGTTAGATATGGAGTGCGGGCCGTGTCAAAAACGTGTGTGCCCGTTGCAACATCATCGCTGCATGAACGAACTCACGCCGGATAGTGTGTTTCGGGCCGCTTGCGAATTGCTGAACCAACAGCCGCAATCACGTCGCGTCGCGTAGCCCATTGAACCAAAGCTTTTCCTAGTATGCCACTGGCTTCGCCAGTGCTTTACCGTTCCAACACTCGCCGAGACTCGCACTGGCAGAACCAGTGACACACAAAACTCACTCTCATCAAGTACGCCGCACCTGAATTGAACCTGTGCCGCGTGAATTCCTCAGCTCCGAGAATCGTGATGCACATTGCCTTCGTTAAAAAACGATTCTCACTTCAAGCCGGGGGATCCGAACGCTACACGGTCACGCTCGCCCGGCAATTTCAGAAACTTGGCCATCAAGTGAGCGTTATTGGCGAGCGTATCGACGAGGATCTCATCGACGAAGTCGAATTTCTGCCGGTGCGAACGAATCGGCTGACGTCTGCATTGCACAACCGCTCTTTTGCCATCCGAGCAGGACAGATCGCCCGAGAGCGAAAGTTTGATATCACATATGGCATCGGACGGTCTTTCGGCCTCGACGCTGTCCGCGTGACGGAGCGGTTGCAATCCCACTGGCTTGGCGTGCGGTATCGCAATGGAGTTACCCGGTCGATACAGCGGATGAATCCTCGACATCGCACGCTAATCGAATTAGAACGCGTGATCTACAATGATGACTCGGTCCGCCGTGTGGTAACGCAGTCCCGCTTGGATCGCGATCTCGTGCGGAAGTATTACAACGTGCCCGAAGAGAAACTCCGCACGATTTACAACGGCGTCGACACAACACTCTTTCACCCGGGTGTGCAAACCGAACGCAAAGCTGTTCGGGAAGAACTTGGCATTTCACCGGATGTGCCGCTGCTGGTGTTTGCGTCGATGGATTTCGAAGGCAAGGGGTTGCGTTCGATTCTCGAAGCCATTGCAAACTCGAAGCATCATGAAACCGAACTACTGGTCCTCGGCACGGGACCGGTTCGTAAGTTTCAGCGAATTGCCGACCAACTCGGAATTGGCAATCGCGTGCATTTCGCCGGAAGACGCAGCGACATCCAACGCTGTTACGGAGCTGGCGACTTATTCATTTTGCCGACCGCGTACGAACCGTTTCCGAACGTCAACCTGGAAGCGATGGCCTGTGGTTTGCCGGTGATGACGTCCACAACTTCGGGCGGTGCCGACATTGTGACTCCGGGCAAGACGGGTTGGTTGGTGCCGACGGTGCATTCCGTGGATGAAATGACCGAGGGAATCAACATGCACTTCGATCTCTCGACAAACGACCGAGAAACGATGTCCGTCCGCTGCGTGGAAACGGCTCGGCAAATGCCCATTGAGAACAACATCCGTCAGACGCTACAACTTTTTGAGGAAGTGCTTGATGAAAAGCGGGCTGCTTGATGTTCCGAAGACATCACCGTTGGAAACCACGGTTTTTGATCACGGTCGCTTGCAGATCGCAAACGATTTCGTCGAAACCTTCCGTCACAACGATCGGCTGACTTTCGCGTCACTCATGGATGCCTCACTTGGGACGGTCGCCAAAAATGTGCTCGCCGAGCGGGTGACGAGTCGCTTCACACTGACGGGCCCCGATGGCGTCGAGCACGCGTTTTATATCAAACGACATGAGCCATCGCCTTGGCGGGAATATCTCAAACCTTACTTGCGACTCCGTCGACCGATTCTCGGCGCACGCAATGAATGGACCGCAATCCAAGATTTCACAGCAGCCGACATTCCCACCATGACACCGGTCGCCCTCGGTGAAGACGGCCGTCGTTCGTTTCTAATTACCGCAGCGATCGAAAACTGTCGCAAGCTGTCGGATTATCTCAGCGATCCAACGACGTCGTCGAATGATGTTGAGCGAATGTCGGTTCTCGTTGCGAAGTTAGCGCGTCAAATGCACGACGCCGGCTTGCACCACCAAGACTTCTACCTGGGACACCTTTTAGTCCCGACGCACGATGTTTGGTCGCAGATCCTTGTGATCGATCTCGGTCGGGCCCGGAAGTTGGCTCGACTGAGTCGTCACTGGGTGGTCAAAGACCTTTCACAGTTATTGTACTCTGCCCGCGACCTAGACGGCTGGAGCGTCAATGCGTTTCTAGAGACTTATCTCGATCGCGAACTTTGTCCGTCTGATCGCCGGTTCTACAACCGCATCGGCAGCAAAGTCGCTGGCATCAAGCAACATTCTGAGAAGAATCGATTGTAGACCGTAGTACGGCTTTCTGTGTCTGTGAAGGTCCCGAGTAACCGGTGACTTCCGACCTCCACAAGACACAAACCGCGACGATCAAACGTCAACTGCTCTACAAGCCTAATGCACGGTCTTGACGTCATCAGGGGTTTTCAGCCGCAACATCACAAGTGCTGCCGCTTGAACCGTGTACTGAGACTCGGCAGGGAAGACTTCAGTTTCGGCGTCTGGATTGGCGGTATCGAGCACCAACTGCCAAGGATAACTTTCGTCGGTCATCGGAAGCGTGAAGTCGATGGCATTGGCTTGATCGCCATTGAAGAACAGCACGAGCGTGTCGCCGGTAATCTGTTCGCCATGTTCATCGACATCGATTGAGTCTCCGAACAAAATCACACCCACGCTGCGCGCGAACCCGGTGTTCCAACCGTCCGCGTCCATTTCTTCGCCGTCCGGATACAACCAAGCGATATCGGACGCATTCGAACCTTCAATCGCTTCACCGTGGAAGAATCGACGACGACGCAACACCGGTTGGTTTTCCCAAATTCGGATCACTTCGCGAGTGAAGGCAAGCAGTTTTTCCTTCCGCTCGTCCAGATCCCAATTGAGCCAAGTCAGTTCATTGTCCTGACAGTAGGTGTTGTTGTTGCCCTGTTTCGTGTGACTGATCTCATCCCCCGCAAGTAGCATCGGCACACCTTGCGAGAACATCAGCGTCGCCAACATGCTGCGTTTTTTGCGTTCGCGGAATTCGATGATTTCCGGATCATCGGTCGGGCCTTCCACACCACAGTTCCAACTAATGTTGTCGTCGGCTCCATCGTTTCCGTCTTCGCCGTTGGCTTCGTTATGTTTGTGGTTATACGAAACCAAGTCGTTTAGATTGAAACCATCGTGACAGGTGATGAAGTTGATGCTGGCGTGAGGACGGCGACTCGACCATTCATAGAGATCGCTCGAGCCACAGAACCGGGTAGCGAATTCACTCACCACGCCGCCGTCACCTTTCCAGAAACTCCGCACCGTGTCACGGTATTTGCCGTTCCATTCAGACCACCCGATCGGGAAGTTCCCCACCTGGTAACCGCCTTCTCCGAGATCCCATGGCTCGGCAATCAACTTGACTTGGCTGATAATGGGATCTTGGTGAATGATATCAAAGAACGCACCCAGCTTGTTCACTTCGTGAAGTTCTCGTGCGAGAGTACTAGCGAGATCGAAGCGGAACCCGTCGACATGCATTTCCAGAATCCAGTACCGCAGACTGTCCATGATCAGTTGCAGTACGCGGGGGTTGGTCATGGCGAAGGTGTTGCCGCACCCGGTGTAGTCCATGTAATACCGGGGATCCTCAGGCGAGACACGATAGTAAGCAGCGTTGTCGATTCCGCGGAATGACAACGTCGGTCCCATTTGGTTGCCTTCCGCCGTGTGGTTGTACACAACGTCGAGGATAACCTCGATCCCGGCTGCGTGCAGGTTTCGCACCATCGTTTTGAATTCACGAACGGTATCTAAGCCCTCCGACTCAGACGAGAACCATGTCTGCGGTGCGAAATAGCCGAGAGTATTGTACCCCCAATAATTGTTCAGACCTTTCTCGACCAAGTGCCGATCGTTCGGGAAGTATTGCACCGGCAAGAGTTCGACGGCATTAACGCCCAAATTCGTGAGGTGATCGATCGCCGCTTCCGAACCCAACCCCATGTAAGTTCCACGCCATTCCTCACGGAGTTCGGGATGAAGCTTGGTGAAGCCGCGAACGTGCATTTCGTAGATTACGGTGCGATTCCACGGATGATTTGGACGTCGATCATCGCCCCATGTGAACGCCGGATCGACGACCATCGCAAGCGGAGCATGGGCAGCACTATCGCGGGAATCGAACGACAAATCTGCATCGGGATGACCAATCTCGTATCCGAATAAACAATCATCCCACTCGGCCCGCCGAGCAATAGCTTTCGCGTAAGGATCGAGCAGCACCTTGTTCGGATTAAAGCGATGGCCTTGCGGTGGATCGTATGGGCCGTGCACCCGATACCCATAGATTTGGCCGGGGATGACATCAGGGAGATAACAGTGCCAAACGAGATCGGTCTGTTCCGGCATCGGGATGCGAATTGATTCCTGCTTTGCATCGGGTGAGTCGAACAAGCAGAGTTCAACCTTAGTCGCGTTTTCGGCATAGAGCGCAAAGTTGACGCCCTTGCCATCCCAAGTTGCACCGAGTGGGTACGAACGTCCGGTCCACACCCGCCGAACTTGTGATGGCACACCGGTTCGTTGTTCTTGTGTGCGAACACCACGAACTCGTTTGTCTTTGCCGACCGGTCGCTTAGGACCTTTGGATTTATTTGAAGTTGGCATATAGCTCTTTCGTTTCTCTTTGGTCGTCGCGGTGTCCCAGTTGCGGAAGCCCCAGTCACCGAAGTGGTTCATGGCTCGATTTGTGACTATCAACCTCACCGTCGATCGCAGACATCATAGCATCAATGTCCAGAGAGAACAGACTCTCAAATTCCGATCGCTCGTTCGCAACTCGCAATGCCATGCTAAGACGGCTAAAATGCACCGACACTTATTCGTCTGATGATACTGTCTCAAATACTTGCATCGTCTGACGAACCACGGTTTTTAGGGTAATAGCATGAGCGTCGTCGATCCGCGTTTCGCATCGTACCTTCTTCTGATTTTCTTGGTCGTACAACCGAATATCGTCCAGGCAGAAGAAACGAAACCGAACATCGAAGCAGATCATTCCGAAAAGATGAAAGCGGGACTGGTCGTATTCAAAGATCGGGTCCGTACAATACTCATCGATAAATGCGTGGAATGTCATGGCGGAAAATCGACCAAAGCCGACTTCGACTTATCCACTCGCAAGGCATTGCTCGACAGCGGCTACGTGGGCAAAACTGCGGACGACAGTTATTTGATGGAACTGATTCGGCATACCGCCGAACCCCATATGCCGTTTAAAGCGCCGAAGCTTTCGGAAACCGAGATTGCTCATATCGCGAAGTGGCTTGATTTGGGGGCTCCGTTCGACAAACCACTCATCGACTCTCAATCCACTCCGGCAAGTCGTTCCCCGGTGACCGATGCCGATCGAGAGTTCTGGTCCTTTCGCCCGCTGCAAGTCGTTTCTCCCCCTGATCACGACGGAAAAACCAGCCCCGACCAACACCCGATCGACGCCTTCATTCGACACCGTCTTGCCGCAGACGACTTGGACCTACTTCCTTCGACAGACCGCAAAGTACTGATTCGTCGGTTGTCGTTCGACTTACTTGGTTTGCCGCCGACACCCCAACAGGTTGCAGATTTTGTCGCGGACCCGAGTCCGAAAGCGTACGAAAAACTTGTGGATTCGTTGTTGGCCTCTTCGCACTACGGGGAACGATGGGCGCGACATTGGATGGATGTGGCTCGGTTTGCGGAAAGTCACGGTTACGAACAAGACTACAACCGTCCCCACGCTTACCACTACCGCGACTTTTTGATTCAAGCACTCAACGACGACATACCTTACGATCAGTTCATCCGCTGGCAAATTGCCGGCGATGAATTTGCGCCAGAGAGCCCTCTCGCAATGATGGCAACTGGTTTCCTTGGTGCCGGTGCATTCCCGACACAACTCACCGAACAAGAATTTGAATCCGCCCGCTACGATGAGTTGGATGACATGATCGGCACCATCGGCACTTCGATCTTGGGGCTGACGGTCGGATGTGCTCGCTGTCACGATCATAAATTTGATCCCATCTCGTCACGCGATTACTATCAACTCGCCGCGACTTTTGCGACGACGATCCGCAGTGAAATTGATTTGCCTCGCGAGTCCGCTACCGGACTTCCCGCAGGTCCTGTGATCAAACCGCCGAAGGGAGAACAAGCCCCCGCAGTCCCGAAAGTCAAAGTGCAAGTCACGTCGGAGGGGTACCCGCATATGAAGCACCACGCGGATGGCAGAGGCTTTCCGCACTTCTATCCACAGGTGCACTTTCTCAAGCGGGGCGATGCCTCGCAGAAAGACGGTGTGGCGGAACCGGGGTATCTCGGCGTCCTCAAGCGGAACGGTCGAACCGATGAGTTCTGGAAAACCGCCGCTCCAGATGGCGTCCAACAGAGTTACCGTCGAACCGGTTTGGCAAATTGGCTGACGGATACACAAGACGGAGCCGGTCATCTAGCGGCCCGCGTGATAGTCAACCGGTTGTGGCATTACCATTTCGGACGTGGCATTGTTAGTACGCCAAGCGACTTTGGTTTCCAGGGCGGACGTCCCTCGCATCCTGAGTTGTTGGATTGGCTCGCGGTCGATCTCGTTCATCACGGTTGGAAGCTCAAACGATTGCACAAGTTGATCGTGATGAGCCAAACCTATCGGCAACAAGCGGTAGACAACGACGCATCGCCGGAGAAACTCGCGTTGCGAACTTCGCTATTCGGTCGCTGGACACCGCGCCGACTCGAAGCTGAAGCCATCCGCGATGGTATGCTTGCGGTTAGCGGGTTGCTCGATGAGACGCCATTCGGCCCCGGTACTCTCGATCAAAACATGCGACGGCGGAGCATTTACTTCTTCATCAAACGCAGCCAACTCATTCCGACAATGATGCTCTTCGACTGGCCGGAACATCTCGTCGGCATTGGGCGGCGGAGTACCACAACTGTTGCCCCTCAAGCACTCGCGTTTCTCAATAGCCCGCAGGCTCGCCAGTACGCCGAAGGACTTGCCAATCGCACCGATGGAGTCGAAACCGCTGAAGCCATTCGCCAAGTCTACGAATTGTTATTCAGCCGCGAGCCGACTTCCGAAGAATCGGCGATCTCGCAAGAGTTTGTAAAAACGCAAGCCGATCTGCACAACGAAGCCGATGCCACCAAGGCTCAACGCCTCGCCTTTGTCGATTGGTGTCAAATGATGCTCAGCACCAACGAGTTTCTATACCTGCAATAGAGGTCACGGCTCGCGAGCGGTTTTGGCGTTTTGCATTTCCCAGAGGAAGCGTGACGGATGCGAATCCCGTTTGCGTCCCCACTTGGTTCGAGCGACGGCGCGTGTGAGTGTCAGGTGATCTTTCGCCCGCGTGATGCCAACGTACGCCAACCGCCGTTCTTCCGCGATGCTTTTTTCACCGACTTCTAGCGACCGACGATGCGGCAAAATGCCTTCTTCTAATCCAACCAAGTAGACCCGCGAGAACTCCAGCCCCTTCGCGGAGTGCAGCGTCATCAAGCGAACTCCATCACTTTTCATCGGGTCACTTTTGCCAAAGCCGTCTTCCCCACCGATCAATGCCGACTCTTCAAGAAAATTGATCAACGTAGGTTTCGCCGTGCGTTCGGCATGTTCTCGAAGCGCTGTTACTAGTTGATCGAGCATGGCGCGTTTGGTCGCTCGAATTTCCTCTTTCGGGTACTGCTTGGCAATTTCATTGTCGTAGCCGATTTCCTTGATCAACGCTTCTGCATGCTCCGCCATTGCCTTGGGAGCTTCTTGAAACCGAGCCCGGTAGCGATTCAACAAATCGTAAAACGCGACAACCGACTGTGCGGCCTTCTTGGAAACATCACCCGCTTCGACCGCAACAGGCAGTGTCTCCCACAACGTCCTGCCACTTTTGACCGCACGTTCCAGAAGTTTTTCAACGGACGTGGTTCCGACCCCTCGTGCAGGCGTGTTGATAATTCGCAGCAGCGAAACTTCATCAGCCGGGTTTGCCAGCAGCTTCAAGTACGCGAGCATGTCCTTGATCTCGCGACGATCAAAGAATGACTGCCCACCCAGCAACACATATCGCACCCGCTTGCGGCGAAACTCTTGTTCGAAGACACGGGGTTGCTCGTTCGTGCGGAAGAGAACTGCAATATCGCTCGCATCGACTTTCTGTCGATTCACTAACTGTTCGACTTCGTTGACGACAAACTCGGCTTCTTTGGTTTCATCCTCGAACGCAAAACAACGAACATCGCTCACCGCACGCTTGTGGGCCCGCAAAACTTTGTCGTGCCGAGCCGAATTGTGTCGCACTAATCGGTTAGCGAGATCGAGAATCCGATCGGTGCAGCGGTAATTGTCTTCGAGCCGCACGACTTTCGCACCGGGGAAATGACCGGCAAAGTTCAGAATGTGCTCGACCTCCGCCCCCCGCCAGCCGTAAATCGATTGGTCATCGTCACCGACCACACAGATGTTATGATGCGGCTCGACGAGTTTCTCGATGATCTGAAACTGAGTGCCGTTGGTGTCTTGGTACTCGTCGATCTGCACATAATCAAATCGCTTTTGCTGACGTTCGAGCGTCTCGGGAAACTCATCGAACAACTGCAACGTGAGCAACAGCAAATCATCGAAATCGACCGCACCGCATGACTTGAGCTTCTGTTGATATCGGCGGTATGCAGTCGCTGCGAGGAAATCGAGATCGTGATCGGTGAAGTCTTTCGCCCGATCTGGTGCGACTCCCGCCATCTTCCACTGACTGATCCGGTTCAGCAGATCGTTAGGACGCATTGTTTGATCGGTGACACGAATATCCCGAAGAGCGGTCCGGGCGGCGGCTTCCTGATCACCACGATCGTAAATCGTGAAGTCTGCGGGGTATCCAAGAGCCGTAATTTCCTGTCGCAGAATCTTCACGCATAGCGAGTGAAACGTGGAAATGATCGGCTTCGTTTTCCGTCGTCCGCCGAGCAAACTCATCGCCCGGTGTAACATTTCCCGAGCGGCTTTATTCGTAAACGTGACCGAGAGAATCCGATCCGCCGGGACGCCGTTACGGATCAACTCGGCCATGCGGAATGTAATGACACGAGTTTTTCCGGTTCCTGCACCGGCCAAAACCAACAGCGGTCCCGAATCGGTGAGAACCGCCTCACGTTGCGGCGGGTTCAAGTCGGCTAGATGCTGCATGGATCAATTCAACGTCGCGAGGTGTTTCCGGTCGAAAATGGTATGCGAAGCGTTCGCACTTAAGAATCGGCCAGACCAGCGGGAGTCCGGGCTTGCACCCCTCGAAGTGCCTCGAGCATCCGCGAGATCGACGACCACCGATCGTTCGGCTGAGCAGCAATGGACTTCATGATAATTTCGCCCAACTGTTCGTCGATCTGCGGACAGTACTCCTGAACGGGAGTCGGGGGGCTGTTGATCGCCTGCACCACAGCCTCGAACGAACTGGATTTCAACTCCCACGGATGCTTCTTCGTGAACATCTCGTAGACGGTCACGCCAAACGAGTACACGTCGATCCGTTGGTCGGTGGGCTGTCGCTTGACCAACTCGGGAGCCATGTATTGAGCTGTCCCGGTCCGATTGCCAGGCTTACGGAAGTTTGCCGTGTTCGGCACGACCAAACCAAAGTCGATCAGCTTCACCACATTGTCATTATCGACCATGACATTCCGCGGGCAGATGTCGCGGTGAATCCAGTTTTCGCGGTGGAAGTATTCGATCGCCTGAGCCAACTGAATCGTGAAATCGAGTCGTTTCTCTAGCAGCAATTTGCTCTGGTTGAGGACATGAAAGCTGAGCCCGTTGCCTTCGATGTACTCCATAACCAAGAACTGCTCGGCGTCCTGGGTCCAACCGTGTTCCAGGGTCCGGACGACATTGGGATGCTTGAGTTGCATCGCAATTTCGCCCTCGGACGGCCGATCGAGACCCGCAAACCGAGCCTCCAGTTTTTCGGTCTTTTCCTTATCGAGCACCTTGAGCGCGACAGTGCGACCGGTGTTGTAATCGATGGCCTTCCAAACCTTGGACATGGTCCCATGCCCGACACGACCGACTTTGTTGAAGCGGCTGTCGATGTCTGTGTTCGTGATTTTCTTCCGATTGCCGAGCAGCTTCTTGAAAAAATCGATCACCAAACAGAATCCGAAGGCGGGAGGAAAAAATTACTGGCCGCAGTAATCGATGATCCGAGCAATCTCGCTGCGGAGATCCCGCCGCGCGACAATACGATCCACGAACCCGTGCTCAAGCAAGAATTCACTGGTTTGGAAGTTTTCCGGTAGCGACTGTTTCACGGTCGCTGCAATCACACGCGGACCGGCGAAACCGATGAGGGCTTTCGGCTCAGCAATGATGATATCGCCGAGTGACGCAAAACTTGCCGCGACGCCGCCCATCGTGGGGTTAGTCAGCACTGAGACAAACAATCCGCCAGCTTCGTGAAAACGCGCAAGTGCGGCGGAGACCTTCCCCATCTGCATCAAAGACAAAATGCCTTCATGCATCCGAGCGCCACCGCCGGATCCGCTAACGATCACCACCGGCAATTTTCGCTTTGTCGCGCTTTCGATGGCCCGCGTCAGTTTCTCACCAACGACCGAGCCCATACTTCCCATGATGAATGCTGAATCGGTCAACCCGAGGACTAAAGGTCGTCCACGCATGTAACCGCGACCGACAACGCAGGCATCTTTGAGGCCCGTCTTCTTCTGCTCGGCGACGAGTCTGTCCGCGTAGGCTTTCTTATCTCGAAATTCCAACGGGTCACATGGCGAGAGATCCTCGAACCATTCCTCGAAGCTGTCTTCGTCCAACAACTGAGCAATTCGAGTTTGAGCTGGCACGTAAAAGTGGTGATCGCATTCCGGGCAGACACCAAGATTCTGCTCGACTTGCTTGCGAAACACTGTCGCATGACAGCCATCGCAGCGAATCCATAATCCTTCCGGAACGCCTCGTTTCGGACGCTTCACTGTTCGACCGCTTTCCCCATTCGATCCGTTTCCAGACGTCGCTGTTGTCTCTGACGCGGTAATGGCCGACTCAGTTTGTGGTCCCCCGCTCACGGTGCATCCTTTTCATGAGGGTGTGACGCTTCGGTAACATCGGCGCTATGACCAGAAACTCCCACGGGTGCGAGTTCTTCGGGCAGCGATTCTGCGATTGTCCCGCTCGATTCCACGAACTCCAAACGCGGAGCCGAATGACATTGGCAATTAGGCTCGGGAATTTCCATACGTTCATTACGGACGATTGAAGCAATGATAGTTGCCAACGGTTCGGCAACGACGACTCCAATCACCTTACGTTTCTTGAGCGGCTTCCGCAACACCCGGCGGACTCGCTCGACAGCCTCAGGAACCGTTTCCCCTTCGGGCGGGCAAATCGTTTCCGGAGAATCCTGCCATTGTTTGTACGCTTTCGGATATTTGTGCCGTATATCGTCGATCTGCAAACCCTGCCAAAGCCCTTGGTCGAGGTTTCGTAGGTCCTCGGAGAGTTTGACAGGAATCCCAAGTTCGTCCGCAATCGCTTCAGCGGTGCGGCGAGACGCCTCGCTTGGATCGGCGTAAATCACTTCCAGCGGGCATTGGCTCAATTGCAGAACCACTTCCTCGACTTGTTGAAGTCCGCGAGGATTCAACGGGATGTCGAGTGAACCTTGAATACGGTTCTGTTCGGCGAAATCCGTGCATCCGGGCCGAATAATGACGACCTGTGGCATGGTTCAATTCACATGAGAGAAAACTGACATGCGACAGGCCGACAATTGCTCCCTGTCTACATCGGTCAGTCTGAAATTTGACGCGGAGTCGTTGGGTCAGGAACGCTTACTGAATCACAACGACCGGCTGTAACCTCCGATTAACTCGATTGGGCTTCCGATTGTAGCATCGTAATCGCTTCCGAATAATCATTGGAATTAAAGATAGCACTTCCAACCACAAATGTATCAGCACCGACAGAGGCCGTTTGGCCGGTTGTTCCTGGTCCAATTCCTCCATCGACCGACAACCGCACTCCGTCCGGGAGAACGTCCCGGAGTTTCGCCAGCTTCTCCAAAGCCGACGGCATAAACTTTTGCCCACCGAACCCGGGCTCGACACTCATCACCAAGACCAGGTCGCAAGCTGTCAGGTACGGTTGAATTGTCTCCACTGACGTCGACGGATTCAATGCCAAACCCGCCAACGCGTCATTGCGGCGAATTTTCTCCAAAAGCGGCAGGGGATCGTCGATGGCTTCGACATGAAACGTAACAATGTCGCAGCCGGCTTGCAAATACTCGTCGACGTACTTCTCGGGATCAGAAATCATCAGATGAGCTTCGCAAGGGATGTCTCCCACATTGCGAACGCTCTCGATCACCATCGCGCCGTAAGACAAATTCGGCACGAAGTTGCCGTCCATCACGTCCCAATGGATCAGGCCAGCTCCAGCCGAGACAAGCGATTCGACTTCCTCACGAAGCCGACCGAAATCGCACTTAAGCATCGAAGGTGCAATCACTGGGGTCGCCTGGGCGAGTTGATTTTGAACTTCCTGCCGACTCATTGAATTCGATCTAACTACACTTGGTTGCTTTGAGGGTTTGAGCGTCCTCACTCCTCAAGCGACTATTGTGTCTTGCGAATGGTCTGTCGTCTAGTGCGAGTCCGAGGAAACGACAACCAACACGACGCAATCGCTAGAACCCTGTACCATCAAAACGGCAAGCCAGACTTACCGAGACCGCAAGAAGTTACGGCCTCGGCTATGTGTCTGACTGCGAAACGCAGACAATTTGTCGGCATCTCGCCAGGCTGACTTCGAACGGATTCTACAAACCGGCGACTTTCTTGATGATGTCTGCGGTTCGCATCGAATATCCATACTCGTTATCGTACCAACCCAAGATCTTCACCATCTTCGGACCAATTTTGGTGGTCCAAGAGGCATCGAAAATACAGCTGTGGGAATTACCGATGATATCGGTCGAAACGATTGGATCGGTCGTGTACTGCATCACGCCTTTCAGCTTGCCTTCAGCGGCAGCCTTCATCGCGGCGTTGATTTCGTCAGCCGACTTGTCTTCCTTCAGATTGACCACCAAGTCGGTGATACTACCGGCCGGAACCGGAACCCGCAGAGCAATCCCGGTCAGCAAGCCATCCACTTCAGGAATCACTTGACCAACCGCTTTAGCAGCTCCGGTCGAGGTCGGAATGATGTTGATTGCCGCAGCACGAGCCCGACGAGGATCCGAGTGAATTTGGTCGGCAATCTTTTGATCGTTTGTGTAAGCATGACAGGTCGTCATCAAGCCGTGCTCGATGCCACCCAAATCGTCTTGCAACACTTTGACCATCGGAGCCAAGCAGTTGGTGGTGCAGCTCGCGTTGGAGATCGACTTGTGTTCGCTGGTGAGTTGATCGTCGTTGACACCGGTCACGACGGTCATATCGGGTTTGTCTTTGGCAGGAGCCGACAACACGACTTTCCGCGCACCGGCGGTCAGGTGGCTATCGTAGCCGGGTTTGCCATCAGCCGCTTTCTTGGTGAAGAAACCGGTCGATTCCAACGCAACATCGACGCCCATGCTTCCCCAAGGCAAGTCAGCAGGGTTACGTTCGGAAAGAACTTTGATCGACTTGCCATTGACGATCAACGTGTCGCCGTCGGCTGAGACATCGCCAGGGAACCTGCCTTGAACACTGTCATACCGCAGCAAATTGGCCAACGCCTGTGGATCGGAGAGATCGTTAATGGCAACGACTTCAAATTCCTCAGGTCGAGCCGCCAACGCACGAAACGTCACGCGACCGATACGTCCAAAACCGTTAATTCCAACTTTCACAGCTGCCACGGATACACTCCTCACGATGCTTGAGCCAGCCGTTACGACTTTTTAACTGGCGGTTCGAAATTCTACAAAACGTCCTCTTACCGATCCTCACGACTGAATTCAAGCGTGAGTGCACTTCCGGGCGCACAGCGAGTGCAGTGCACCGCTGGGTCAGCGCGACGATTGTAGTCTTGCGTGGAAACCTCGACAAGCACCCACGGGAGCCAACCCAAAGAATCGGCGGAATCCAAATTCGTCGATTCGATGATGAATCCCAACTGGCCTTCCGTGCGCCGACGCTCAAATCATTGCTTGGTGCGACTTTATCGCGCATGGTCGCCAAACGAATCAACAGACTCCTGCCTATGATCCAGGTCTTGTAAAATCTCTGGAAAAACGTCTGTCGGAGCGATTTCACGAGTCGTCATTCCAGCAGTTCCATGAAAGCACGGATTCTCACCAACCTCGGCACGCGAGTTGCTTTCGACCGAAACAGCCGCGCTTCCGCTACTGAGATCTACCGATTTCCTCCCGTGCTGAACCAACCGAGTGTTATCTAGAAGGCCTGCGATGTCGACAACTGCGAAACCCGTGCGCTTACACCGTGGATTCACGCTGATTGAACTCCTCGTCGTGATTGCGATTATCGCAATCTTGATTGCCCTTTTACTTCCTGCCGTTCAGCAAGCACGTGAAGCCGCTCGCCGAACCGAATGTAAGAACAAACTCAAGCAATTCGGCCTCGCGCTTCACAATTATCACGACACCTACCGAACCTTTCCGCCGGCTCAAATTGACAGCGGCTCTTGTGCCTCTGGGACTCGACCAGCGACGGCGTCCAACCTGAATGGGTTGGTCTTCCTGTTGCCGTACCTGGACCTCAACAACATGTATGAGCAGTTGAACTTCAACTTGGCTTTCGACGATTACGCGTCTGGCGGGTCCATTCCCTTGTATGGCGGTGAAGCCTCAACAAACGGAGCATTGATCGCTCAGGAATTCTCGATTTTCTCGTGCCCGTCCGATATCGGACCTGTCGGCGCGAGCACCAGCACGACATACAACCCGCCGAGCGGAACGCCAGACCAACGGACGAACTACGACTTCATCGTCTACTACAACAACTACAACACCTGTAACAACTGGCAGGGAGCGGGCGTCAACCGCACGATGTTTGACGACAACAGCAAATGCCGAATCGCGGACATCACGGACGGCACCTCGAACACCGTCGCGATGGCGGAAACCCGTAAAGCTTGCTGTGGCAACGGTAGCAACGCGAATTGGGGTGGTCGCGGTTGGGTTCAGAATGGATTGAGCCTGCGACTTACCAAACCGAATAACACCTTCTACGGCGGCACCGACCGCAAGCCGTTGCTTGGCAGCTGGGCCTACACTGGAAGCTGGCACCCCGGCGGCATTCAAGTCATGTTGGCCGATGGTAGCGTGCGATTCATCAGCGACACCACCGATGCAACTACCCGCCTCAATTTGGAACGAATCGCCGACGGACAAGTCCTTCAAGAGTTCTAGACCGCCTGAATGTCCTCAGTGTCCGGGGGAGATTGGAGAACCTCAGTTATTCGGTCTTTCCAAGCCGGTATTCAAGAAGACCTACAAAAATCGGCTCTCCCGCTGGTCTTCGATTTTCAGAGATTGGAACCTCACGGGACACAGTTTTGCAACGTGCTTGCGTGTCCCGTGTTTCCGCATCTCCGCTCTTTGCTTCTTCCGAAACTTGCCTCCTCCACAACGCCGAGCATCCCATCGCTCAACATTTCGATCGAGACATACGAGAATGCACCGGACAAATCGCTTGCGAAGTTACGCACCTAGCCTACTGCTGACAATTGCTGTCGTCTCCGGTTGCGGTGGTGGCGTGGAACTACCGGATTACGCGGACAAACTCATCCCGGTTTCGGGTACCGTCACAGCCGATGGCAAACCGGTCGCCGGAGCAAACGTGGTTTTCCACCCAGCGGACTACGGTGGTGACAGCGCACAAACGGCCTATGGCCGGACGGATGACAACGGCAAATACACTCTTACGACACCAATTGCCGGGCTCGACATCGAACAGCAAGCTGGAGCGGTTGAAGGTGTTTACAAGGTGACCGTCAACCGCATTGCACGTCCGGACGGCACACCAATTCCCGACGGAATGTCGGAAGCCGACGCAATGGCTGAAGGCGCCCGGGAAACAGTTCCTCCAATGTTCAGTGATCCCGGAATGAGCCAAGTAACCGTAACGGTTACCCCGAATGGTGCCGAATATGATCTCGCGATTCGTTTGATGAAGTAGTGCCAATTCGACACCATAGCGAATTGATAATTCTAAGGCGTTGACGTTTGGGCAATCCCCACTATGATGAGTCGCGGTTGAGGTGTTCGCCACATGTGGTGGTGAAAGAATAGGGAAGTCCGGTGCGAATCCGGCGCGGTCCCGCCGCTGTAATCGGGGACGAACGCTGCATAATCGCAAGTGCATCACGGCTTGCGGTCGAAAAGTCACTGCGAAACGACATCGCGGGAAGACGCAGTCAGTAGAACGATCCGAAAGCCAGAAGACCTGCCTGCAACCGTCACTGATCATACGGACTCTGCGCGGGTTGGGTGTCTCGGCTGCGATGCGAACAAACGTTTGGCTTGGCCATGCGGTTCGTTTCTCCTTCCGATCTCCTGTCACACTGCGCGGATTTCGTGACAACGGGAGATTGTCATGCAGAGTTTTGGTTCGCCGCTAGGAATCCGCGCTTCGAAGCCCCGCGGATTCACGTTGATTGAACTGCTAGTTGTGATTGCGATCATCGCGATTCTGATCGCGTTGTTATTACCTGCCGTGCAGCAGGCTCGTGAAGCGGCCCGTCGAACGCAGTGTCGCAGTCGGCTTAAGCAGATCACGCTGGCGATGCACAATTACGCCGACATCCACTACGAATCGTTCGTGCCGTATGTCGTCGAGAACGCCGACCGCATGCACTACCTCGCCACCTATTCGGGCAGTCAAGGTGCCGCTCAGTTCTGGTTTGGGATCGTGAACTACGACGAAACCGATCCTGACTTGCAACTCGACTTTGCTGGCGGTCCCCTTAGCCCGTTCATGGAAACCAACTACACGGCGTTCCAATGCCCGAACTTCGGTGAAACGCAAATGGACAATGTGCGTTTCGGTCGGCCGGCATCTGGGTTCGGCTATAACGCCGTGTATCTCTCCCGAGAATCCGGTGTCGAATACCCACCGCCAAGCTATACAGCTCAGCCGTCTCGAACACCGCTGGCTCGGAAATTTCGGGACGTTCGCTCGACAACAAATACCGTTGCGTTTGCGGATGCCGCCCAAGTCAGAATGACTTCATTCTCGCCACCGGAGTTTAGCTTCGAAGAAAACTGGACGATTATCCCTCCGAGCAAAAACTTTCCCACGATTCACTTCCGACACCTCGATACCGCGAATATCGCCTTCCTCGATGGACATGTCGAAAGCCGACCGCGAGAATGGCGAATCGAGATTCCGGGCAGCAATTTTGTCTCCCAAGAACAAGCCGACTTAATGCAGGAACACCGACTCGGCTTTGCCAGTAATGGCAATCTCGATGACCCACAACGACAAGATGAAATCTTCGACCGCGAGTGATCTCGACGGACGCAAAGGCGTGCTACCCATCCGGGAACGACACTGAGCGACGTGCTTCCGACACGCACAGTCTCGGAGACGTAGCACACTTTGCTCGAATTCGATACAACTGCGAATGAATTCTCCTGGATCTACAGAAACGAAGAGAACATGAATTCTCACAACTCCACTCGACCAAGCGAACAATCCCCAACCACGGGCGGCGCTCCGCGGAACTTGCTTCTTGGGCTGATGATTTATGCTCTTGTCATGCGGATGATGCCGTATGCGTTAGAAGCGATTTGGGGCATGAAAATCACTCCCAGTGAGACCGTCTACCCGTGGAACTTTTCCCCGTTTTCGGCCACGGTGTTGTTCGGAGCAGCTTACTTTTCGCATCGACGATGGGCGTTTTTTGCACCGTTGCTCATGTTGTTCGTTGGCGACCTCGGCATCTGGTTGTTCTCCGGCAATTTCGATTGGGCGTTTTATCGCGGTATGGAATTCGTCTACCTCGGCTTCCTGGTCACGGCCACACTGGGGCTGTTTCTTCGTCACAAATGCTCGGCGATGTCTGTGTTGACACTCGCATTCGTTAGCGAAGTCGCATTCTTCTTGATCACGAATTTCGGCAGCTGGTGGACGATGGGCTTCTATCCGCACACCGCAAGCGGATTGATGGACTGCTACATCGCCGGTTTGCCGTTCTTCCGCAACTCCCTGATCAGCTGCGGATTCTTCTCGATGCTGTTGTTCGGTTTCGGTCGACAATTCGCATCGCGACCGGCCCCGGCTGTGGCTACATCTGGCGCAACCGCCGACGTTGTTTCGTGATTGCATGCTGATGCCGGAACGAATTGTTTCACTGATCGCCAGCGCGACGGAAATCGTATGCGCGCTCGGTTTGCAGAATCAACTTGTCGGCCGATCGCACGAGTGCGACTATCCCGCTGGGATCATCGAACTTCCGGAATGCTCACGATCCAAAGTCGATGCCTCCGCTGCGAGTGGTGAAATTGATCGGCAAGTCAAAGCCGTCCTGCAGAACGCCATTTCGGTTTACGATGTCAATACGAAGGTTCTCGATGAGTTAGAACCGACACTCATCATCACGCAGGCCCAGTGCGAGGTCTGTGCGGTGAGTTTGAAGGATGTCGAACGGGCAATTCAAGACTTGGTGCGATCCTCGCCGCGAATTGTCTCACTATCGCCGATGGCGTTGGCGGATGTCTGGAATGACATTCAGACGGTCGCCAATGCCGCCAATGTTCCCCAACGCGGTCGAACACTGGTTGCCGACTTGCAATCACGACTGCTAAGACTGCGTCAGCAAGTCAACACGCTGCCCGATCGCCCGTCGATCGTTTGTCTGGAGTGGATCGATCCGCTGATGGCTGCCGGAAATTGGGTGCCAGAGTTGGTCGAGATCGCCGGCGGTCGCAATCTACTCGGAACAGCTGGCAAGCATTCCCCCTGGATGGACTGGAATGATCTGCAAACAGCGGACCCGGATGTGATTGCCATCATGCCCTGCGGGTTCGATATCCCGCGCATTCAGGCGGAGCTTTCCGCGTTAACCGACCGCAAGGAATGGCAACAGTTGCGTGCGGTTCAATCCGGTCGGGTGTTCCTCACCGATGGCAATCAATACTTCAATCGCCCAGGCCCGAGACTCGTGGAGTCGGCGGAAATCCTCGCCGAGATTCTCCACGATCGCAAGTTCGAATTCGGTCATTCCGGATCCGGCTGGACTTACGGAACCGATTGCTCGTGAACGGCAAGAGCGGTTTCCGCATCTGAGAAGAACAACCGACTGGCTTTGATCGCCAGAGAATCCCAGTCGAAATTTGTCGTGACCCACTCCCGTCCCGCTGCTCCCATTTCGTCGAGGGTGTGGGGATCGAGTAGCAGTTTCGCAACCGCTTCCGCCAAAGGCCCACTGGTCTCGCAGGGGACAATCACGCCAGTCTTGCCGATCTTCATCGTCTCGGCCGTTCCGCCAGAATTCCCCGCCAACACCGGACGTCCGCACGCCTGAGCTTCCAACAGCACCATCCCGAAACCTTCGATGTCCCTTCCCACAGTTCGGTTGGGCAGGGCGAACAGGTCGCATTGTTGATACGCGGAAATCATCGTTGCATCGTCGACACCGCCCAAGAACTGGACGCGATCTTGCACGTCGAGAGACTTGGCTAACTCTTCGAGCGACTCTCGTTCTTCGCCGTCACCGACAATCGCATAAAGGACATTAGGAATCGCGTCACGAATGATCGGCAAGGCCTGAATCATCATGTCTTGGCCTTTGCGGCGTTGCAATCGGCCTACCGTCAAGATGACCGTCCGGTGTCGCCAACCAAGTTTTTGCCGAGCGACGTCTGAGTGTTCGACCGGATGAAATCGTTGAGTGTCCACACCGGGATGGAGAACCGTAATTCGGTCGCTGGGGATCTGCCATTGGCCTTCTAATAACGAAGCCGTGTTGCGACTGTTGGCAATCAGCCGATCTGCCGATGCCAACACACGTCGTACCATCCACCGCAACTCGCGACTACACGCGGCCGTCTCGACATCTTCACCATGGACATAACATTCGTAAGGCACGCCAATCGTGTGTTTTGCGAGCCACGCCAACCATCCCTCTGGCAAACAGCGACCACATTGGATTCGGTCGATTCCCCGGTCTCGTACGATCCGGCGAATCTTTTTCAGATTACCCAAGTACTGTTTCCAACCGGTGGGTCGGATGAATCCCCATTCCTTCTGCGACAGGTTCGTTCGCACGACATCCATCGTATGCGTGACGTCGAAAGCCGCTTGCTCGGAATGCTCGCCGACAAGACACGTTAACCGGTCTTGTGAAAACCGACGGTAAATCTCCCAAAACCAACGACCACTTCCTCCATGCGTGGGCGGAAAAATTTCGCTGAGAAGCAGTGTGCGTGGCATATCAATCTCGAACTGAAGGACCGCAAGGATTCCAGGACCAGTAGAATGGAAATGGGTTTTCGTGTTGTCGTTAGGTATTTCGCGACGTTGGTTTCGCGGCCGCAAGAATTGCGTCCGCGACTAGTTGGGACATGGGTTCCAAACAGGATTCCCAACGATGATGTGTAAGCACGAAGTCGCGACCGGCTAATTCCAGTTTGCTGCGAAGCGTTTCATCGTCGAACACGCGACTCACAGCAGCCAACCACTCGGCGGGCGAATCGGCTTGCAGAAGGTGAACGTCAGGTTCGACCCCAAGCCCAACCACTGGAGACGGAGACGCCACCACGGCTTTGCCCGCCGCAAGAGCTTCGAGGACTTTGTTCTGTACGCCACGGGCAATCGTCAACGGCACAACGGCCGCGGTCGCATTTTGTAGAAACGGTCTCACATCGGGGACAGTTCCGGCAACCTGAATTCCCGGTCGTTGTTCGAGACTCCGAATGACAGCCGTTGGCTCCCGACCGACGATTTCAAAAACCGCGTTGGGGTAGCGTTCCCGGATCAAAGGCCATACGTGATCGGCAAACCAGATGCAACCGGCGATGTTCGGGCGATAATCCATCGCACCGACGAAAACCAGTCGTTGCGATTGAGTTGTTGGCTTGGGCGTGAAGAATTCGATATCCACGCCGTTTGGTACCGCGTGAGCGTTTGCAGTGGGAGCCATCTCTCGCAACAAGTCCGCTTCCGGCGTGCTCACTACAGTCACGCCGTGCGCCCAACTGCACACGTCTTGTTCAACTCGACGCAACCGTGTTGCTTCTCGGTGGTACAACCACTTTTTGATTCCAGTCGATTCGCGGGCGTAGTCTCCCCACTTCACGCTGTCGACATCGATGAAGTCCATCACGCAGGGCACACCGGCATCGTGCAGCGTTCGCAGGTACGGCGACAATGCCGACGACGACGCCAACGCCGTGTCGAAAGCGGTCTCCGAACGCCAACGCTCGACGACCTGATGAAGTTTCGGTTCGCGAAACAACCCTTCTGTCACAGTATCGCCAGTCAGTAAAGACATTCCTCCGCGAATCCAGCGTCGCTTCGACGTCACCGGCACAATCGCCACTTGTTGACACAAGCGATCCAGTTCGGCACGGGTTTCGTCGGTCGGAGGCTCATCCGCCAAACATGCGAGATGAATTTGGTGGTCCTTCGCAAGGTGTCTTAGCAGATGATAGTTGCGAATCCGGTCCCCGCGATTCGGCGGGTAGGGGACGCGATGTGTCAGGTAAAGCAACTCAGCCACGGTAAAGATCTTTCGTGCTATACACCGGCACAGACGCGATCGCAGTGTCGGCGAGAACTTCAGAAACCGTGGTAAACTGAAAGCGTTCGAGCAGCCGTTCCAAACGCTGTTCCGTGGTGTGCAAGTTGCGATAGTGTCGAACGCGAGTCAGCATTTTTGCGGGTAATCGCGGTTGCTCGGGATCGAGCTCCCAGGGATGCACGTAGACGCCAAATGCACGTCGTCGACGATGTTCGATCGAACGCAGCCCCGCTTCCGTAACCCACCGCGGAAATAATCGTAAGTATCCACCACCGCCAACTGGGAGTTTGAATCGCCCCCACGAGCAACACGTTCCGGGAAATTCCCAAAGAACTCCGGCCTCAGTTTGGATGCGGTGAGGCAACAGATCCGCTCGCGGGATGCCATAGCGATCATGACGAATGGGATAAATGCTCGCGTCGATCGTGAACCCTTCTTCCGCGAGAATATCCAACGCCCACAAAGAACGATCGGTGATCGAGAAACTCGGTGCCCGATAAGACACAATCGGCTGACCGGTGATTTCCGCAAGGATGTCTCGTCCGCGTCGCAAGTCCGCCCGAAACTCCTCGGGTGAGAGTTCGTAAACGATCTGATGGGCGTAACTATGACAGCCGATTTCGTGACCGGCGGACTGAATCTCGCGGACTAATTCGGGATGTCGCTCGGCTACCCATCCCAAAATAAAGAACGTTCCCTGCACGGAATGTCTTGCAAGCAATTCCATGACTCGTCTGGTGTTTTCCACCACGCGACTCGGGAACGTGTCCCAATCCGCGAACGGAACCGACTTGGCGAACGCCGAGACTTGGTAATAGTCTTCGACATCGACCGTGAAGGCATGTCTTAGCGGAGTTTGTGTCACGGTTGAAGGATGCATGAAGAATCGAAAAGTCGGAGGACGTTACACAACAAGATTCGTCGGATGAAAATCCGGTCAACGGATTACGAAGTCAGAATTCCCCCAAGGACGGGGACATCGAGTTGCTGGAGTTTGTTCACGGCTTGCTCGACGACTGGCAATCGGGCTTGATCTCGACGGATTGACAGGACAACCCCGTCGCCTAGTTCGCAGAGCAGGGCGGTTTCGCCGGAGGATTCGAATGCCGACGCCTTAAGAATCACCAACGAGAATCGACGCCCCAGGTCTCGAACGATGTTCCGTGTCGTCGAGGCGACCAATCGTTCATGAGCCATCGCATCGACATACCCGACGGGGATCCAAGTCAAGTTCTCTGCCACACTCTGACCAACGTCTTGCGTGGTCGCGTCGCCACGAAGCAGCTCCGCAAAACCATCCACCGCGATTTCCGTCGGTTGAATTCGCGGGCGAGCGTTGCTCAAATCACAATCGACAATCGCCGTCGACAAACCAGCCCTGGCAAACGCAGCCGCCAGTCCAAAGGCAACATTTGCAGCATCATCGTGCTTCGACATCCCGGCGACGACCAACGTCTCCAGAGATTGTGCATCTCGCGTTCGTTGCAAGATGGCTCGGATCGTATCGATTTCGCTGTTCCGAAGCTTTTCTCCTGGTGAATCAAAACTTTGGGCTAACGTCTTCGCGTCGAGTTGGCCGAGCATTCGCAGCCCCGTCCGTTGAGTCACTTCGTCAGTCGTCGCGACACGCTGAGCCAACAATTCCGGCGCGAGGAAGGCAAGTGCCGTCAGTCCGAGTACACCCGCAAACGCCAACAAACTCAACTTCTGTTTCTTGCCGACCTCGAGAATTTTCGGAGGTTCAGCCGGTTGCAGAATTTTGACGCGTGGCGGAGATTGCAACTCAATACGAAGGGCTTCGATTTCTTCAGCAACACGGTCTGCGACATCCGTGATTTGCGTGAGATCGGATTGCATCGTTTCCAATTCGAACGACTCGCTTCCCAACTTTTCGAGTAATTTCGCGTGCTTCTCGACTTCTTCTCTGAGCACTTCTTCCTGTCGAGCCAGAATCTCAAGCCGGGAAAGCGGCGGTTCAAATTCATTTGTCACTCCGGTGCCATCAGGCTTCGGAGCACTACGACGGCGTTGCGTGAGCAACTCGATTCGTTCCTTCAATGCGGATTCTATCGTCCGAAGTTCCTTCCGATAAGCGACGAGATGCGGGTGATTCCGATCGGCTACCACTCCCTCATACTGTGTGATCACGCTGCGAAGTTCGACGACACGCTTGGCCATCATTTGCACATCAATGTCATCCGCAGCCGCCGCCTGGATGGCAATGACATCGACTTGATCTTCCGCATCGGTTTTCTCGTCATTCGACGTTTGGACCGAAATCGGAATATTCGCCGTCGCCGAGGCTTCGACCTGGGCACGCATTAACTCCGCTCGCACCGCCGCATGTTCCTGACGAAGTTCCGCGAAATACTCCTCCGCCATCTGTTGCTTGACCGTCAACGCTTTGGAATCGCCGGTGCCTAGTTTCTCAGCTAACTCTTTGACCCGAGTTTGTTCTTTCTTGGCGTTACGGTTGGTCTCTTCGAAAATCCGTTCGAGTTCTGCCAACCGGGCCACTCGCGATTGACGATCAGCGTTGACCACCTTCTTGAGATAACTCGTAGTCACAGCATTGACGACCTTGGCCAACAGCTCTGGTTTTTGTCCGGACATCGAAACCTTCAAGAACTCCGGACTATCATCGACAGTCACCCAGACTTCGTCCCGCAACCATTCGATCGGGAATTTGATTTTTTGAATTTCAGGAATCTGACCGATCACAGGGTTTTTCAACACATCGGCCATCACGATCTGACTTTTCAACAGTGAAATTTGTGTTTGCCGGTAGGTGTCGAAATCTGTCGGACGTTCGGCGGTATCGAAAACCATGCGTGGTTCCACGGCCGCGATTTTCAGAACCGCCGTCGCAGTATAGTTAGCCGGATACAACTTCCAGACAGCCGCCGCGACCATCAACGCAAGCGGAAAACCTACCACGAGGATCGCCCACCACCGGCGTCTCACCGCATGCCAAACCCGTAACGGGTTGAGCATTGCGTTTTCGTCGGTATCTTTCGCCGGACGTGATCGACGACGTCCGATCCCCCCTGAAGGAGCGTCTTTGGTGGCGGTTCGTGCGGTAGAAGGAGTCGGCTTCGGCAAATCGGTCATGCCCATTCCCGTGAGACGTTCGGTATCGCAATGTCGAAAGAGGACACTGCAAGTCTACGAGGTCAGTCGGGAGCCCATCGAAGTTCCTGGCAAATTGCCGGCAATTCAACTGTTGATAACCGGCAACGCGACCGAACAACGCGAAGCGATCAACAGCACTTTACGCCCAACAACAGAAACACCCGACCAGTAATAACCGAAAGGCCAGGACTTTTCCATACTGGCCACGGGTATCAGAATTAGGACACGGTTTCGATTTCAGCCGATGCGGTCGTCGAAGGAGCCGGTAACTCGCCGCGTGAAACGAAATACCAGGCTCCTCCCAAAGCTGCGACGAAAATTGTCACCACGCGAAACGCAATCCCAGAGAGAAAACCGATGCTATCGGTCGAACCGGCAAGACCGTAAAGATACGCCATTGCGCCTTCCATCGCACCCACTCCACCCGGGAGGGGAACAATCACACCCGCCAATTGTGCCGGCGGGGAAAGCTGGAGGTGTGTCGAATAGTCGGGAATCTTGGCAACTCCTTGGACAGCCGCCGCTGCCAGATACATGGAGGAAATCGTCCCGATATGGGCCAAACAACTCACGAAAATCACCAACAACACGACTTTCCAACGCGATTGATACAGCCGAATCGAGTTAATCACGCCGCCGAACAAGCGACCGATCTTAGGCAATTCGACGAGTCTTCGGACCCAAATGTCGTGAGTTGTCCAAGGATGGAGCACAAGCAGAATCCCCACGCCCAATCCGGTTCCAACCCAGATGATCGTGGTGGCAATGATCTGAAATCGTGGATGTTCGCGGAGTGGCGTGTGGAGGGTCATCGCGATCGCGCCCACGATCAACAGCCCCGCCAGACCGACAATTCGGTCGAGCAAAACCGTGGCTAACGCGACCAATCGTCGTTCGGGTTGGCGTTTGACCAACAGCGAGGCTTTGACGACGTCTCCGCCCACCGCTCCGGGAGCGATGTAGTTAAAGACGTAACCGATGAACCCGAGCCGGATCGTATCTCGCCAAGAAAACTTGAGGTCTTGGGCCCAAATGAGCAGATACCAACGCGAATAAGTTAGCACCTGGGCCAGAAGACATAACCCAACTGCCCCGAAGAACCCCCACAAATTGACATTCGACCACTCCAATTGCCGAAAACTCTCGCCGTGCTTGGTGAATAGGAATCCGAGAATTCCGACCGCAACGAGCCATTTCAGCCAATTTTGGTTCTTGCTGATCCACTGGCCACAAAAACGCATGAATCGCAAATTGGGTGTCCGAAGAAATGTGGTGAGGGGGTTGGATTGTGGTTGCACACCGTATCGGATTGCCGAAAAACCCGCAATCCTGATGCAAGACACCCAATCGCCCCAGTCTGTCGAAACCGACATAACCTTCGACGAATTGGGTCTCATAACCCGATATTTCTCAACGACTTACAAAACATTAATTGCGGGACCTAGAATGCCGGTGAATTCGCTTGAGAAAACCGCTGACAGCGAGTATATTTCCAACGAGTCGCTCGACGCCGCAATGAACGATGAATGTTCTGGCGAAGAGCACGTTGGAATGGATTCCAACATACAGGCCCCAAAATCCCGCCACACTCCGAGGAGTTCAAGGATGAGCCACCTCAAGCTGTACCGTCCGTCGACAGGTCGTGAAGTCACCCTGCGTTTCGATGAACCAGAACGCGAAGTGATCCGGTTCCCGAAGTTTTCTCGTCGAGCCGTCGGCCGCTCCGGAATGAGCATCCTCAATCGAGCTCGTATCCTGCACGAAAACCGCACCTGTCCAGAATGCGAACATTGTGTCGTCGAACCGGTTGAACTAGACGACGCCGTTGTGAACTGCAATGGCATGCCAATTCCTGGCACAGCCACACTCGTTGGTTTTCACTGTGCCCGCTGCGAAAGCGAATGGCCGGTCTAAGGTCGTTTACTTTCGATCAGTTCTTTTTCCATGGTGGATGCGAAGCGAATCATCCGCATTCACCCAGAACTCTAAAGACTCTCAAACAGTCTCGGTTCGCATTCCGTCGCCGTCGTTGGTACTCTGTCGCCGTAAGAATTCGCGATAGGGAACCAACCGACGGAGAGTACGGATGCAATCGAATTGGGTTGTCTCGGCTGTAGTTGCGATCTCGACAACCATGGCTCAGGCCGGTGATTGGCCACAGATTCTCGGCGAGAATCGCGATGGCATCGTCGCGAGCGAAACCATTGCGGAACAGTGGCCGAATGACGGTCCGCCCGTGGTTTGGGAACGAGCCGTCGGAACGGGATTCTCCGGTGTGGCGGTCGTCGATGACGTTGCGATTCTGTTTCATCGCGTCGCGGGCAAAGAACGCGTCGAAGCGATGGAAGCAGCGACCGGTCGCGTGTTATGGACGGCCGACGCTCCCGCAACGTTCCAACCATCGTACACCAGCGACAATGGCCCGCGAGCTGTCCCGTTGATTCACGACGGCCACGTGTACGTTTACGGCGCGTTGGGGACGCTACGTTGTCTGACACTCGCCGATGGCAAAACCGTCTGGTCCCGTGATACGTTCGAGGACTACAACTCGAAACGGACGCGGCGGGGAGAACCGCCGGAAGGTTTCTTCGGCATTGGTAGCACGCCGATCGTGGCTGACAACAAACTGTTGGTCAACGTTGGCGGTGACGAAGCGAACGCGGGAATCGTGGCGTTTGATCTCAAGACCGGCAAAACGCTTTGGAAGAACACTGCCACACGAGCAAGTTACTCCTCGCCAACCACCGTCACTCTCGACGGGCAACCTCGGGTGATATTCGCCACACGATTCGAAGTGCTATCGCTCGATCCGCGGAATGGGAAAGTCGCTTGGCAGTTCCCCTTTGGCGAACCAGGACCAAACGTAACGGCCGCCAATCCGTTGATCATTGGCAATCGGCTGTTCATCTCCGCTAGCTATGGATTCGGTGCGGTCTTCGCGAAAGTGACCGCAAACACCGTGGAAGAAGTTTGGCGAAGCGATGATCTGCTTTCGAGTCAGTACACTACCAGCGTCCGCTTGCCGACAAGCGAAGACATCCATCTGATCGGGATTCACGGTCGGCAGGACATCGGACGAGCGGCACTCCGGTGCTTGGACGTCGAAGCCGAGAAAGTGCTATGGGAGCAAACCGAATTCGGTTACGCGACCTTGCTGCTCATCGGAGACAAACTTCTGGCGCTCAAAACCGACGGGGAACTGGTTCTCGCAGAAGTGACATCCGCCGGCTACAAAGAGTTGGCGTCTGCTCAAGTTCTCAGTGGTACCACAAGAGCGCTGCCGGCAATTGCGAACGGGAAACTCTTCATCCGCGATACAAAGACGCTGAAGTGCCTGGACCTCAGCGGGCGGTAGGGCCTATGCGGCAACACTTTCGCATTTGAGAGAGGGAAGGGGTGCCATGTCCACGAGATTGCGTGGACATGGTTCAAGATTCGAGCCTTACCGGCCCGTGCCCATCCCGAGCGGCCGGCAGGCCACCCAACGACTATGCAGATTGACGGTTGCCCGAACTCGCGAGCCATCCATTTGCAGGCATCGTTACGAAGTTGCACGGTTCACAATGCCGTGAGACACGGGCATCTGGTAGTCATCTAGTCTTTGTTGGTTCCTGGCAATTTGCCGGATTTGATCAGGTCGCCGAAGGTCGTGCCGCTTTCGCTTTTTTCCGACTCGATCTTCTTCAAGGCTGACTTGATTTTGTCCATTTCGCTGACATTCTTTTCCCCCAAAGCCTTTTCGAGGGCCGTGCCGTAGTCGTTTCGCTTGGTTTTCTTGCGGTTATCCGAAGTGGGGTGGCAGACGGCACATTTCGATTTGTCGATCTCTGCCTTCAAGCTGGAGTATTCGTCCGAGAAAACGGCCAGATATTTCGGACGTGCCTCGGCTTGGGGAGCATCGATTGCAATCACGGCCAAGGCGACAGCAGCAGAACCAAACATGAACAGCAAACGCGATGATTTCATAGGGACCTTCCTGGGGGATTCAAGGCCGGAAACGACAAGTGAGACGCCCCCGAACACGGGGCACGCGGGAATCGTGGTATAATTGATCTTCCCAACGCGAAGCAAGACCATCCGAGACTCTCGGACGGTCTTGCCACTTCTTCATGTCCGGATTCGGGAATCAACCGACACCCAATCCGTGAATTTGTTTTGCGAACTAGTCGGCAGCAACCGGCAGTTTGCCTTCTTTGAGCAAATCGCCGAAGGTCTTGCCTTCAACTTCACTGTCCATCTTGGCAACTTTGCCCAAAGCTTCTTTCAAAGCGTCGGCGTCTTTTTCGTTCTTTTTGCTCAGGCCTTTACCAAAACCTTTGCCGTAAGCGTTCCAGTTTTTCTTGTCGAGTTTGCCATCAGCTTTCGCGTGGCAAACGAAACAGTTGACGGTGTTTTCCTTCGCCACGTTTTCGTATTCGGTTTTGAAGGCTTTGAGGTATTGTGGACGGGCTTCGCTGGTGGATGGGCTCAGCAAGAAAGCCCCAGCAACAGCCAGAACAGGTACCAAATTCAGCATTCCACGCATCATGTTCCTCCCAAGTGTCCTAGAAAATTAAAACATCCAGTTGATGGACTCGTTCTGCCGTCCCACGAATTCACACGCTCCAAGGTGCGGTCGCGTTGGCAGATCCGACATCTCAGACGAATCCACCACAGCTGATTTGAGTCGCGAACCCATTAGAAACCTGCCGCGTGGCAGTGTCAACTGTGCAAGATACGGCAGGCAGGAAATCCCACGATCCCACGAAAAGCTGGCCGCTAATTGAGGTTAGCATCTCGCGAGAGGAAATCCTGTTGTGTCAATGGGGAATTCCGTCTACAACCCGTCGCGACATTCCTCAGCAGGACACCTTTTCCTATGTTTCGCTTTCCCATTCCTACGCCGTGGCGGGCTGCTACTTCTTGGCGTGTTTGGCTCACAGCCGCGTTTGGTCTTGTGATCGGACTGGTCGTTGCTTGGGGCGCGAACCGGGTCCCCGCGAACGCCAATTCCGTCATCGAGCTTCACCAACCGGCATCACGAACGGCTCTCGCCGGCCCGCGATTCCGCATCGGTAGTTTCAACATTCGTGGCGGAAAGAACCGAGCGAACGATTTCGACATCTCAAGAACAATTTCTGCATTACAACGACATCAATTAGACGTCGTCGGACTGAGCGAAGTCCACGGATACGCCTGGGGAGAGTTTCCCAATCAGGCGGTTGAACTTGGGGCAGCGCTGAATCGTTCCGCGGTCTTCGTGCCGACCGAACGCCGTTACTGGCATGACCATTTTGGAAATGGTTTGCTGACAAACGTCGAATTGGGGGCGATCCATTGGATCCCGCTTCCTGGGACGCAGGGGAAGAAGTTTCGGAACGCGGTTCTTACCAACTTCCAAGTCGGCGATACCACCGTGAACTTTCTGACCGTACACCTCGACCGCGTCAAGGATCGCCCACACCAGTTGCAGCAGATTCTCACGTTGTTTAATTCCCTGAGCAAGCCA
This sequence comes from Thalassoroseus sp., assembly GCF_984380535.1. Taxonomy (NCBI): domain Bacteria; kingdom Pseudomonadati; phylum Planctomycetota; class Planctomycetia; order Planctomycetales; family Planctomycetaceae; genus Thalassoroseus; species Thalassoroseus sp. The sequence continues at coordinate 300,106 of NZ_CFHRBF010000004.1, forward strand.
GCAATCTTAGTGGGCGATCTGAACACAACCGCAGACGACCCTCAGTTGGCCGATTTGCTGGCTCGCGAAGACGTTCACGACGCTGTTGCCGAGGGCCTGGGCGATCCAGTCGCTCGTCGAATCGATTGGATTCTCACTCGCGGTCTGAAAACCGTCGATGCGGATTGTATCGACGAGGGGGCGTCTGATCATCCGTTGGTCTGGGCGGAACTTGAGGTCGTTTCCGACTGACCCGACCATCCCGGAAAAACCGCGTTCCCGACGAACACGCGATGCTTGAAAGATTTCGGCCAATTGGCGACGATGGGACGTTCTTCCGAATGTATCCACGAGTCCCGTAAGACTTTGCCGCCGTTATGATCTGTGTCAGTATTGGTCGTTCTCGCCACGAACGCATGATTGCCGAACACAAGCTCCTTGCCGAACAGGGGGCGGAGTTGGTCGAATTTCGTGTGGACTGGCTTGGCCGATCGCCAGATGTCGTCAAGCTCTTACACGATCGGCCGACTCCCTGCGTGATTACCTGTCGTCGCCCGGAAGACCGCGGACGCTGGCGTGGAAACGAGGAGCAACGTAGAACGGTTCTTCGCACCGCGATTGTCTCGGGCGCGGATTACGTCGACATCGAAGAAGATATTGCCGACGAAATCAAACGATACGGATCGACCAAGCGAATCGTCAGCTATCACAATTTCGATGAGACGCCCGCTGACTTGGAAGATATCCACAAGCGGATCTGCGGGAAAGATCCCGATATCGTCAAAATCGTGACCACCGCGAATGCACACTCCGATGTCGTGCGGATGATGAAACTCGTCCAGAACGCGAGTGTGCCGACGGTCGGCTTCTGCATGGGTGAAGTGGGCATCCCCAGTCGTATTCTTTGCGGCAAATATGGCGCCCCGTTCACCTACGCGACATTTAGCAAGGAACGACAACTCGCCCCGGGACAGTTATCGTTCGAGGACATGCAGCAGACTTTCGGATACGACCAGATCGGTCCGCGGACTCAGCTTTTCGGAGTGGTGGGTGATCCGATTGCACATAGCCTTAGTCCCCAAATTCACAATGCCGCGTTCCGAAAAGATGGCGTTGATGCCGTCTACGTACCATTCCGCATTTTCAAAGGTCAATTCCCCGCGTCGCTGGAAGCGTTGGAATGGCTCGACATTCGGGGTCTGAGTATCACGATTCCCCACAAACAAGCCACGCTCGAAATCGCCAAGCAACTCGAAGACTCCGTGAAGGAAATCGGAGCCGCGAACACGCTTTATCACAACGACCAAGGCGAATGGCGAGCCGCCAATACCGATTACGATGCCGCCCTAAAGTGCATGCTCAGTGGTTTCAAACGACGTGGCGACGCCGAACCGAGTTTGGTCGGTCGGGACGTCTTGATGCTCGGTGCGGGCGGTGTGGGACGTGCTGTGGGCAAGGCGGTTGTAAAGAACGGCGGACGACTGACAATTACCAACCGCTCTCCGCAAAAAGCCGCCGAACTGGCCGCCGAACTGAAATGCCAAACGACTCCGTGGGCCGACCGGGAGTATGCGGATTTCGATTTGCTCGTGAATTGCACATCGGTCGGGATGCACCCCGATGTGGACGTTTCGCCATTCGAAGAAGACTGGTTCCCGGAAAACGCCGTTGTCTTCGACACGGTTTATACACCCGAGAACACGCTCTTCTTGAAACAGGCCCGTCGACGTGGCTGTCATGTCGTGGCGGGCACGGAAATGTTTGTCCGTCAGGCTGCCGTGCAGTATGAACGGTTCACCCATCGAACCGCTCCCGTGGAAACCATGTTGAAAACCCTTCGCCGGATCATCTCTCCGGTGCATCTCTCCTGAGCACCGAACGAAATGGCTCTGTCCTGATTGATCTTATCCTCATTGCTCAAAGTCTTCGGTCATGATTCTCTCACTCATCGGATATCGTGGAAGCGGCAAAAGCACCGTCGCCGCCATCTTGGCACAACGTTTGGGATGGGCTTGGGTCGATAGCGACCGCGAAATCGTGCGACGAACCGGCCGACAGATTCGAGAGATCTTCGGCACCGACGGCGAACCGGCCTTCCGTGAGTTAGAACGTCAGGTTTTATCGGAGTTGCTGTCTCGAAGTGAATTTGTGGTCGCCACCGGTGGCGGAGCAATTCTGAACGAAGACACTCGGGCTCAGATGAAAACTGCCGGCGCGGTTGTTTGGCTCACCGCGTCGATCGATACGCTCACCGCACGACTCGCCAGCGACGTCAACACCGCCGATGACCGACCGAACCTAACCGATGTCGGTGGTCGAAGTGAAATCGAAAGCATGCTGGCTCAACGCAACCCGATCTACGCCGAGTGTGCCGATATCACACTCCCCACTGACGACACCGATCCCGAAACGCTCGCTGGTCAAATCATCTCTGCCATGCCACGGTGGGATGCGAAGGGAGAACCGGCGTGACGGCCGAGGATTTGTGGATGGGGATCGTGCTGGCATGGTTGTTCGTGCTTGGGAGTGTGATCGGTAGTTTTCTCAATGTCTGCGTTCATCGCTTTCCGAAGCACGAACGGCTGAAGGACCAACTCCGCAGCATTTGGTGGCCGCCATCGCATTGCCCGCGGTGTAAGTCGTCCATTCATAAACGAGACAACATTCCGATTCTTGGGTGGATTCTACTCAAAGGCCGCTGCCGAACCTGCGCTCTACCAATATCCGCGCGGTATCCGATTATCGAATTCCTCAACGGCACACTGTTCGTGCTGGTGTATCTGTTCGAAGTCCCACACGAGTTTCGCACTCAGATTTTTGAGAGCTGCGGTTTCTGCCCGATCGGACCGCAGATCCTGCCGGACGCCGTCTCCTTTTCGGATGCGATGCTCCTGCACTGGCGATACGCCTATCACATGGTGTTGTTCGAGGCTTTGCTGGTTGCCAGCTTGATCGACATCGACACCACGACCATTCCTGACGGATCCACCGTTCCCGCGATGATCGTCGGAATCATCGCCGCCGGTGTGCTCGGCCAAGTGTGGATGATCCCGGTTTGGTTTGAAGATCCCCTTTTTGCAGGTTTGGCTCCTGAGTGGAGCCAAGGGTGGTTCGGCACACTCGTCCGTCCGCCGCTCACTGCGGTGCCGAATTCCCTGGCCTTAGGCCCTGGTGATCGCTTGCTCATACCGCAATGGGTCCTGACGCATCCGCATCTCCACGCACTCGCGGTCAGTGTGGTCGGTTTGGTAGTTGGTGGCGGAGTCGTGTGGCTGATTCGCATTATCGGGCAACTCGCCTTGCGACGCGAAGCCCTCGGGTTCGGCGACGTGATTTTGATGGGGCTCGTCGGTAGTTTTCTCGGGTGGCAAGCCACGCTCGTAGCGTTCCTGATCGCCCCGTTTTGTGCAATGTTTATGCTGCTCATCCGAGTCATCGCCCGCAATGATGGATTCATTCCGTACGGCCCGTATCTCAGTCTTGGCACTTTACTCGTCGTGCTGTTCTGGAATCGATTGTGGCCCATGGTTGGTCATTGGTTCTCGACCGGCCCATGGGTGATTCTGTTCGGGGCGTTCTTCTTATTTCTGATGTTTCCGGCACTCCTGGTGACGCAAACCATCAAACGGGCACTTGGCTTTCCCGATCCGCCGCCGTTCGGTTGGGTCGAGGAAACTTGGACCGCCGCCGACCAAACTCAATACCAAGCCGGTGAGTTCGTCGACCGCGACCGCCAATCTTGGTCGACAGCCGATCAATGGCCCGGTAAAACAGCTGCGAACGGGACGCTGTACGAGGAACGTTGGCGGAACAACGGCGGGCCGACCGGTTGGCCCGAACCTTGATGCCACCAAACATGTCCGCAAGATGAGCCTTCTCCATCGCTGCGTTCCCAACTGACAACTGACAGACCTTCACAATGATCAAGATTATCGACTACGGCATGGGCAACTTGCGAAGTGTGCAAAAAGCCCTGGAAAAATTGGGATTCGAAGCCACGCTCTGCGGCAGCGCCGATGAACTGCATGGAGCAGAAAAACTGATTCTGCCCGGTGTGGGTGCGTTTCGAGATGCGATTGCCGCGTTGAAAGAACACGGCCTCGTCGATGCCATTCGCGAGCACATCGCCGCCGATCGACCGTTCCTGGGAATCTGCCTAGGGCTACAACTGCTGTTCGATAAAAGTTACGAAGACGGCGAGTATGAAGGCCTGGGAATTGTGCCCGGCGAGGTGGTCCGGTTTGAAGATCAACCCGGATTGAAAATCCCGCACATGGGTTGGAACCAGCTGCAGCCAGCCGGTTCACCGCGATTGCTTGAGGGCATTCCGTCGGAGTCGCACTTCTATTTCGTGCACAGTTTCTACGTGGTTCCCCGCGATGAGGACGTCATCGCCGCCCGCTGCGAACACGGCACGACTTTCACAGCCGCCATCGAACGTGGCAACCTCTTCGCCACGCAGTTTCACCCTGAGAAAAGTCAAAACGCGGGACTCAAACTGCTCCGGAATTTCGCGGAGTTAAGCTGAGGTCAAAGCGTATTCGGTTTGTCACGACTCTGTGAGCGATGCTGTTTTCGGTGCATCGCCCGACACAACTCACGGAGCCGTGGTACCCGCTATTCGATTACTCGTCCAAGTCGTCGTCATCACTAACGACGTGGTATTCTTCGCCTTCGAATTCGACAATATCACCGGGAACGAGTTGTCGTCGTCGACGGGTTTCTGTCTCGCCGTTGACCATGACTTGGCCGTCTTGAATCAACAGTTTTGCTTGTCCGCCGGTGCCGACGACACCAGCGAGTTTCAGGAATTGATCGAGGCGGATGGTCTCCGGTGCGGTTTCGTCAGACATTCGTCGCCTCTTGCTTCGTCACGCCCTGTTGAAACCGCACTTCACCACCGACCAACACCTGCTTGACTCGTCCGCGAACTTCCCAACCACCAAACGGGGTATTGCGGCTGTGCGAGTGGAATTCGTTCGGGTCAATTGTCCATTTTTCGGTAGGATCGAAGATCGTCACATCGGCGGCGGCACCGACCGCGAGTGTACCGTGATCAATTTTCAGGATTGTCGCGGGACCGATCGTGAGTTTACTGATCAATTCCAGCCAGGTCAGATGATTCGGCTCGATCAGTGTTCCAATGCAAATTGGCAGCAACGTCTCCAAGCCGACGATTCCCGACGGTGCCAAATCGACTTCGCCCGTTTTTGATTCCTCCGTGTACGGCTGATGGTCGGAGGAAATCGCATCGACGGTGCCGTCTTTCAAACCTTCGATCAAAGCCGCAACGTGATCTCTCGGTCGCAACGGGGGATCAACTTTGTAGTTCGAATCGAAGTCGGTGAGGTTTGTGTCGGTCAACGCGAGGTGATGAGGCGTGATGTCGCAGGTGACGTGAATGTCGTTCTGTTTCGCGTCGCGAATCTGTTGAATGCTGCGTCGGACCGACACACTCATCAGGTGCAACCGTCCGCCCGTCAACGCAGCCAACGAGACATCTCGACTGACCATGATGTGCTCGGCAGCGGCCGGAATGCCACGTAATCCCAAGAGAGTCGAGATGTACCCTTCGTGCATCACGCCACCGGTGGCCAGTTCCGGGACTTGGGGATGCTCGAAGATGCTGCGGTCAAACATCCGTGTGTATTCCAATGCCCGTCGCATGATCTCGGCGTTGGCGATCGGATGTTTCGCATCAGTCAACGCGACAGCACCGCCGTCGAGCAGTTGCCCGATTTCCGCGAGTTCCTGGCCTTCATGATTCTTCGTCACGGCCCCCAACGGGAACACGCGACAATTGTTCGCTCGGCCCGCTTGCAGCAGAAGGAACTCGGCACTGGCGCGGTTGTCGACCACGGGCGAGGTATCGGGCAGACAAGCCACGCTCGTAAAACCACCTGCCAAAGCAGCGGCCGTTCCACTGGCGACACTTTCGTCGTCTTCGGTACCGGGTTCGCGGAACGCCACGTGCGTATCGATGAACCCCGGACAAACAATACAGCCCGATGCATCAATTTCCCGATCGCCCGGCCCGACGTTTTCGCCGATCGCAGCGATGACGCCATCTTCAATCAACACGTTGGCCGGCTGATCATAGTTCTGAGCGGGATCGATGACCCGACCACTGTGAATCAATAAACGCGACATAAATGACTGACTACTTCAGTTGGATCATCGATTGTTGTTGAACGTCACTCACCACAGAAAACAGGATTTTGGGACTAGGATCAAGGATTTCGCTAGAACACCAAGTCCCGGACAATCCGGTTCTAAAAACCCCTTACCCCTAAATCCCAACCCCTAACTCTCGTCCCAACCGTTGAGCAAATACAAACACGCCATGCGAATCAGCAATCCATTCGTAACCTGATCCAAAATGGCAGAATGCGGACCGTCCGCGACTTCGGGAGTAATCTCCACGCCTCGGTTGATCGGCCCCGGTGCGAGGATTAGTACATCCTGTTTGGCTCGTCGCAGCCGATCGCCGTTCATGCCGAACAAGTGAGCATATTCCCGAATCGAAGGAAAAAAGGCACCGCGTTGTCGTTCGAATTGCACGCGGAGCAAATTGATGCAGTCACACTCCGGTACGATCGCATCGAAATTCGTGGCGACTTCCACACCGAGTTCTTCGATTTGCGACGGAATCAACGTGGCCGGTCCGCAAACGATGACGCGAGCCCCGAGTTTTTTCAGGCCCCAAATGTTCGACCGTGCTACCCGGCTGTGACGAATATCGCCCACGAGGGCTACCGTTTTCCCGTCGAGCGGGCCGCGTTTTTCACGGATGGTGAAGATGTCGAGCAACGCTTGCGTTGGGTGTTCGTGGGTGCCGTCACCGGCGTTGAGCACACCGGCGTCGAGTTCCTTCGCCAACATGTGTGGAGTGCCCGGCGTCTTGTGACGAACCACCACCTGTGAGACGCCCATCGCTTCGATGGTGCGGGCGGTGTCGATGAAGGTTTCGCCCTTCGAAAGACTGCTGCCCGCCGCGGAAAAATCGACCGTGTCCGCACTGAGCCGCTTCGCTGCCAGGCTGAAACTAGTGCGGGTTCGCGTCGAGGCTTCGAAGAACAAATTGGCGACGACGGTCCCGGTCAGGCAATTTGTCTTCGTGATGCCTTCCGCTGCCATCGCTTTGAACGCAGCGGCCTGATCGAGAATCAGGTTGATTTCATCCGGCGAAAGTTCTTGCAGCCCCAACAAATGCTTCCGACACCATGCCTTGCGGTATTGAGGATCAAGGTCCGTAGAGGCAGCCATCATGGGGGTTAGCTTACAGTGCGCGGAAATTGAGGATTGTTTTCGGGATCGTAACAGCGATACAGGACGACTTCAATTGTCGAAGTTGTCGACGACCGGAAACCGCAACCGTCACGGTGGGGCGTTTCCCATGTACGGACGGATTCAGTACGATGATGGAATCCTGGCGATGGTTCGCTTTGCCTTGTTATCTCGTAATTGGATTGAACGAACGAAATCATGGATGCCGCTGCTCCCGTCGACTTCTCTCAAATTGCCGCCGAACTTAATCTCAAAGAGCCCCAAGTTCGCAAAGTCACCGCACTGTTGGACGATGGCAACACCGTGCCGTTCATCACGCGGTACCGGAAAGAGCAAACCGGCAATCTCGATGAGGAAGTCATTCGGCAGATTCAGGAGAAAGTCGAATCGCTGCGGCAAGTCTCCGAACGACGCCAAGCGATCCTTCGGTTAATCGAATCGCAAGGTAAACTGACGGCCGAGTTACGCGCGGAAATCGAGTCCGCCGATTCACTCAAACGACTCGAAGACTTGTATCTGCCCTATCGCCCGAAACGCCAATCCCGCGCGACCAAAGCGAAAGACCGCGGTTTGGAACCGCTCGCCGATGCGATTTGGAACCAAACGATCAACGATCTGAACACGTCCGCGGCGGAGTATGTTAACGCTGACAAGGAAGTCAATTCAGTCGAAGAAGCCCTCAGCGGGGCATCGGATATTCTTGCCGAACGCATTAGCGAAACAGCCGCCGTTCGTGATGCCTGTCGGAAACTTGCCAACGATACCGGCACGCTCGAAATTCAAGCCACAAAAGAGGGCAAAGAAAACGGCAGCGATTTCCGTGACTATTTCGACTACAGCGAACGGGTCGCAAAAATTCCGCCGCACCGCGTGATGGCCATTAATCGGGGCGAAAAGACCGGCATGTTGCGGGTGAAATTCGGTTGGAACGACGCCCGCGCCGCAGTGACGGTGTCTTGCCATTACCGTTTCCCGGATCATCGGTTTTCTCAATTCTTGACCGAATGCGCAGCCGACGCATTGTCGCGGTTGATCAAACCGAGTTTGGAACGGGAAATCCGACGGGAACTCACTGAAGCGGCCGAACGCCACGCCGTCGAAGTCTTCGCACAAAACCTGCGGAGTTTGTTACTCGGAGCACCATTGCCAAGCACACGCGTCGTAGCGATCGATCCCGGTTTTCGCACGGGTTGCAAAATTGCGGCGCTTGATGAATCCGGTAATTTGCTGGCTCACGATGTGATTTCGATCCTGGGCAAAGAGGAACAACAAGCCGAAGCTCGGCAGAAACTGCACGACTTTCTCGTCGAACACAACGCAAAACTCATCGCCATCGGTAACGGAACTGCTTGTCGGGAAACCGAAGAACTCGTTTCCGATCTCATCGAGCAATCGCTGCCGGATGCGCGGTATGTAGTTGTGAATGAAGCCGGCGCCAGCGTGTACTCCGCGAGTTCCGTGGCGAGGGATGAGTTTCCGAATCTCGACGCCACAGTCCGTGGCACGGTTTCCATCGGTCGTCGGTTGCAAGATCCGCTCAGTGAGTTGGTCAAAATCGAACCGCAACACATTGGCGTCGGGATGTACCAACACGATGTCGGCGAAAAACGCTTGCAGGAATCGCTCAGCCACGTCGTCGAATCATGCGTAAACTTTGTCGGCGTCGATTTGAACACCGCAAGTGCGTCGCTGTTGAAACACGTCTCCGGTTTCAATCAGTTGGTCGCCCGGCGAGTGGTTGAATATCGGGAAAAGAACGGGCGGTTCGAAAACCGTCAGCAACTCATGGACGTTGCGGGCATCGGGGAAGCCACATTCACGCAAGCGGCAGGGTTCCTGAAAGTTCCCGGCAGTGCCGAACCGCTGGACGCCACATGGATTCATCCGGAAAGTTACGACGCCTCGCGAAAAATTTTGGAACGACTCAATCTCTCGCCTCAGGAAATTCTAAAAGGTGATGAAGCCGTCCGCGGTCGCTTCCGTGAACTCGACCCCAAAACGCTTGCGACGGAACTGGGCATCGGTCTGCCGACGTGTCGGGACATCCTTGAAGCACTCGCTAAACCCGGACGCGACCCGCGTGCCGAACTTCCCGGCGTGTTGTTCAAGAAGGGTGTGTTGAAGCTCGAAGACCTCGCCGATGGCATGAAGTTGCAGGGCACCGTGCTGAATGTCGTCGACTTCGGGGCCTTCGTGGACATTGGCCTCAAAGACAGCGGTCTGGTGCACATCAGCAAATTGGCCAACCGTTTCGTGAGCAACCCGCACGAGATTGTGGCGGTCGGGGATGTCGTCACGGTTTGGGTATTGAACGTCGATCTCGAACGTCGCCGCGTTTCCTTGACGATGTTGCCGCCGGAGTCGGCGTGATGCCGGCCAATTTGCGGTTGTTCATCGCGGTGCCGATCCCCGTCACGACGGTCATCGAATCCGTCCGCGAAGAACTCCGTGAACTCGGCACTGGTCTCCGAGTTAGCCGCGATGACACGCTGCACCTCACCGTCAAGTTCCTCGGCGACACACCACGTAACCGCGTGCCGGAAATTGAATCGGTCCTGCAGGAAACTCTGTCCGACCAAACCGTGTTCCCATTGCAGTTCCGTGGAATTGGTGCGTTCCCGAAACCCACTCGACCTTCAGTGGTTTGGATCGGTGTGACAGATAATCCACTACTCAATTCAATTGCCACACGCCTAGAGGACAACCTAAACGCAATTGGCTTTCCTAAGGAGGATCGTCCATACCATCCACACATCACAATCGCACGAGTCCGCCGTGGCTGCCAGTTGAATCTCAGCAGTCTTTGTCAGAACCATCAAAAGACTGAACTAGGAACACAGTCCGCGACTCCCTTTGTGCTCTACGAGTCCATTCTCAACAATGGTCCACATTCTAATGGTCCGCTTTATAACGCCCTTAGCGAAATCTCTTTGTCATAGAAGCCGTCGACGATCCAACAAACTCGTGCAAACATCGTCAAGAATGAGAGATGGATTTTAGAGATTTGTCCTTGATCGAAACTCGCTAAAATACTGGATCTTCAAACTCTTGCTCCGGCTCTAGCATTAGGAATTGACCGGTGTGCACGGCAATCATTTGGCTACGCCACAAGTGACGGATCCCCACGTTCACCGAGTAGCGATAGATTCCCGGCTGGGATCCACAAAGTTCGATAACGAATGGCATCGGGTAACCATCAGACAGGACCATCGTTCCGAACGACTCGACGCCACCCGCCTCTCGTGATGCCGGTATTACATAATCCGCAGTGACTTGCCCACCAACTGCAGCTTTCTCTAGCGTCGCGGAATAGGTCACTGGAACTCGAAACAACTCTTGTTTGGGAACGGACGACTGTGCAACGAAATTCAAACCATGGGGTTTGGGCTCATAAGAGTCGATCTGAATTGTAACCGACTCCACTTCAAGCCAAGAGATTTGATGTCGCTTCGTAATTGTAAACCGAACTCTCTGTTTGCCGACTGGTGTTTCCGCAATATCAAAGGCAGTTGCAGTTCCATCGTCCTGAGACGCAACTTGCAGATACTTCACGACCGGCGACACTTGAGGTTCACTCAGGTAGACCATATCGAAGGTTTGCCGTTCAGCGACCAGGATGCCAATTGTCCCGACGACACTACATAACAGGACGAAGATCGAAAACACCCTCACTCGCATCGAACGCCGAAGTGGCCTCGCCTTTCGTGAGGGTTGTGTTCCTGCCGGCAAATACAATTTGTAAGCGGCCTCGTCGGGTTCGACACGATCTGTCAGCGAGGAAAAGCAAAACCAAGCGGCTAACAGCAGACCCACACAGACTGCGAAGAATAAGTCCAATGGGTCGTGCACAATTCCAAAAACAGAACCAGCATACCCACCCGCGAGAATCAATAGCCCAACCACCCCAAGAAACGATTCCATCGACTGACGCATGGCTTCACCAATCCCAAAAAGATTATTTCCAATGAAGCAAGCACACTCGATAAAAGACGAGTGCGCGAAAACGCGTGCAACTTAGCTGCTTTGGATTGGGACTCACACGTTCCGAAATGCCAAGCCCTGACACAAAACCGAAACATTCATCCACCAACCTAGAAATCGTACGATGATCGGTTTGACCTAGCAATCTTGAACGCATTTCGTCCTCGGAAGCCCGGATATGATCTGGTGAAATCTTGGACCACCGGAGTGGACTGCACGAGTGGTCCACTTAACGCATTCAGTCGAGATCTCAGCGTTGCCTTGCTTGAAACCGCGGCCTCGTCAAAACTAAAGACCGACGCAACACCTCAATGCGGCGTCTGGAACGTCAAACTTTCGTCACCATAGGAGCGCGACTTATGAACCCCAATACGAATTCGACACGCCGAGATTTTCTCATCAACACGGCCGCTGCTTCCGCTGCCGCCTCGGTGTTCACGGTTTTGCCCTCCCATGTATTGGGTCGCGATGGCAATTCGCCCAACGACAGGATCTCGCTGGGCGTCATCGGAATCGGTCCGCGTTGCACGTACGATTTGACATCGATGCTGAAGTTTTCCGATATCCGTTGCGTCGCAATTGCCGACGTGCAGGCCAAGCGACGTGACGCCGGCAAGAAACTAGTCGACGGTCACTACCAGAACAATGACTGTGTTTTATACCGCGACTTCCGCGAGTTACTTGATCGGAAAGACATCGACGCCGTGCTGATCGCCACTGGTGACCGGTGGCACGCGGCAGCTTCGATTCTCGCGGCCAAGGCTGGCAAAGATGTTTACAGCGAGAAACCCTGTGGCATCACTATTGAGGACTGTCAGGAACTCGCTGATACAATGAACCGCGAAAAACGTGTGTTCCAAGCCGGTACACAACGCCGCAGCGTTCCGAATTTCCAAAAGGCCGTCGAGATGGCTCACTCGGGTCAGCTTGGGAAACTGCACACGCTGCACGCGTCGATCTACACACCGGTGCTCGACAACACTTGGCTGCCGGCGGAAAAACAACCGCCGCAGGACGTGGTCGATTGGAATCTGTGGTTGGGTCCGGCGGCATGGCGTCCGTACAACGAAGCCTACGTCAACGGGAAGTGGCGAGGACAATGGGATTTCGACTCCGGTGCCCGGTTGCTCGATTGGGGTGCTCATACGGTCGACTTATGCCAATGGGCGAACCAAGCCGACGACACCATGCCAATCGAGTATGAACCAACCGACAAGAACATCATCTGCCGCTATGCGAATGGCGTGAAACTGGTGATCGATTTTCTCCAGGACCCATTTGGTGATCGTTCGCCGCACTACATCACGCGACTGGGAACTTGCCCGGTGCGTTTCGTGGGTGATGAAGGTTCCGTGGAAACCGGAGATAGCGGCGAAATCGTTGTAAAACCCGAAAAGCTCGCCGAAGAATTAGGATCGCAATACAAACGCATTCGCGGATTGGATGTCACCGCTCACTCGCGAAACTTCTTCGATTGCATCCGGTCCCGTGAGAAGACGGCCGCAAATGCCGATGTCATGCGACGATCCCACATTGCCAGTCATGCTGCTGCAATCGCCTGGATCCTCGGACGCAAACTCCAATTGGACCCCGTCAAAGAAGAGTTCATCAACGACGCCGAAGCCAACTTATTACGCTCCCGAGCGGCTCGGAATTGGGCAACGTAAATCGTCGCCAACCCAAATGCTTTGACCGTCCACTAGCTCCGGGAGCAGGGTACCGTTCGAATCAGCGAGGACTGAGCACCGGGAGATCGACACGTTGTAAGACGCGAGCCTGTCGGTCTTCCGGAGTTGTTTCCGGACTGCCCGCGTCAACTGTTCCCCTTGCCGCGTTGTCGAATTGGTAGGTCCGTAGAGCTGCGAATGCAGTTCTGTCGTAGCGGTTTGTAGAGCCGATTCAATGAATCATCAAAGGATTAGTCTTCTATCAGTCGCTTTCGGATTCGCCGAAGTTCTTCTCGGCGGTCATCCGAGACTTCCGGATAATGAATGTCTAACGATTTGAGCTGCTCTAAGATAATCTGGGCGACAATCAGCCGCATGTTCTTTTTATCGTCGGCGGGGACCACAAACCAAGGAGCATGTTCTGCCGCAGTGGCGTTGATCGCATCCTCATAGGCCTGTTGATAGTCGTCCCAGTAACCACGTTCGGTGACATCGCCTTCGGAAAACTTCCAATTCTTTTCTGGTTCATCGATACGGTCGAGAAATCGCTCACGTTGCTCGTCACGCCCGAGATGCAGAAAGAACTTTAGGACTTTCGTACCGCTTCGCCAGAGGTGTTTCTCGTAGTCGCGAATGGATTCATAGCGATTGTTCCAGAGCTTATCCAGGTCTTCAGTGGCCCTCTGAGGTAGCTGTTGATTTTCAAGCACGATCTCTGGGTGGACTTTGACGACGAGAACTTCCTCATAGTACGAGCGATTGAAGATTCCGATCTGTCCCCGCTGAGGCAGACGAATCGTCGTCCTCCAGAGGAAGTCGTGTTCGAGTTCATTCGAGTTCGGCTGCTTGAACGCATGCACAACAACTCCGTGAATATTCACGCCCGACATAATCGCCCGGATCGTGCCATCCTTGCCGGCGGCGTCCATCGCCTGAAAGATCAACAGCATCGAGTAACGATCATGCGCATACATCATCCGTTGCAAGTCATTAATTTCGTCCTGAAACTCCTCTAGCAGTTCTTGATATTCCGCCTTGTCCCGATAGACATCTTTGACTTTCGTCTTGTGTTCCTTGACCTTAAGCCTCTTCGCGCCGGTCACGATATAGTCTTTGGTGTCGATGCGAACGTGCATGAGATTGATCTCGCCTTGGACTTTATCCTCATCGAACCAGTGGATTCATCCACTGATGCCAGAGTCATCCGATGAAGAGCTTGCACCGACAATCGTAAACTCGGATATCCTAGAACGAAAATCACTTCCCCAAAGAACTTTGAGAGCCTAACCCCCTGGTCCTTTTCCTGCCGAGAAATTGCCTACGGAATTGCTCATCAAGTTATCCACGAAAAATGCCCACAAGGACTATCAATAAGTCCTTGTGGGCATTTGAGTTAGATTGGACGTGACAGGACTCGAACCTGTGACCTCCACGATGTCAACGTGGCGATCTAGCCAACTGATCTACACGTCCGTTGGGTTGTTAACGAAATGTATGTCGTTGGGCGGAAATTGTCAAACGCGCCGTGTGCGGAAAGCGGAAAATCAGGCGGTTTTTCGAAGGGAAGTTGGCAGAGATGATGGACAGTCGGCGACGATTTCGTCAAAATGCCGTGTCTCTCGGTCGATCTCAAAGCCGTTCCCGTCCCAATGGGTGCGGTATTGTTCAGCAGAATTCTGCGAAACACGGTTTATTGCATCTTCTGCGGACATAGAAGACCGTCAGCCGGTCTAGGAGTTTTCATGCTTGACGATCCGCTCCCGTTGTTCCCTGTCGTCCGTCCGATTTCCGGCCATATTCGGCCGCCGGGCTCGAAAAGCCTGACGAATCGGGCGTTGATCGTTGCTGCGCTGGCAGAGGGAACTTCGCGGTTGACGGGCGTGCTTGATAGCACCGACACCCAAGTCATGATTGAAAGTCTGCGACGTCTCGGTATTGTGCTGCGTCACGATGCCGACAACTGTATCGTGGAAATCGAGGGATGCAGTGGCACACTTCCGGCCCGCGAAGCGAAGTTGTATGTGGAAAACAGCGGGACGAGCATCCGTTTCCTAACTGCCTTATGCGCAACGGGTTCAGGTCGGTTTGAACTCGACGGGAACTCTCGAATGCGGGAACGGCCCATTCAAGACCTTGTCGATACGCTCAATACCTTAGGGGTTCAAACGCGTTGCGTGCTTGGCACGGATTGCCCGCCACTCGAAGTGATTTCATCGGGATTGCCTGGTGGAACTGCGACGATTGATGGCTCGGTGTCGAGCCAGTACCTTAGCGGGTTGTTGATGTCGGCGGTTGCGGCGCGTGAACCAATTGAATTGGTCACTTCTACGGAACTGGTCTCGAAGCCATATGTGGAAATGACCCTCGGCGTGATGGCTCGCTTCGATGTCGATATCGAACGCCCCGACGCCTCTCGGTTCCGAATCAATCCGCAAAGGTATCGCAGCACGAATTTCGAAATCGAGCCCGATGCATCGGCGGCAAGTTACTTCTTTGCGGCCGCCGCAATTTCGGGTGGCGAAGTGACGGTCGAAGGGCTGTCGCGGAGCGCGTTGCAAGGGGATGTCAACTTCGTCGATGCCTTGGAACAAATGGGATGTGAACTTGTCGAAAACACGAACTCCTTGACCGTTCGCGGCGGCGTACTTCGCGGGATCGACATCGACATGAACGCCATCAGCGACACGGCTCAGACGTTGGCCATTGTCGCGGTGTTCGCCGACGGACCGACGACCATGCGAAATATCGGTCATGTGCGTTTCAAAGAAACCGACCGTATTGCGGCCGTTGCCACTGAACTCAAGCGGGCGGGAATCGTGGTCGAAACGACCGAAGACAGCCTGACGGTTCATCCGGGCCCCGTGCAGCCAGCGGTAATTCAAACCTACGACGACCATCGGATGGCGATGAGTTTCGCCTTGCTGGGATTGCGGGCCGATGGAATTCAGATTGCCGACCCCGGTTGCACGGCGAAGACGTATCCGCGTTACTTCGAAGACTTGGCAGCCTTGACCGCCTCGGCTCGATAGCGTCAGTATGCCAGCCCACCCCTCCCAAGTGTCGCCACGCGAACTCGCTTACCGAGTGCTGCGGCAAAATCGCACCGAGTCCGTGTTTATCGACGAACTCCTCGATCGTGAGTTGACGAATAGCCAACTCTCCCCTGTGGATCGCGGTTTGACGATGGAACTCGTCTACGGCGTCACCCGTCGGAAGATGACACTCGATGCCGTGATAACAGCGTTTCTGGAACGCCCCCGGAAATTGATCGAAGACGATCTCTGGTTGTTGCTGCAACTCGGCGTGTATCAACTTGTGATGTTGGACTCGATTCCCATGCATGCGGCCGTTCATGAGACGGTGGAAGTCGCCCGGCAATCGGGTTCCGTGCGTTGGACCGGTTTGCTGAACGGTGTGCTACGAGCGGTCGGAAGACACATGACGGATGATGTCGTCACAAACGCGGCCAGCAATGCCGTACCGTTGACGGCCGGTCGGTTTCGTCGGTTGCGGAAGTCCGTCTTCGAAGACCTTGAGAAACAACCGGTCCGGCATTTCGCGTCGGCGTTCAGTTTTCCGCGATGGCTAGCGAAGCGTTGGCACGAGCGATTGACGTTTGAGGAATTACGCGACTTGGGTTTTTGGTTCAATACGCCGCCCCCGCTTTGGCTGCGGGTCAATCTGGTCGGACATGCGGGGGATGTCGAGCAAACCCGCCGCCAAATCATCGAACGCTTTCGATCTGAGAGTTACGATTGTGAGGCAGGGGAGTTGCCGGAGTCGATTCGTATGCTGAGTGCGGTTCGCCCAGAGTCGTTGCCGGGCTTTGAGGATGGCCTGTTCACCGTGCAAGACCTGACCGCCATGCGAGCGGCCAACTGGCTCGATCCTCACCCTGGCGAAACGGTCCTCGATTTGTGTGCCGCTCCTGGTGGAAAGACGACGCACCTCGCGGAACGCATGCAGAACCAAGGCCAATTGATTGCTACCGACATCCGTCCTCAGCGTCTCGCGCGAGTTACGGAGAACGCCGAGCGATTGAAGCTGACGGTCATCGAACCGCAATTGACTCAGCCCGACGGTTCAGACACTCCGGAGGGACCGTTCGATGCGGTGCTCGTCGATGTCCCGTGTTCGAACACGGGGGTGCTAGGTCGTCGACCCGATGCACGGTGGCGAATTCGTCCAGACGATTTAGCCGACTTGACTCCACTGCAGAATCGTTTGCTACAAACGGCTTGCGAGCGGGTTCGCTCCGGCGGGCGGGTGTTGTATTCGACTTGCAGCATCGAACCGGAAGAGAATCGCGGAATCGTGGATGCAGTCCTGGCTGAGCGTTCCGATTTTGAACTCATCAAAGACCAAACCCACCATCCCGGTTGCCCGGCGGATGGTGGGTACTTGGCGTTGCTGCTTCGGAAATAAGTCCGAACGGGTGTCACAGTTCGGCGAGCCATGCTGAGACGCACCCGCGAAAGCAACACGGCTCACCGAGCCGTGGTACTTTCGAATTCGATATCGACGCGTCACTATTTGTCGTCGAGGACTTTAACGGCGGCAAATTCACCGCCTTTGAGCATTTCCAGGCTGGCTCCGCCGCCGGTGCTGACGTGGCTCACTTGGTCGGCGAATCCGAGTTGATCGACAGCCGCCGCACTGTCACCGCCACCGATGATGCTGGTTGCATCGGCATCGGCAACAGCCTTCGCGACGATTTTCGTGCCTTCGTCGAACGGAGGCATTTCGAACACACCCATCGGTCCGTTCCAGACGATGGTCTTCGCGGACGCAAGAATTTCGCTGTACAACTTGGCCGTTTCGGGACCGATGTCGAAACCTTCCCAGCCATCGGGAATCTCACCAGCAGCGACAACTTGCTTGTTGCACGCCGATTTGAAGTCGTCGCCACAATGCGTATCGACGGGCAGGACAAGTTTGTCGCCACCTTTTTCAATCAGACTTTTCGCCAGATCGGTCTTATCCTTCTCGACCAAACTTCCACCGACTTTTCCGCCCTGGGCCAGCGAGAACGTGTAAGCCATCGCTCCACCAATCAGGACTTTGTCGCATTTGCCTAGAAGGTTTTCGATGACTTCGATTTTGTCGGAGACCTTCGCCCCCCCCAAAATTGCCACGAATGGTCGCTCGGGGTTGGAAATTGCGTCGGTCAGGTACTGAATTTCCTTCTCGACAAGGAAACCGACGACTTTGGGTTGGTCGTCCATCGCTTCCGGGACGGCCAGCATGGACGCATCCGTTCGATGACAGGTGCCGAAGGCGTCGTTGCAGTAGATGTCGGCGAAGGAGGCCAGCTTCGCAGCGAATTCGCGGTCGCCTTTTTTCTCGCCTTTGTTGAATCGCAGGTTTTCTAGAACCAACGTGTCACCGGCTTGAAGGGCACTGACTTTCGCTTTCGCATCGTCACCGACGGTATCTTCTGCGAAGACAACGTTCGATCCCAGTAGTTCGCCCAAGCGGGTGGCGGCGGGTGCCAAGCTGTATTTCTTGTCTTCATCCGAACCATCGCCGGCCGGTCGACCGAGGTGGCTCATTAGGATCAGCTTTCCGCCACGGTCGAGAACGGATTTGATGGAAGGCAATGCCATCCGGATGCGGCGATCGTCGGTGATCGTCTCGCCGTCGAGCGGCACGTTAAAATCGACACGCATTAGTACGGTTTTGCCAGAGACATCAACGTCGGCAATGGATTTCTTAGCCATGATTGAGTTTCCCAATGTCAGGGTGAAAGAGCGTTTTGTGTGAAACCTGGCGTCAACGCGAGTTCTGACGGATCACTGGCAGCGCGTCAACGGTGCGGCATGATAATTCCGAATCTCAGACCGGAACGTCGACCCGTTCCAACAACGATTGCACCACTTCTTCCCGCGATGAGCTGCCATATTTCGCTTTGGAAGTGAGCACGACCCGATGAGGCAACACATACGGCGCGACTTGCTGCACATCGTCGGGCAACACGTAATCCCTCCCGGCTTGGAATGCTGCGGCTTGGGATGCTCGAAAAAGCATCAGCGAACCGCGTGGACTGACGCCCAGTTTCAGTCGGCTGTCGACACGCGACTCGTGGACGATCCGCACCAGGTACTCCGCCACATTACGTTCCACATGAACTGTCGTGACCAATTTTTGCAAAGCCAGTAGCTCTTCCTGAGAAATAACCGGCTGAAGCTCGTCGACAGGATGCGAACTTGTCTGGGAGTAGAGAATATTGACTTCGTCATCCAGATCGGGATATCCGAGGTGCAACTGAATCAAAAATCGATCTAATTGAGCCTCGGGAAGCGGGTATGTGCCGTGAAAATCAATGGGGTTTTGCGTGGCTAACACAAAAAACGGTGCGTGTAACGGGTGACAGACGCCCTCGATTGTCGCTTGCGATTCGCTCATCGCTTCGAGCAGTGCCGACTGAGTTCTTGGCGAGGCTCTGTTAATTTCGTCGGCCAACAGGACATTGCAAAAGATTGGCCCACGTCGGAACTGGAAATTCCCGTCAACGGGGTTATAAATTGAGGAGCCGAGAATGTCGCTGGGAAGTAGGTCGGGTGTAAATTGCACCCGTTGAAAACTGAGATCGATCGAGCTGGCGAGTGCTTTCGCCAATGTAGTTTTGCCCACGCCGGGAACGTCGTCCATCAAGACGGAACCGCCTGCCAAGACAGCGATCAAGAGCACATCGATACACTCGTCTTTTCCCTGAATCACGCCGCTCAAGTTGGTTTTTAGGTGATCCAGACGCTGACGGGCGTCGTTGGGCGGTGTGGGATTCATACCGTTACGAGAGTTTTGGGAATTTTTCAGGATGATGATTGCGGAAAAGCCGCGGTCGCGGAAGAATTGTAAAAGGCTCGTGTCCAGATGAGAAGGATCGAAGGCTTCACCGACCCGGTCGTTCGTTGCTTTCGCCAAAGTTTCTTCAGATTGACATGCCTACCTGGTCGGAGTTGTTCCTCCCGGCTCGGTGGGTGTGGTGAATTTTCCGGGGACCAGACCAACCGTTCGGGTCTGGTTGGCCGATAATTGCTGTACCCCATGGAATGGAATCTCCACGTGTTTGTGCCGTTTCCCCGCAGAGATAAGTAGGCCGCCCGTGCTCAAATCCCGCCAGCGACTTGGAAAATACCGCATTGAACAGCGACTCGCCGATGGTGGGTTCGGAGCCGTTTTCCGAGCGATGGACACGATCGAAGGGATCCGTGTTGCGATCAAGGTGCCTCATCAGCACGTACTCGACGACGAAGTTCTAGAAGATTTTCGTCGGGAAGTCCGTCTGACCGCCCGCTTGGATCACAGCAATATCCTATCGCTGAAGAACGCGAGCTTCATCGACGACTATTTCGTAATCGTGTTTCCCCTTGGCGAAAAATCCTTGGCGGACCGATTACGCAGTCGGATGTCTCTCAAGACGGCCTTGGAACTAAGCGATCAAATGATCGAAGCGGTGGCCTACGCCCATCGACAGAAAATCATTCACTGCGACATCAAGCCGGAGAACTTTATTCTGTTTCCGGGAAACCGTGTCCGCTTGACGGATTTCGGGATTGCGAAGGTGGCACAAAAAACGATTAAGGCCTCGGGTTCGGGGACTGTCGGGTATATGTCGCCAGAACAAGCCATGGGCAAACCATCAAGCCGTTCCGATGTATTCTCGCTCGGGCTATGTATCTACCGCATGCTCACGGGGCATCTCCCGGAATACCCATTTGATTGGCCGCCGGAGGGGTTTAACCTGTTACGTCGCCGAGTCCACGCGGATTTGCTGCAGGTTCTGAAAAAATCGATGGAAGTCGACCCGAAAAGTCGATATCGCGATGCGGACCAGATGCTGCGTATCTTCCGACCAGCTGCCCGGAAGTCGCTCGCGTTGGCAACTGCCCGACGCACGACGGCACGGAAATCAGCCACCACCAGAGCCCGATGAAACGCGACGATGTCTTTGGCTTATTAGGAGCCGGGTTACTGTTGCTGGTCGGATGGGTCGATTTGCAGTGGCGATTGTTCTGGTGGATCTGCGGCGGCCTGATTCTCTTGTGGTCGCTCGCTACCACTATTCAAAATTGGCAGAAAGACGACCAATAGAAAAAACCGCTCAGGACGGGTGTCCGGAGCGGTTTTTGTTTGTGGCATCACTCAAAAGTCGAATGATTGAATCTATTCGTTTTCAGCAGGTTTGACGGCTTCTTCGGTTTTGTTCTCGTCTTCGGTGACGGTCACCTTGCTTGCAACCAAGAATCCTTCGACGTCTTCCAGTTCCGCTTCAATCTCTGGCTTAAAGTCGAGCCAGTCGTATTCTTTTTCGACTTCGACCCAACCGACTTTCTTCACGGTTCCGGTGACTTCAACATAGTCGTCGACTTGCAAATTCGTCGGCAGCGGGTCTTCCGAAACGACGATCAAGTCGTTCTGGAACAATTCCCAATCGCCTGAAATGGCGATCGTGTGAGCATCGTAGACTTTTTCGACTTCGCCTTTGACCGTTTGCGTGGAACCGGCTTCGGCGTGCCCGTCTTCAATGTCTCCAGGTCGCAGTTCATTTTCGGCGGTTGGTTCTTCCGGGTCGCCGACATTATTGGTGTCTGCATCTCCACAGCCGACCAATACCAAACTGCAGGACAGGATAGCGGCGGGAATCGCCCAAGTGAAACGCTTCATAATTGTCTCCTCAATAGTGATCTGTCGAATCCAGTAACTTTTCCGAAGGACAACAAAAGCAAAGACCGTGCCAGTCGATATATCCTGCGTTTTCCGTCGATATTGGGTTCCTAAGAGGCCTCGATGTGACTCCTCCGAAAGCAGTCTGGACATTGGATGACCGGTTGCGAACCAAAACCAGGGTTCGACACCAGGCCTATGACCATCCAATTTCGCGAAATTACGGCGGCGAATCTTATTTTCTGACTTCCTCGCGATACAATTCTCCCGCCCAAGAGAGATATGGTCGCCCCGGCTACCTTTTGACTCAATTTCGGGTATACGATTTGCGTCCCCGAGCCGAATCGAATTTTTCCTACCGTTTCGAGAAACATCAATGACGGACGATCAAGGCCCCCAAACTCAGGCAACTTCGACCAACACGAGTTCCAACGTCACCGACGCTGAAGAATCTCTGATCCTGTTGCCGAACGGCCGAAAAGCGAAGCGACAGGGTCAAATTGAAACGGAACGGGCCCAAAGCCGAGGTCGTGAAGATCAGAAATATACGTCGGTCATTATCAAGCGAAATGATGAAACGGTTCGCCATCCCGATGACACGCTTGAACGCGCGATTCAGGAAGGGCTGGAGCAGATCAAACGCCCCCAGGTTTCGTTAGCGCTGTCGTCGATCGCGGGTGGACTTATTGTCGGTTTCTCCGCCTTAGCGGTGGCGGTTGTCACGCAAGCCACGATTTCGCTTCATTCGCCAATGCTCACGCGAATCGCCACGGCGTTGGTTTATCCGGTTGGCTTTATTGTGTGTATCATTAGCGGAGCTCAACTGTTTACCGAACATACCGCGACGGCGGTCTATCCTGTTTTGGACCGACAGGCAAAGTTCCGTGGCCTTCTGAAACTCTGGGCGATCGTGATTCTCGGCAACCTCATTGGAGCCACGTTGATCGCCGCGTTGTTGACTTCGGTGGCGTCCGTCGTGCAAGCCAACGAGGGCGTCATGGAGATGGGACACCACCTGACCGAATTTAATCGTCGCGAACTGTTAACCAGTGCTGTGTTGGCTGGTTGGTTGATGGCCCAAGGTGCATGGCTCGTATTGGCTACGCCGCCGGACTTCAGCAAAGTCGCATTGGTTTACATCGTCACATTTATCATCGGACTGGGTGGGTTCCATCACTCGATCGCCGGAACTGCCGAAATGTGTATGGCGATGTTTACCAGCGAAGAATTCACGCTCAGTGACACGTTTCGATTCGTGTCATTGGCACTTCTAGGCAACATGATTGGTGGAAGCGTATTTGTGGCCATCCTGAATTACGGTCACATCCGACAAACACAATCGGTGGAAGATTGACCAAGACCGGAACGACTCCCGGCACTGGCTACCTACTTGGGTAGATCGGCGGGCGGCGTACGTTCGTCGTTGTCGGGCAGTTCGATCATGTTTCTTAGCGGTGTCCCCACGTTTTCGGTCTTTCCACCAGTTGCCAAAAAGAAGGCCGTGGCGGAACTTTTGCCGGCATCGATATTCATGACCGGATTGTTGTCCGCAGTAAACCGAGCCTTGGACAACGGCAGCCATTTGCCTTCGGTGGTTTCGACCCAACCCGGCCCGAAATTCGCGATCCGCGGATGCGTTGTGGAAACGCGATCGCGTTTGAAGTCTTCGACGAACGAGTAGTATCCCCGTAGCGGTTGCCCACTGCTTAGCGTGGAAAATGTAACGAGATGTTTCCAGGTCTGTTCCCGCGGAAGATAGAAGTAGCCCGCGTATTCCGTTCGCGGACCGTTGGGTGTTGCCCGCACGAGGCAGCGGTACGTTTCATCGATTTTCCAATCAAAATCGAAGAACGATTGCCCGCCGGAACCTTCGCCACCGAATCGGCCTACTCGAACTTGTGCGTCTTTGTGAAGGATCTTCACTCGCTTCTCTTCCGGGACGGCATCCGGGTTGTTTTGACCGGAATCCCAGACAGAAAACAGCACGACCTTCTTGCCATTTCCCAATTCCTGCAGCCCGAAATACCCACGATTCCACCCACAAACCATGAAATACGATCCGGGAGCCGACTTCTGAATCGTTACTTCGTTGTAGAAAGACCGCCCCTCAGGTGCAGGGTATCCCAGATGCACGGAACGACAAGCCACACCTTTGAGCCGTTCGTCTCCAGACGAATGACGAGGTAAGACGGCAAGTCCGAGCACCATCATCGTGACGGCAATTACCGTGTGTCGAGTTCGTTTCATTATATTGATTCGCATCTATGTTCAAACTTGAGGAGGAGGCGTGGCTCCCGGTGGGGGGCTTCCTTGGCCGGATTGAATATAACTTCCGCGACCCATCGCGTATTCATCCGCCGAGGGTTCGTCCGCGATTTGTTCGTCAGCATCGCGGCACTGCTGAAAATAACGTTTGAGGAACGGCACACACCAACCACAACCGGTTCCCGCACCGCCGCAGTCGGCAAGTTGGCTCGGCACACGGGGCTGGTGAATCCGCAGGTAATTCACCACCTTACGTTTCGAGACGTGGAAGCAGAGGCATAACTCATCGTCCAATTCCACAATCTTTACTCCTGGATGGGGGTGAGGACAATTTCCGTGTCCCGAATTTCGTAACTTAGCCCGGCCTGTTGCGTGATGGAAGTGAGTACTTCGCCGAAAGTGGTATTCTCCAAGGAAACCGTAACCGTACGATCGAGACGCATGGGCGGAATGCGTTCATCTTCGCTGCGAATCGGCACTCCGAGGTATTCTTCGAACCACTGCAACATCTCGCGTAATGCAATCGGTCGCGATTGATCGAACTTGACTATGCGAATATCGAGTGACTGGCGAACGTCGATCTGCATCGGTCGTTCATCGGTGAACTCGGGAGCGAACTGCGGTTCGATCGGAGTGTCTTCACCCTGAAAACCAACCGGTTGAACAGCGACTTCCCGAGGAGCGGGCAGGGGAACGTCGATCATCGGTGGCTCGTCCACCGGCACGACGACCGCAACTTGTTCACCAGGGATATCAGCAACGCCCTGTGGAGGTTCATCGTCATTCGGTTTCGCCGGATCATCTTCCACGACAGGTTCGATTTCGGGTGTCGGCGGGTCTCCGGGTTCTGAAGAAGCAACTTCCGTCGGGGACGGCTCTGATTGCACTGTCTCTTGGCGATCTTCCGCACGCGGCCAAAGAAAAACGAGCAGCAAGACACCGACAACACCGGCCACCCCCCAACTGATTTGCTGCGGCGTGAGCGTTCGCCTCGCTCCATCAATCGCGGATGGCAACGGTTGTTCGAGTAAGGGTTCGGCGACGAATTCGTTATCGAGACCGGCGACGATTCGAATCGGCTGGTCGCAATGCGGGCAATCAAGTTCTTTGCCGAGGAACGCACGGTTTCGGATCCGTAATGGTGCTTGACAATGCGGACACGGAAACTGTGAGGGCATATGGGCACCATTCCCAGAATGCGGAAGCCGACCGGCGAAACTATTCCTTAGGCATTTCCAGCTTCATCGGTTTCAGGTTGTTCTTTTCGGCGAACTGGAATGTTGTGACGACCAGCGTCATCGTTTTTTCGTCTTTGACGCAAATGCACATTTTGTCGTACTGGCTGAAAATCTTCGCCAGTGTTTGCTCACAGGGCACCACGCCGAGACTGAACGATTGCGGCATGTTCTTGGTGTAACCGGCGAACTTGAGTGCATCGCCATCAATGTCGATCGTCAACTTTGTAGCCTCGGCGATATCGGCGATGGCTTCTTGCAATGGTCGACGGGCGAAATCGGCTTCGATAGGCAGTTTCAGCCGTCCGGCGATGGTTGTCGGTAGTTTCGGTTCGTCGGTGCTCGGTCCTGGGCCGGTAGCCTTCGAGAAGTCAGTCCGAGTGGATTCATCCCAGGTCAACAAGGCCGCAAGCGCAAGGTTGGGAGCCGCCCGTTCGTCGAGTACCGTCGTCAATTGGACGAAACGATCGCCTTTTCCGGTCAAGGTTTTCAGCGAATACATCTTCATCATGGCGGGAAATCGTCCGATCAACTGTCGATAACCACGTTGAGCCGGCGACATTTTTCGCACCATTGCGAGCAATTCGTCGGGGAGTTGTCGCAGGTGTTTTTCCATCGTCCGCGTGACCGTTTGCAGCGACGAACCGCTGTTGCCACTGCGAACCTGGAGTTGCGAGACGAACTTGCTGTCGGTCATTTGCATGCTCCAAGCGATTGCGTCGATTTCCACATCCGCTTCGAGCCATTCCAACACGGATTCGGCAGCGGGTCGAATCGTCTCTGAGAGCATTTCTTCGCGATAGGTCAGAAGATCGCTACGGCTGAACACGACACTCACCGGGCGATTGCTGTCAGTCAATGGCAAGAGTTCGTCGACCCCTGGACGAGCGGAACCCCCGCCGGACTTGGTCGACTTCATCTCCTCGATGTCTTTCATCGCCCACACCGAGAAGGAACTCACTTCGCTGCTGCCAGGAGGCGAATCCAAGAGGTAAACACGACCATCTCGCTCAAAAACGTCCGTATCGGCACCTTCCATGCGTTTGAACTGAAGATCAAACAGCTCCGTCCGCGCTAACGGTTCGATTAGTCGAACATTCGTGACCACGACAGGGTCTAAGTTCTGCCCCGGTTGAGCCAAGTAAAACTGAAGCTGTGCGATCTCGGTCGGTTGAAATCCGCCCAGCGTCTCGACCTGTTTTCCCAGCCATGTGCCAAACGGCCCCAATGCCGCTGTGAATTCCTGGAACTGCGGGTTGTTCCCCCACAAGTCGGCGGGGTGCAGATTGATGACGACACTCGTTCCAAGGGGAGCCATCCGCGTTGGAATCGGCCCACCTTTCGGGGGCATCGTTTTCTTCAGAAACTCGTTCGAGGCGACGAATGCCGATTCCGAATTGGATTGCTCCTGGACGTACTTTTCGTCGACCTTCGGCGGCTCCTTCTTCGGACCGGTATCCGTCACCGGAGCCGGTTGACTGTTCACCCAAATCACACCGCCCACAATCAACAACGCAACCAAACCGCCGGAAACTATGCCCAACAGCTGTTGCTTCTTCTTCCGTCGACCGGGTTGATAAGACGAAGCCGGCAGAGGCCCGGGCGTTGCGGTTTCGGCAGCTGTCGCTTTCGTCGCGGTCTCGGGTTGGGAGTGAATTTCGACGACCTGATTCCGGTCGAATAGAATCTTGTAAGGACCGGCCGCGTGTTCGAAGAGGAGATACTCGCGTTTCCGAGTCGTGGTCTCACCCGTTTTGGGGTGCATAACTTTTGCGGAAACAATTTTCTTCTTCGCCGGTTTGCCCAGGAGTTTGACGACGTCTTCCTTGGACTGTCCACGTTCGATCAACGGTGCCGATGGTGTGCGACTTGTGACCGTTTCGGTTTTTGTCTCGACCGCAACTGATGGACCGGTCGGCTGATCGCCCACCATGGGAAACGCAGGTTCATCCGTCACGCCGGGGAAATCGAAGGCGTTCTCAGATGGTGGCTCGCCGGCTGGTTCATTGGGAACCCATTGCGGAGCCGCCCCAACCGCCGGTTCGTCCTCGGCAAGCTGAAGCTCGACTTCCTCCGGTTCTTTGAGGACGAATTTATGTTGGCATTGCGGGCATTTGCCGAGCTTGCCGAGCAAACTGCGGTTCGGCAACTTCAACGCACTCGAACACTTGGGGCAGGGGATCAGTAGCTCGGACATGGCACTTCACGGTTGAAGGTCATTAGTTCGGATTCCATATCCTATTCTAAGACTCGAAAAACCGGTTGCCAAGGCGTTTCCACAATCCGCGACCTTCCCAACAATTCAGTACGGTTCAAACAGCCGATAAAAAAGCCCTGCGACCAAACGGCCGAAGGGCTTCGGATGTCGTTGTCCCATCTCGAAACGACTCGAAAGTCAACCGAGGATTACAGAAGCGTGCGAAGTTCCGCGATCGCCGGAGAAATCTCCGCCGCCAAACGATCCAAGTGCGGACGGTCAGCAGTGTTACAACGGGCAATCCATTGTGCAACAGCACGCCAATCGCGATCGAGTTCGGTGATTTCTGCAATCACTTTACTGCGGTCTTCACGTGCGATGAGCAATTCATGGATTCGTCGTGTGCGTTGCGAGAACACGGAAGCGTCTTGCATGGCTTGGTTGCGGAACGTTTCCCGCGATGTGCTCAACCAACGACCGATGTCGGATTCCAAGTGGTACGCCAGGTTGTCGAGGTTACCGATTGCGTCAACCGCCCGTGTGTAATTGTAGTTCCCAGAGCTGCTGCCGGTTTCGAATCGCAACGCCGTTCCAAGCGACTGAATGTTCTGCTCGATCTCGCTGAGCACCTGTTGAGCCGCTTGGCTTTTCAAGTCGCGGAACAAGCTACTGAACGAACGCCAGGCATCGTCGACGTACTGGTAAGCTTCGACGACCTGTTGTGTCGGCTCACCACGGGAGACCACATCATTGAAATTCTCGCATGTGCCGTAGAACTGATCGGAAATCGCCAGCACTTGGTCGGCTCGTGGGAGTTCGATCAACAATTTGAGCGGTGCTCGCACGAAGAAATCGTCCACGTCGCGTTGAAGCAATGTGGAAATGTACGTCAGCCGTTCACGGTCCATCTGGTGGGGCAACCAGAGAAGTTCGTGCATTTGGTGATCGTGTTCATTGATCCGACGCACGTCCCGTTCGAGATACCGGTTGTTAAGCGGTCGCAGTTTCGCTGCGAACGGAAACCACATTTGTTGGAACATGCGGTATTCGTCGAGAACCAAACGATACTCTTCCTGGTCGGCAACACTGTTGTAGCAGACTTCGGCTTGGTTCTGGATACGACGACCTTCCAACAACAAATTCTGCTTTTGCTGCGAACGTGGCAACTCGACTTCAATGTCTTCCAGCAAGTTCCGAACGCCTGACGACAACGATGCCGTGTGCGACATCAACGCCCGACGATCCAATTGCGGATCGATTTCGAAGACTTTGCCGACTTCTTTGGCGTAGTCGTTGATCGTGCGGATTTGTTGGATCGTGTTCTGGCTGAGTCCACGAAGTTGCGACAAACGGTAGGCGAGCAGTCGCCAATCTTTGTCGAGATCCTTCAAGTCGCTGTGGATCATGGTGTGATCGTTGTACTGCTGAGCACGTTGCGAAATGATCGCGACGCGGGCACGCAGACGGAGCAAGTCGTCAAAGAACGGACGAATGCCGGAGACCCGACGCATGTCGTCCGCGAGTAATGTGGTCAGGCGATCGGCTTCCCGGCTGACCTGGGGCAACACCCGCCGAGCCGACTCCATTTCGCGGGTGGGTCGGGTAAGGTTTTGCGGTTGGGTGTTGATTGGACGCCGGTCGTTCAAACGTTGATCGTTTGGAAAGGTGAGTTCTTGGCGACGTCGTTCGGAATCGGTCAAGGATTTCAGAATGTCATCGATCTCTTGCCGCGAAGGGGCTTCCGTCGGCGGTTCATAGACTGCCCGAGTGATTGGCAATCGGTTCGAGGTTTGATAGTCACGCGTGTCGGTGCGATAGCGTTCGTACTCGCGTCGGTCCTGCGAATTCGCTGCTTGAATCACGACGACCGAAGCGACACCGGTCAGCAGCATGGCTGCCGCGAGGCGTCGTAGTCGGATCATTCGACGGATCATCTTGGCGGGCAGAGACGCCGCCCACGTCCCGAGGTGAATCATCTGGGAATCCTTTCGTTTGATGGGAGATACTGACCGGAAATGAGTTTGCCAGTCAGAATTGACGACTTCCGTTTGCGTCAAGAGAACTAAGTACCCCGTCGCAAAATGGGTTCCTTAGGGCGCGAGGTATTATGGAAATTCTTCCAGGCTTGCCAAGATCAGTTCCGCAAGACCGCACCTTCAGATCATCAATTTCCCAGCCTACGAGACTGAAAGACGATCGCAACTTGAATGGTGTGCATCGTTTGCATGGGTCTTGCATCCGAAATTATGACTTCTGAGTTGCGTCGCTTTTTTCGGGGACATGAGGAATAAGAACACTCAGGCGGGTCGAAAAACCGAAATATGGGAATAGTGCGGTGGTCGCGAACGGTCTTCGGTGTGCGAACATTTCGAGTTCAATATGGACGATGAAGTTCCAGGAGTCCCAGAGTGGGTTGTGACTTATGGCGACATGATGTCGTTGTTGCTCACGTTCTTCATCATGTTGGTGTCGCTGAGTGAAGTCGTCGCGGATAAAAAGTACCAGGCAATTCTCGAAGCGTTGATGCAATACACCGGCTATGAAGCGGCACCACAATCGCCCGAGGGCAAGAACTTCGCTTTGAACTCGGTGGTCGAAAAGTTGACCACATTGGGCTCGTTTACCAATGGTGCAGGGTCCGGCGGAATTCGACAGGTCAGTATGCCCGGCGATTCCCTGCAAATTCTGCGGACCCGCGAAGGTAAACCCCGACGTGTGGGCGATCCCGTGTTTTTCGAACCCGGTGAGTTCACGCTTTCCGAGACGGCGAAATCGCAGCTTGTCGAGGTCGCCAGGGAATTAGCAGGAAAACCGAATAAAATCGACCTTCGCGGACACGTCGCGAGCGAATCGACTCCGAACGGGATGATGCTGTGCTATCAGCGTGCAAAAGCAGTGCGTGCGGAACTGATCGATTTGGGAATCTCGACCGTGCGAATTCGCCTCACCGCTGTCGGATCGGCCGAGCCGGAAACGACCATCAGCGAACAACTTACACCGCATCCCGATCGCGTGGAAGTGATGATTCTCGACGCCTTCGCCAGCGAATTCATCGGGCCGGAAGCACCATTGGAGTAATTCCGCAACATTGGTGTGCCACGTGGAATACCGTCCACAATTCCATCCATGCACGGCTCACAGAGCCGTGGCACACTTTTTCATGAGTTTCCAAGACCTGCTGGTATCAAAAACGAAGGCGGCGGTCCGGTTGGAATTTTCGTTCCACCGGACCGCCGCTTCGCGACCCCAAGGCACGGTCAGGGAGTCAGGACGGTTTCGTTGATTTCAGTGATTTCGTCAGGCGAGAGCCTCGGCAGCATTTGGCGATGGATTTCCCGTCGAACGGTCTTTGCCGATCGAAAGCCGTTGCGACCACTCCCGAGCGGGCGCCGATGACCCGGAGAGGATTTCGGCGTCGCGACGTTGCATTTCATCGAGCACGATCGGGTGCAGATCGTCGCCGCGATTTTCCGGCGGAACGTAATGGCTTCGTGCCCACGAACGCAGCCGAAGCTCCTGCACGACGTCGTTTTCGAGGTCTTCCGTATGCTGCATGATGATCAGTCTCCTTCCAGTCACATCGCCCCGCCGGTGTGGATTCCAAAAACGTCGGCAGGGATTTGGTACAGAGTGTCATCGTCGGATTACGAGCGCAAGTGGCGACAATCCGTGTGAAGATTGCCCGCTGCGGAGAACTCTCGTCGAGCCGTCATTGCGGTGGGCACGATCGCCCCATCAATCCTGAATTGCAACCATTTCCCGACCGGATCGGTCGTTACAAACCTGGTTTGCAATTTGCGAAACCGCAAAAAAACCTGGAGAAAACGCGTCTGTCGGCAAATTGAAAATCCGACTTGACGAAAAAATTGCAAAGCACTAGATTTCCGCCGCTTTGAGAGTCTAACCCCCCGGAGCGTTTCCGGATCATCCGTCGCAAAACCTTCTTGACTCCTCGCTAAGACCCAACGGAGACCCAGACCATGAGTGAACGGAATCACTCCACTCCGGAGCAGGCGGCTCAAACCTTCTCCACCGAAGGTGCCCCGAATCCGGTACCCACCCCGAAGTCTCGTGCAACCGCGCGTGGCGGCAAACTCTTTTGGATTCTCGGTGGAGCCGTGACCGCTGTCGCGCTCATCGCCATCGGTTTCCAATTGCTGCGTCAGAATGAAGCCGTCGCGGAAACCGCCGAAGACGCCGCCGCACGGCAGGCACAAGAAGCACACATTGCGAAATTGCGACAACGACCGCTCGCCCGCGTCGGCAAGCAAGTCATCAACTACGACGCCGTCGCCAACGAATGTTTCATTCGCTACGGCGATGAAGTTATGGAAACGATGGTCAACCGCCTGATCATCCAACAAGCTTGCGAAGAACGTGGCATCGAAATTACCGCCACGCGAGTGGACGCCGAAGTCCTGAAAATCGCCAAGAAATTCAATCTCACCCCAGACAACTGGTATGCGATGCTGCACTCCGAACGGGGTCTCACGCCTGACCAGTATCGTCGGGACGTCATTTGGCCCATGTTGGCATTGAAAGCCCTCGCCGGCAACGATGTCGACGTCACCAAAGACGATCTCGCCAAAGCCTTCGAAAGTGCTTATGGCCCACGTGTCGAAGCTAAAATGATCATGCTCGACAACTTCCGTCACGCGGAAAGCGTCTGGGCCGAAGCCAAGAAGAAGCCAGAAGACTTCGAACGGCTTGCTCAAGAACATTCGATCGAACCGAACAGCCGAGCACTCGGCGGAACCGTTCCCCCGATCCGCAAACACGCCGGCAACTCGGAAATCGTGAAGCGTGCCTTCAACATGAAACCGGGCGAAGTGTCTCCGGTCATCCAAGTGGCTCCTGGTCGCTTCGTGATCCTCAAGTGTGAAGGCTTCACTGATCCGGTCGTCAAAGAGATGACTCCAGAAGTTCAACAAGAACTCTACACCTCGCTCATCGAGGAAAAAACGCAAGTCGCCGTCGCGAAAGTCTTCGAACAACTCAAGAAAGAGATTCGCGTCGACAACTATCTGACCGACGTCACCACCGGTGGTCACGTGCAACAAGTGTCGGGACAACAAGAACCGACCGGCACCGCCAGCGTGCGTCAAGCCACCCAGCAAACACCGGCGGGCCGCTAGTCAAGAATGAGGAGCGACACGCCCGCAGCATTGCATGGGCGTGTTGGCAGAAATACCTTGCCACGCTTCGAGATTCAAAATTCGGCGAACCACAAAAACTTCGGCGTGTCGGTCATTTCAGATCGGCACGCCGTTCCTCTGCGCCCATACAGAGATTACAATTCCTTCCAACCGTCCGCCTTCCTCGCTTTCTGATTTTTGAGCAGCCATGCGTAGCGAATCTGAACTTCCCTTTGAAGATGACGCATTCAGTATCCCCGTGGCGGAGCGGGTCAAACGCTTGCCGCCGTATCTCTTCGGCAAGATCAACAAGCTGAAGTATCAGAAGCGGTTAGCGGGAATCGATGTGATCGACCTCGGCATGGGCAACCCGACAGACCCGCCCGATCCGATCATCAGCCAGAAACTCGCCGAGGCGATTGCCGACCCGAAAAACCATCGGTATTCGGTGTCGAATGGGATTCACAATCTCCGGAAGGAAGTCGCCAAGCGGTATTACAAGAAATACGGTGTGCAACTCGACCCTGACAGCGAAGTGTTAGCCTGTCTTGGTTCGAAAGAGGGTTTTAGCCACTTGTGTCTGGCTTTGATGGGCCCCGGTGACACCGCGATCGTGCCGGCTCCGTCGTTCCCGATTCACGTCTATGCCGTCGTGTTAGCGGCGGGGAACGTAATTGCCATCGATGTCCGCGATCCCGACAAATTTCTCGAACGCATCGCCTACACCTGCGAGCATCTATATCCCGCCCCGAAAGTCGTCGTCGTCAACTTCCCGCACAATCCGTCGGGCACATGCATCGAGCAAGATTTCTACGTCGAACTTGTCAAGCTGGCGAAGAAGTACAACTTCCTCGTAATTAGCGATTTTGCCTATGCGGACATTTGTTTCGAGGGTTATCAAGCCCCGAGTTTCCTGAGCACGCCCGGTGCGAAAGATGTCGGCGTGGAATTCACGACGATGAGCAAAGGCTATTCGATGGCCGGTTGGCGAATCGGGTTCTGCACCGGCAATCCCGAGATGGTTCGAGCACTGGCCACGATCAAAGGTTACTACGACTACGGCATCTTCCAGGCGGCTCAAATTGCCGCCATCGTGGCTATTCGTCACGCCGAAGCCGCCGTCGAAGCGGTCGCGGCAGAATACGAAAAACGTCGCGATGCCCTCTGCGAAGGACTCGAACGGATCGGTTGGGAAGTCGAGAAACCACGAGCGGGCATGTTCGTGTGGACAAAGATTCCCGAACCGTGGTGTCAGATGGGTTCGATCGACTTCGCGATGAAACTGCTTGATGAAGCGGGCGTCGCGGTCAGCCCTGGACGCGGTTTCGGCGAAGAAGGCGAAGGCCATCTGCGACTTGCCATCGTCGAAAACTCCCAACGCCTCCGCCAAGCCGTGCGAAACATCGGTCGCTGCCTTTCCGATGCCACCCCACCCGTGGAAACCGCGGCAACCTAGGTCTGTGCCGACATGTCTCTGACAAGACAAATGGGTGGGGCAGACACTTCTTTCTGCCTTTAATCCTACTCTGACAACGACTTCCGGCAGACAGCAATGTCTGCCTCACTGGCCTTGTGTTCGGCGACGGCGTGCATCGTTGTCAGGGCATCGGTCAGGGAATACACTTTGGCACGCGAAACTAGACTTTCACGAACGAAACAACTGATTGCCAGAACTATGAGTCCGTCCGACCAACCCCTGCATTTTCAAACTCGAAGCGTTCACATCGGGGTGGATAAAGACCCGAACTACAAAAGCGCGACGACGCCGATCTATCCGTCCTCGACATTTCGTTGGGACGACTGCCAGACCAACAGCGGATACGATTACACACGCAGCGGCAATCCAACGCGGACGGCTCTCGAAGAGAACATCGCGTCTCTCGAAGGCGGCGTGAGTTGCCGGGCGACGTGTACTGGGATGTCGGCGATCACCACCACGATGCACCTCTTCCAACCCGGCGATCATATCATCGCGGGTCATGATATTTACGGCGGAACCTATCGTCTGTTTTCCGATTTGTTCACGAAAATGGGACTGAAGTTCTCCTTCGTGAACATGGGGGACCCCGCCAACATCCGTGAAGCCGCCACACCGGAAACCAAGTGTATCTGGATCGAAACGCCTTCGAATCCGTTGCTGAACATCGTCGATATCCAAGCGGTGACCGATATCGCTAAAGATCTCGGCGTCATCACGATCGCGGACAACACCTTCCTCTCGCCCGCGTTGCAACGTCCGATGGAATATGGCGTCGACATCGTGGTGCACTCGACGACTAAATACCTCAATGGCCACTCCGACGTTGTCGGCGGATGTGTGGTGGCGAAGACCAAAGAGCATGGCGACAAAATCGCATACATTGTCAATGCTCTCGGACTCGGGAATTCGCCGTTCGATGCCTGGCTGGTGTTGCGGGGGATCAAAACCCTCGGGCCGCGGATGCAAGCTCACCAAACATCGGCGATGGCACTCGCTCGGTTTTTGGCAGACCATCCGAAAGTCGAAAAGGTCTACTATCCGGGATTGGAAGACCACCCCGGTCACGAACTGGCGAAGCGTCAACAGGACGGGTTCGGCGCGATGATGAGTTTCGATGTCGCCGGCGACGGGGCGTATGCTCAGAAAGTGCTCTCGAACACCAAACTGTTCCAACTCGCGGAATCTTTGGGTGGGGTGGAAAGTCTGGTCGAGTATCCGGAGTTGATGAGTCACGCCTCCATGACCGCCGCCGCTCGCAAGGAAGCTGGTATCAGCGAGAAAACGATCCGCGTCTCCGTCGGCATTGAACACCCGGATGACCTCATCGCCGACATGAAATCCGCGCTCGAATCGTGATCAGTTATGAGGTTTGCGTTAGTCGGTGACAATCCTGCCATGCTCCCGTTGGTGCAAGCCATCGCGGAGTCGCAGGATCACGAACTCACCCACGCCGCCCTCGTGGGCGACATGACCGGCGATCTGCTCAAGCTCGCTCCGCGAATCAAAATCGTCGACGACTGGCCGGAACTGCTCACAGTCAAAAAACTCGGAGCAGTCCTCATTGGCGGTGATGATGCCCGTGTGCAGGAAGCCGCCAGGCGGTTGGCGAGCGAAAAGATTTCGCTCGTTGTCTTCCCCTGCGTGGCATACGGCGAGGGATTGGCTTACGAACTTTCGTTGATCCAAGACGAACGCGGCATTTCGCTATGGCCAGCTGTGCCGTTCGCAAAAAACGCGTTCGTTTCCATGATCCATCATGCCATCGAGGAAGAACGCGATTCCCTTCTTGGCGATGATGAGGAAGCGGATGATGAACTGCTCCGAGTTCGCGAAATTCGCATGCAGCGACGCCTGCGATCGTCTAAACCGTCGCATATTCTTCGTCAAGAATTTGAAGAAATTCTCTTGCATGATTTGGTCGTCATGGGAGAGATGTCACGAACGTATAATCGCGTCACGGCAGTTTTAACCGGTGTCACCGACGAAGCGATTTCGACGGGCACGATCACGTTGAACGGCAATGACTTACCGGACGCCGTTTGGACCTGTGAATCTGCCGATGAAGACGGTTGGACAATCACGATTCGCTACGACACATTTGAGCAAACAGTTAAGAACGGCGAATCGCTCGAAGATTTCCGATCGCTCGATAACACCATCCTTCCGCCACAGCCACGCTCACCAAATGAATGCCTCCTGCACGAGATCGCTCCGGCGATTCAAGCAGAATTGACACTGCCGAGCGGTACACCTGTTAGAGATTTCAATTGGACCGATCTTGTCCGTGCTTACGAACAACTGCACGCGGTTCGTAAGAGCATTCGCAAGGGGCGGACGATTGAACTGCACTTTGAGGACACCAGCGAACGCAGTCAGTTCAAATCGCAGATGACCGCCATCGGTTGCGGCGTGTTAACACTGACGTTCTTCGGCGTGTTGGCATACCTCGGAGTCGCCGCTGTGTTCGACAACCGCACGGGACTCGAAAAACGCGCAGAAGTGCGGAACGCAATTCTGTACGACGAACAGTTCGAATCCGGTCAATCGACTTTGACCGAAACCGGGCGAGACCAACTCGATGAGCTGATCGAGTTCCGTAGCTTTCCGATTGTCATCGAAGAAACCGGACAAGAGAAACTCGATTCCGCTCGTAAAGATCGCGTTATTGGCGTACTTGAGGATGCATCGATTGAGAACGCCGCCACGCAAACCGAAGTGCTCCCGATAGCCGGTCCGACGTTGGCGATGATTCTGAAAGTCACACGGATCCTCGTGTTTTTGCCGCTCTTTTTGTTCTTGATTTGTCAGCTTTTATTGCTCATCACGAAACCCGCACGGTCGTAATTCCGTCACAATCGGCAACGTCGATGCGATCGTGGCGAACGGCGGTTAATCTCTAAGTTTCCGCGTGTTGCCAAAACGAAACATTCGGCGACTCCCCGGGCATGACCTATTCATTGGTCAACAGAATCCTTGGGAGATTGACCATGTCGATAACTGACACCTCGCTGACTGCTGGCTTGTTACCCGATGTTAAATCACTTTGTGGAGTCCTCGTTGGTTTGGGCATCGCCAGTGTTAGCGGACCTACGATTGCGTTTGGAGCCGGCTGTGTGGTCGCCGGAGGTTTGACGATGCGAGTCGCCATCACGACGACCCGGCATCTCCGCAAAGTGAAGGAAACCCGGAAAGCGTTGACCGAAGCCATGCAACGGCTCGAACGTCACATCGCCTGCCAACCGCCTTTCGCCGCATCGCACGACCTTCCCACGCCACACATTCAATCGACGCGAGCACCTGCACGTTATTCCCGTCGCAACCGCGTGTGATATTGTTCGACAGCTTCACTCGGAATCGGTGATTACGCGAGCGGAGACAAGTAACAGTTTCCGCTTGTTATTCGCATTCGTTTTTCCCAAGTCGATCAGCGTTGCCTGACCATCTTGGAATGTCAGCCCGTAGTCCCGAGATGCGATCGACGTCGAGGGATCGTACTTCACCGTCAGATTGCACCGGACCGCCGTGCGATCCGCTGACGCGATTGCACGAATTCTCAGTTCCGTTTCATCACCGCCGTAGTCGCTCATTTGCATCTCAATGGACTGCCCGTTAAACAGCGTCACTTTCGGTGCACTCCAGATGTTGCCCCGGGCAGATTGTTGAACGGCATTCATGAATGTCGTTGTCGCTTTGGCATCCAATACCCGATAAGTCTGACGCTGAAACGCCAACTCGACTGATTCGTCCGGTTCCCCGTCAGCATCGAAGACGACTGGGAACGAGTCTGGCAGAGTGAGAATCTTTGACTCGATAACCGGCTGAGTATCTTGTGATTTGCGGAGTTGTTCTAACAGTTCAACGATCTCGGAATGGATCGATGCGTTCTGCCGGATGACAAGACTCAGTTTATCGGGGAAGAAACGGATACTCCCACCGCTGGCGGCATTCCATGAGTCTGACGCGACATGCGTTTGAATTAACTCAAGCAACGAAGCGGCTTCACGTGCGACAAGTTCTTTCTCGCTGGAAAGAAACGTCCGGCCGGCCTCTCTTCGTATGTTTTGGGTCCCCGGAACCGGAACGATCAGGTCCGCAACTGGATACGTTCGTACTTCCAAGCGAGGCCCGCGGAATGAGCTCGCGATCTTGATAACTTCGTTTTCGATCCGATATTTCAATTTCAAAGGCTGTAGCATCAACTGAAGTGTCGTGCGGAGACGGACGTTCTGTGTCTCGAGATTGACCGGCGTATCAGACGAGACATCGACTTGTTCAAGACTCAGTTCATCGAGAATGACATTGACTCCGGTCGTTTGACAGATCTCCTCCAGTGCTTGGCGTAATGGCACATCCTGAAATCGAAAACTACAACGCTGTTCCAACGCACGGAGAAGTTCCTTTTCCGCAGGCGACCATTGTCTCTTCGGAGTTCGTTCGGCTGGGTTGTCTGACGAGAGCCGTTGCGAGATCAATTCGGCTTGTCGCTGCATCAGGACAACCGTAGGTGCGTCGGGAAACCTTTTCTTCGCTTTTTCGAGCCACTGTTCCGCTTTGACCCAATCGTTTTGTTCGATGGCACGATTGAACTTCTCCACCAATCGCGTGACACGTTTGCCATCCGCTTGAGTTGGTGTCGTGAATAGGAATAGACATCCGCAGGTCAACAGTGCAATCCGAACCATCGCCGAATCCTCCTTAATGAACAAATCCTAAGTTCCCCTTGTAAGCGAACACAGGAATTCATTCAAGACGAACCCATCGCGCGCGAAGTTGGACTGTCGTAACTCCTGCTCAGCAGTTACCATCGGCACTGGCGCTGTTCGATAAGTTTGGGAACTGTGTTGCCGGGAGTCGTCGTCTATGGGAGTCAAGGAGATGCTCGACAGCCTGTCCGGGTTGTCGACGTTCGTGATCGCCGGTGCGTTCGCGATCCATGTGTTTTTTTTCTTTGTGTTGTGGGTGTGGTCGCGACGTGACCTGAAGAACATCGCGTCGACTCTTGCGGAATTCACGCAAGATCTGCGGAACCGCAGCGTTCTCGCATCGACCGGGCACATTTCCGATCAAATCGAAGCGTTTCTAGCGGACGTCAACGAGGTCGTCGATAACCCGGCCCGCCGAGCAGACCGGGAGGCGTTACTCCACCGGATTTACATCCTCGACGGTCGACGAAAATACCTGAATTCGCTGTTCTTCGACACCTGTTACAACTTATGTCGGACGATGATCGAAGCGTATCCCTTGGCGGGTGTGTTGGGAACGATTCTGGCCATCGGGGCGGCCCTTCAGAGTGGTGGTGCGGGACAGGCGACAGGTGTGGACGCCATCGTCGGCCGATTTGGAGACGCGATTTGGTCGACGTTTGCCGGTTTGATTGCGGCGATCGCGTTGATGTTCATCAACGGTTTGGTGGAAACGACTTTCAACCGCCTCAGCGAAAACCGCACCCATGTCCGCGAGACGACCGCACGCGTCAAACGGGAACTCGCATTCTCCGCCCGTCACTTGGAAATTCCTGGGGGCTCGGATTAATGCTGAACAATCGGCGTCTCACTTTCCAACTGACTCCGCTGCTCGACTTGTTGCTGATCGTGATCTTCGCGCAGTACATGGAAGTCCGCGATACGACGACTGCGGCGGAAGAGGAAATCAATCGCAAGGCTCAGATCGAAATCGCTGAAGCCCGTGAGGAAGCCCGATTGCTGGCAAACCAACTCGAAGCCATGGTGCTCGATCGCGACCAATTCCGGGAAGGTTTCGATCAGCGGCTGCAGGACCTTTCCAAAGAATTGGAAATTGCGTTGGAGAACCGCAACCAGATCGCGACATTGATGTCGGCGTTGTTCAACATCCCCAAGGAAACCATCGAAAAGGTCATCAAACAGCAGCCCCGATCGCCCGAAGAACAAGAGCAACTCCGAAAACTGGCGGCGGAATTATCGTCCGAGAAGCGGAACCCGGCGATCAAACATTTGCTGGCCCACCAGGCGATGCGAAAGCGGGTCGATGTGTGGGAACTATCGATCGATTCCCAAGGCGTGGCCCAACTGTCGGCAGGTGGCGAACAGCACAAATTCCGATTTCGCAAGACTCGCGCTCAGGAACTTCAAGAGTTGCAACGGTTGCCAAAGGATCAACGAACCGCGAAATATGCAGAGTTTCAAGCTCAGGCTGGCGAAGAGTTTGCGGACGAGCTATTCGATATCTACAAACGTTTGCCACAGCCGAAGGATGTCGTGATTATCTTGTTGTCTTGGACGAGCGCGGAATCTCACTGGCGCCAACCAGCCCTCGATGGGTTAGAATTGGCATTGCGATTGATGCATAGCAACCGTGAAGGAATCCAATTCGTGCCCGCCGTTATGGGCTTGGAGGTTAAAGAATGAATACGCATAAAGTCACGTCGAGCGTCACGAGTATGAACCGAAGATTCGGTGGAGCCAGTGGCAAAGCCGTCGGCGGCGGACTTATCGTCGCTGCTTTGTTAGTTCTAGGGAGTTATCTAGGCGGACTTGGGTTTGGCTTGGGTGGTGGCAGTGGAAGCGGAAGTGGCGACGGTGACAACCCACCAAACCTAGACGGCGTTCAAGGCACGATTACATCTGATCAACCGACCAAACCGCCCAAAGAGGAGCCGAAGATCGGCTCGGTGGTGAACGTGCTCATTGATGGCAGCCAGTACCAAATTCTGAAATCCCCTGATGCCAGCTGGACTGACACCGAAAACTACACGTCTGCTTCGCTGGACCGTGTTCTCTCGGCTGCCAAAAATGCCGAGGGAGATTCCGGCGTCAAAATTCGCATTGCGCGTCGAGGCAATTCGTTGCCCGAGGCGGAAGAGAAACTCCGCGAGTCGCTACGAGATGCGGACATTGACACAACCGCCATCGAGTGGCGTGAGATGATGTTGCCTTAATAACGGTTGCGACGAGTTTTGCTGGA
Source organism: Thalassoroseus sp. (assembly GCF_984380535.1). Lineage (NCBI taxonomy): Bacteria > Pseudomonadati > Planctomycetota > Planctomycetia > Planctomycetales > Planctomycetaceae > Thalassoroseus > Thalassoroseus sp. Next base: position 340,941 of record NZ_CFHRBF010000004.1, read on the forward strand.
TTGGGAGATGCAAACGATGTCTTCGGAGACTCGCTCGGTCATCGTCACGGGCGGCGCAAAGGGAATTGGTGCGGGTTGCGTGCGTGTGTTCGCGAAAGCCGGTTGGTCGGTGGCCATTCTCGATCGAGACAAAACCGCGGCCGATGCATTGGCGAGCGAGTGGAACTCGAACACCGAATGCGAAGTCGTGGCGTTTGCCTGCGATGTCAGCGAACCGGACCAATTGAAATCCGCCATCGATGCCGCAGCCGAACGCTTCGGGCGGTTAGATTGTCTCGTCAACAACGCGGGTGTGCATCCACCGGCCACACGCATCGAAGACACCAGCCTGAGTGACTTGGCGAAGGTCATGCAAATCAACTTCGTGAGCACATTCGCCGGTGTTCAATTCGCGTTGCCGTACTTGCGGAAGACCACCGGGACCGTCGTGATCATGTCTTCCATGACGGCGGTGCTCGGGCAAGATCAGTCGAGTGCGTATGCGTCGACGAAGGGCGCCCAACTCAGTTTGACGAAGGCCCTCGCGAAGGAACTTGGACCGGAAGGCATCCGTGTCAACGCGATTCTTCCGAGCAACATCGACACCCCCTTGATGCGGGAATGGGCCGCTACGCTGCCCGACCCGCAGTCCGCTTTAGACCGCGTCTCGGGTTTGCAAGTCTTCGGCCGCATGGGCACGCCGGAGGAAATCGGCGAAGTCGCATTGTTCCTCGCCAGTGATGCGTCTTCATTCATCACCGGCCAAGGCATCTGGGCAGACGGCGGCGCAAGTTTAGATTACTAAATCATCCTCTGGTTTCCCTCTCTTCATTCGAGCAGTGTCTCAAGTATTGGGCGGTACTACCAGTTCTTCCTCCCAAGTCCATGCCGCCCCAATCGGAGCCAACCATGACGATTCGTCTCTCTGTAGCCGTACTTATTGTCTTGTGGCCTCAGTCGATCCTGCCCGCGCAAGACAATGCCGGCCGGTTCGCGAGTCGGATGCAAAGCGACGACAAGAATGGCGACGGTAAACTCACGAAAGCCGAATTCACCGGCCCCAATCGGCTGTTTCAATTTTTGGATGACGACGGCGACGGAGTGCTGGTTTTGAAGGATGCGGCTCAAAAACTTCAGAAACTTCGCACCCGATCGAATGACCTTCCTCGCGAAAGAATGCAGCCCCAACGCATTCGTCGTGATGCGAATCGTCGAGTGCAACCCGATTTTCAAAACGTGCGATACGGCAAGCATGAACGGCATGTGTTCGACATCTTTCAGACAAAACTAGACTCCCCCAAACCCGCCCCGTGCATGATTTGGATTCACGGTGGAGGGTTTCGTCGGGGTGACAAGTCTGAGGGTCATCTGTTTTCCCAAGCCTTCACCGACAATGGAATTCATTTCATCACGCTCAACTATCGGTTGAGTCAGCACGCCCTCGCGCCGGCTTGTTTTCACGACTGCGCACGCGCGTTGCAGTTTATCCGGCATCACGCAGCGACATGGAATATCGACAAAGACCGAATTGCCGTTGGCGGTGGTTCCGCGGGTGCCGGTATGGCGCAGTGGTTGGCCTATCATGACGACCTAGCGGATCCCAAGGCCCAAGACCCCATCCTGCGTGAGTCGACGCAGGTCGCAGCCGTGGTTCTGCTTAATGCACAAACGTCGTACGATCTCCGCTGGATCAAAGAACACATTCCCGGAGACGCCTGGAAAGGCGACGGTTTGCAACAGTTGTTCGGCTACTCAATTAACGAAGTCAGCCAGATCGACGATAAGAAATATCGATTGATCGAAGATTGCTCGCCCATCACACACCTCGATGCCAACGCCCCTCCAACACTGTTCTTTTACCGACGTTCACGCGATCCTGAAATCGCAGTGGAAAACGCAATGGACGCAATCCACCATCCCATCTTCGGTCTCGAGTTGAAGAAAGTTGCTGACGGACTTGGTGTTGAGTGCGAGGTCTTCACGATTGAAAACGAGAAAGATCGTGTTTTCTACAACCAGAGGTGGCAGTACGCGGTGCGATTCTTGAAAACGCATTTTCTAGAATCGAAGTCACCGGACTAAAGCAACTCGGCGATCGGTTCTCCGAACGGGAGAATCGGCATCGGTCGGCCGCTAAAGTTGGGGAACGTGGTTTCGTAGTCGATTCCCAAATGTCGATAGACGGTGGCCCACAAATCGTTCGGGGTCAGCGGACGGTCTTTGGGACGTTCGCCTTTCGAGGTCGTGGAACCAATCACCTGACCGGTTTGCATTCCGCCGCCGGAAACGAGCATGCTCATCGCTTGTGGCCAATGATCGCGGCCGGGTTGCATCGTTTTGGTCTTGGTGCCGTTTTGGCTGTTGATTCGCGGCGTTCGCCCGAATTCGCCGGTCACCACCAGCATGACCTTTTCCGTCAAACCACGATCGTGCAAGTCTTCCACGAGTGCCGTCACAGCCCGGTCGTAGATCGGCAGTCGTAACTTGGTATCGTCGAAGATATGACAATTGACCGCGTGAGAATCCCAGTTGTAGGTGCCTTGATTCAACCACTCCACACCGGATTGATAAGGGTTTTCCATCACCATCGTGACAAAACTGCAACCCGCTTCGACGAGTCGTCGCGCCATCAGCGCACGTTGTCCCCACGCATGACGACCGTACCGATCACGAACGGCATCGGGCTCTTGAGAAAGATCGAACGCGACACGGGCACGGTCGCTGGTAAGCAGGCCTAATGCTTTACTGGTGAATTCGTCGGTGGCGTCCATCAACCCGCTTTGGTCGATGTCTCGCCGAAGTTCATCAAACCCTTTGAGCAACCGCATCCGATCGTCAAGCCGATCCGACAACGATGGATGCAACGCGAGGTTCTTGACCTCGAACTTCTCTTCACTCGGATCGCCGGGCACATTGAACGGCACATACGATGGACCGAGATACGACGCACCGAAACTATAAACATCTACGCCGGCCCGACCGGGGTTCGTTCCCGAGACGTAATTCGGGAGGCCCGTGTTTTGAGATTCCCGCATCTTCGCCACGATGGACCCGACGGCCGGGGAATCGTTCACAAAGCCGGTTGGTTCTTTCGGTTTGCGACCGGTTAGGAATCGTTTGTGCCCGCCACCGTGATCGGCGAACTCGTGCGCGATCGAACGGATGATGGTGTATTTGTCGGCACATTTCGCATGCAACGGCATGTGCTCACAAACATCCAAACCCGGAACATTTGTGGCAATGGGGTTGAACGCACCACGGTAATCGCGCGGGGCGTTCGGCTTCATGTCGTACATTTCCATGTGCGGCGGACCGCCGGGAAGCCACACGAAAATGATCGACGTATCATCCTTCCCAAAACGACTTTCGCCCGCTGCCGCTTGCAATCGCAGACGGTCGGCCAGACTCAATCCACCCAACCCAAGCGTTCCCCATTGCAAAAAACTCCGACGAGTAACGGGGCCGGCACAGCGAGCATGTGAAGGTGACATGGAAACGAATCCTTGGCCGGAGAACGGGCAGATCGGAAATTCAGTATGTCAGTCGAAATTGGAGAGGTCAACTTAAATCGTTCAGCGCTGACGCAGACGGATCCCGCAACTGCTTCTCTCCTGCTCAGTGTGAGATTCACGAGTAAGGCGATATACTAACGGGCGTTCCAATATTAATAACCCAGCCCGCAAACAGTTCGCACGAGTCCAATGCTCGTCTTCCGAACCGGGAGTCTCGGTGAATAAAACACCTGATGAAACGAAGAACAAACCACATTCCACGTTGCTGGCAGTGGCCGCTATTTGGGTTTTGGGATTTATCACGTTCTACGTTACGCGTCCAATCGAGAACGACGCCAACCTCACGCGATGGGCTTTGTGGGAAGAAACGCCAAACGGTTTTCTCGATGCCGTTTTAATTCTTTGCTATGGAAAATCCGGCGAAACGCTTGTGCCTGCCGGTTGGCAATTCTTGGGACAACGCATCGAACTGTGGTTGCTAGCAGCCTTCGTCTGGCTCGCTGCGTGGGCGATCGGTTGTTTAGTGCTACGACTCATTGTCGGCCGAAAACAACCGTTCGAAATCACCCGATGTGAAAAACTCGTTTTTACCTGCGGGATCGGTATTTCGTGTTTGTCACTGGTTACGTTAATCGCGGGTCTGCTGGGGCTGTTGTCGCAAGTTAGTGCGGCGACATTCGGCATCTTGGCGATTGCCGGTGAATTGGGTCTGCGATGGCGTTTCCGAGATGACCGGCAATCGAATCAAACCACAGAATCGATCAAGCCACGAAAAACTTCCAGAGGCGAGCGTCGGGAGATCGATCCGCGAGTTCTGCGTCGTGCCTCGATCCTGGCCGCACTTGCGCCTTTTGTCATTCTGATGACCTGGGCCGCCGTTTTGCCCTCGACCATATTCGACGTGAAGGAGTACCACCTCCAAGGTCCGAAGGAGTGGTACCAGAACGGGCAGATTACTTTTCTAGAACATAACGTTTACACGTCGTTTCCCTTCTCAACGGAAATGCTTTCGCTGTTCTCCATGACGCTCCGCGATGATTGGTTTTTCGGCGCGTTGGTCGGGAAATCGGTGCTGATGGGATTTGTATTACTCACCGGCTTGGCGTGTTTTGCTGCCGCCCGACGTTGGTGCAGTGAAGCGGCTGGGTGGGCAGCGGCGTTCGTGTATTTGACGATTCCCTGGACCACCACAATGGCATCGACGGCATACGTCGAAGGAGCGTTATCGTTCTTTGTGATCGTAACCATCCATGCCGGTTTGCTGGCGGTACGGCACTTGGATTTGCGTCTCACACTGGTAACCGGGTTACTCGCCGGCAGTGCCATGGCTTGCAAGTATCCGGGATTAGTTTCGGTCGTGATCCCGGTCGGTGTCGGGCTGTCCATTGGCTTTGCACGTCGAAGCGACACCGCGAGCCGTTGGCAAAACACGCTACGGGTTGTCGGGCTGTATACAGTCGGAGTGACACTCACGATTGGCCCCTGGTTGGTCAAGAATACCATCCAAACCGGCAACCCGGTCTATCCGCTTGCGTGGTCGGTATTCGGTGGCGAATACTGGAGTCCCGAACGCGATGCCCAGTGGTCCGCCGCCCATAGTCCGCCGGAGTTTGATCCCGGCCGACTTTTCTTCCGGGAGAATGGTCGCACGGGCTGGTTGCTACAACCGGTTGTTGGGAGCGATGGCCTGAGCATGTTGCTGTTTGCATTGGCTCCGCTGGCGTTTCTACGGTTCTTGCGTCCTCAAGACGCCGATCGAACCTTCCGATCCACCGTGATCACCCTGAGCTTATACACCGCGTGGTTTATTCTCAGTTGGTGGGCGTTGACGCACCGGATCGATCGGTTTTGGATTCCGATGTTACCTGTAGTGGCCGTGCTTGCCGGTATCGGTTGGACCTGGACCCAACACAAAGCCTGGACGGTGGCTATCGGACTTTTAGCTGCAGCGACGTGGGTTCATCACTTGGCGTTGGCCCCACATTATGGCACCCGTCTGCCGCACCTCAGCGAATTATCCGCAGCCCGTGTTGTCGCCGCCCGACAAACGGCCGGTTCCATTCAATTCATCAACGAATCGATCACGCACGGCGAACTTCCGGCAGATGTCTCAGTATTGTCAGTCGGAGATGCGGAGGTCTTTGATGCCCAATTTCCGATTCGCTATGAAACCGTATTTAATGACTCCATTTTCGCGAAATGGGTCTTCCAAGACCTTGCCGATTCGCCCGAAAGTCCTGCGCTCAGACCACCCGCCGAGATCCGCAAGACACTTTCTGAAGCGGGTATCACGCATATCTTAGTCGATTGGGGCGAGATCATGCGGTACCGCGCGACGTACGGATACAACCCCGCGATTACTCCTACCGTGTTCAACGCATTGCAATCCGCAAACGTCGTAGGATCGCCACAGGCAATCGAACAAGTCGGCTTATATCAGCTGGCCAACTCTCAGCGTCAGCGGTTGATTGAGTTGGGTTGGGTCGAGCGTTTGATTGTCCCGTCCGATCGCGGACCGCTGCTTACGCTCACGCAACTTTATCCCGTCAACCGCGTCAGCAATCCCGAATGACGGAACTTTCGACTCATTGCACGTCGAAATGCGTTTGCAACCATTCCCGATGCGCTGAATCCGACCGACGATGGCATTGCAATTTGTCGACTGTCGTCGGTTCGATAGAGAAGTCGTCCCACTCGGAATGGAACGAAATCAACTCACAGGTTTCATCGATCGTTAGGTCCGGTTCCACCTGAATCGCGGGTTCCTCGTCGACGTTCGGCAGGCTCAGTTCTTTTTGGCTTTCCATGACAGCACTCCACGTCAGTCGGTGAGGTATAACTGCATATCCTACCGAGATTGAATGCCACTCGCCACAAAAAACCGAAAATCCGGTGACTATGAAGTCATCATGATTTCGTCACTTCGCTATGCGACTTCAGCACGGCGTCGCCGTCTTTTTGCTTGATGTAATAGGCTGGCTCGTCGTCGCTCGCTTCGCGAGTCACTTCACTTCCCGAGATTTTTCGCGTGACTTTGCGGGTGTAAACCTTCTCGACGGTGCCACGACCGTAACCGTCGCCCCACTTCCACTTCACCCGTTCACCTTCATCGTAGCGTTTCTTCTTAGCCATCGCGGATTCATCCTCTCAGAGACTGATTTCTGATCGAACTTGATCGACCGTCTTACGGGAAGTTGTAGACAGGCCGTCAAGAGGGCAATCACGCAGTTGGCTTCTGAAACTCACGTAGTAGTGTCGTGGCATAAACACCACTCGGAAGCACAAATTGAAAACGCATGCCGTTTTCGGTTGCGTCACATTTCAGATCGTGGGGACGAATCAAAAAGGCGCGTCGTGTTCCAGGCGTCAGCTTTGAGAATCGGCGGAAGAATGTTTCATCCAGACCGGCCTCTTGCAGCACTTGGGTTTCCCACTCCGCGGGTTCGCCGGTCGGCTGTCGCATTTTGGGGCCGAACATGGGTCCTGTGGAAACGATCTCGCCGGCATCAAACCGAGATTGCTCATGCGGCTGGTCTTCCACAACGAACAATCCGCCGGTGGCGACAACTTGCATCACGTCGCCGAGCAGGACCTCAGCAATCTTTCCATCATTCAGCCGATTGGCGAGCGTTCGATTGAACAACTCGGATTGCACCGCCGACAACGCAAACCGCAATAGAAACTTGCGACGCGAACGCGGGATGTCATCGGCCGATTTCTCTCCGCGGAGCAATTGCAGACCCAATTGCAAATTGTCTCCGTCGCGTCCAAAACGCTGATCGCCGTAATAGTTCGGAAACCCGAGTCGAGAAAGTTCCGTAGCGATTGGCGTCGCTAAGTCCGCCGCGTCTGCGTGCGTATCTCGCAGGACAATCTCGAATCGATTGCCACGCAAATGACCGGTTTTTAACTTGTTGGTGTGTCGTTCAAAGGCCAGCACACGAATGTCTTCAGTCGCCAAAGCCGCCGGATTCGGGCACGACTTCGCTGGCACTGAGACAAACTGTCGTGTGACTGCGTGACGATCTTTCAAACCAGCCACGCCGACATCCATTGGTTTCAACTTCAACGTCTGAGCGATATGACGCGAAAGCTGCTCGGCAGCCACCCCACGTTTCTCGATCCAAAGGAATAGATGCTCGCCATCACCGGCAGGCTCATACGCGGGAATCTCCTCGACGACAAAGTCTTCGGGATCCTGCTTAAGCACACCGCCAATACCAGGCAATGCGGACGTGAGAAACGGTAACGGAGACATCGTTTCCTTCAAGACTTCGAATGCCATTGGCTTCGTTAGGGCATTGCGACATCGACATCCATCGAATGTTGGATTGGCACATACCCTCGGATTTACGAGACCAATGAGGTCAAATCGTCATTGCGGTGAAACCACCGTCGACGACAATGTTCGTGCCGGTGATAAAACTGCCGGCCTTCGGAGATGCCAGTAGCAACAACGCCCCCGCGAGTTCTTCCGGGTCGCCAAAACGGTTGGCGGGAGTGTGCTTCATGATGTCTGCAACGCGATCCGGCGTGAGCACTTTGCGATTCTGTTCGGCCGGAAAGAAACCAGGAGACATTGCGTTCACCCGCACCCCCTGTGTGGCCCACTCTCTCGCCAGGTTTTGCGTGAGGTTGATCACCGCTGCTTTGGAAGCCGAGTACGTATAAACCCTGGACAACGCGGTAATTCCGGAAAGCGATGCGATGTTCACAATGGAACCGTTCGTGCCGGAGTCCAACATGAACTGCCCGAAGACTTGGCAGGAAAGTCGCACACCACGCAAGTTGATGTTCATGATCCGCTCCCATTCCTCGTCATCGATTTCGAGAAACGGAGTCGCGGAGTTCGTTCCCGCACCGTTGATCAGGACGTGCACTTCTTGGCCACGATCCTTGAAAAGCTGCACCAGTTTTTCGAGGTCTTCCCGCTTCGTAGAATCGGCAGCGAAGAATTCGGCCGATCCACCGGCACCTTCGATACGCTGAACGGCCTGTTGTCCGCGTTCTTCGCTACGACCGACAACGAACACGTGTGCACCAGCGGCGGCCAAGGTATCGGCAAACCCGCCTCCAAGAACTCCCGTCCCTCCAATCACGACCGCATTCAAGCCGTCCAACCCAAAAAGTTGTTTCAAATATGCATCTGTAGCCATTGCGGATCAATTCGTCGTCAAAAAAAGAAAGCGAACGTGGGAGTACCAAAGCGTGTCCGCCCACCATGACGTCCGCCCGTAAAATCGTCAACTCAACACACAATCAGCCATTGGCAAAATCTGCCAAACCATGACCATATTGCGGCCCAGTTACCTAGAGTGAACAGATTCTAACCGACCACACCAGGAATTGCGCAAAATAGAATCTGGATGGAGCCAACGAGGATTGGCCGTGGTGGTTGTCGCAGAGGTCGCTGGCACGATATGATGGGGTCTGAACCGAATACCGAGAGGATAACCGAACCACAATGACTGATTCACGTAACCTGTTCAACAAAGTTTGGGACCATCATACCGTCCGCGAATTGCCGTCTGGGCAAACCCAATTGTTCATTGGTCGTCATCTGATCCACGAAGTCACCAGCCCGCAAGCGTTTCAGATGCTTCGTGAACGCGGACTCCAGGTGATGCACCCCGAATTGACGTTCGCGACCGTCGATCACATCGTTCCAACCGATAACCAAGCCCGACCGTTCGCCGACAACCTGGCTGAACAAATGATGTCGCAAATCGAAATCAACTGCCAGGAGTTCGGCATCGAGTTGTTCGATTTGAAGGGCGATCGACAGGGAATTGTCCATGTTGTCGGCCCAGAGCTTGGTCTGACCCAACCGGGCGTGACGCTTGTTTGTGGCGACAGTCACACGAGCACACACGGTGCCTTCGGCAGCATCGCATTGGGAATCGGCACGAGTCAAGTTGCGTATGTGCTTTCCACGCAAACACTTGCGTTAGCTCGCCCAAAAGTTCGGCAGATCAAAGTCACCGGCGAACTTCAACCCGGCGTGTTCGCGAAGGATGTGGCGTTGCATATCATTCGGGTACTCGGCGTGAAGGGCGGCATCGGTTATGCGTACGAATATTGCGGCGAAGTCTTTGACCGCATGACGATGGAAGAACGCATGACCGTTTGCAATATGAGCATCGAAGGCGGAGCCCGTTGCGGGTACGTCAATCCCGATGAGACCACGGTCGAGTATCTCCGGGGACGCCCCTATTCCCCGAGTGGCGAGGAATTCGAACGCGCCGCCGAATGGTGGTTGAGCCTGGCGTCGGGACCGGACGCGAAATTCGATGACGTCGTGGAGATCGACGGATCACAAATCCAACCGACTGTTACCTGGGGCATCAATCCCGGTCAATCCGTTGGCGTCAACGAGAACTTGCCGACCGTTGATTCCTTTGCCGCCGATGAACGTGGCGGGGCAGCGGAAGCATTTCAGTTTATGGACCTGACCGAAGGCCAACCGATCCAAGGCACCGCCATCAACGTGGCGTTCATCGGTTCCTGTACAAACGGCCGAATCTCCGATTTGCGAGAAGCCGCCGAAGTGGCTCGTGGCCGACATGTCGCCGAAGGTGTCCGGGCACTCGTTGTGCCGGGTTCGAAGAAAGTCCTCGAACAAGCCAAGCAAGAAGGACTCGATCAGATCTTCATCGACGCTGGTTTTGATTGGCGAGACGCCGGCTGTTCCATGTGTTTGGCGATGAATCCCGACAAACTCGTCGGCCGCGAAATCTGTGCCTCCTCGAGCAACCGCAACTTCAAAGGCCGCCAAGGCAGCCCGACCGGTCGCACGCTGCTCATGAGTCCCGCAATGGTCGCCGCAGCCGCCGTCAACGGACACGTGGTCGACGTCCGCGAGTTGCTGGAACCGGCTACGGTCTAGTTCTGAGGGGTCAAAATGGCCGAAACCACTCTGATCAGCAACGCACCGGAATCACCGGAGTTCACGCATCAAACGCTCGCCGACCTGGTTGAGCGTTTGGGTGGTATTCCGTTGTCGCGGATCTGGTGTGACCCACCTCCCGGCACTGCGAACGAAGGAGATGTACTCCGCTATAAATACTCCGGCAACGGCGAGAAACATCTCTTGGAACTCATCGACGGCACACTGGTGGAGAAACCCGTGGGACTTCGAGAATCCATCTTGGCAGTTTTCCTCGCTCGCATGATCGGAAACTTCGTTGCCGACGGGAATCTGGGTTGGGTCGCAGGAACAGATGGTCCATTCCGGTTGGCTCCCGGCTCGGTGCGATACCCGGACGTGTCTTTCATCTCCCGGACACGATTCCCTGATGGTCTGCCCGAGGATCAGATTGGCCAATTCGACCCGGACCTCGCGATCGAAGTCCTCAGTCCGAGCAACACGACAGCGGAGATGCAGCGAAAACGTGAAGAACTGTTCGCAGCCGGTACACGGTTGGTTTGGATGGTCGATCTGTCCACTCGTTCTGTCCGCATCTATCGAGACCCGAATCGTTTTCAAGAGCTCACCGAAACCGATGAACTCGACGGCGAAGATGTTCTGCCCGGTTTCACACTATCTATTCAAGAATTATTTGCGACACTGAATTGACGATACGAAAGACGAATCATGGCGAAGATTGAACAAGTTCGAGGATGCGGAATTCCGTTGTTGATTGACGATATCGACACCGACCGCATCATTCCTGCCCGGTATTTGCGGTGCGTCACGTTTGACGGACTCGGCGAGCACGCGTTCAAAGACGACCGCGAGCAGGACAAGAATCATCCGTTCGACAACCCGGCTTACCAGGAATCGACGATTTTGGTTTCCGGTCGAAATTTCGGTTGTGGTTCGTCACGCGAGCATGCTCCGCAGGCGTTGATGCGGTGGGGCGTGGAGGCGGTGATTGCGGAATCTTATGCCGAGATTTTCTTCGGCAACTGCACCTCGCTGGGCATTCCCGCGGTCTGTTTGGAACGGGTCGACCTGGAAACACTGGCGACGATGATTCAACAGACTCCGACGCTGCCAATCACAGTCGACTTGGTCGCTAAACGCGTTTCATGTGGCGATGCGGAGTTCCCGCTCACGATGGCCGAAAGTGCCCGTTCCGCATTGACCAGCGGCGAATACGATTTCCTGGCCCAACTTCTCGAGGGCAAAACGGAGATCGAAAAAACCGCCGGAGAGTTGCCGTATTTGAACCAATTCCAAACGGCCTAGTTGTCACCGATGACGGACTCAGCACCGAACCGACGCGATTTTCTGTCCGGCCGATCGGCTCATGACGAGTTGCTCCGTCGCACAGGAAAAATCGCTGACGAGCTCGGTGCAATTCCGAATGAACGCCCCGAACCGAGTGCCGGTCCCACGATCCGGGTCGCGACCACCGCGATGGCATGTGAGTTCTCCGTGCTGTTGAACGGCGGTGAAACACCGCAACTGCAATCGACGGCGGAAGCCTGGGCCGCTTCGGATGTGTTGGATCAAATCCACCACCTCGAAGATCAGATGACCGTCTATCGCGACGACAGCGAACTGGCGGACATCAACCGCCGGGCCGATTCTGAGGCTGTTTCCGTCGAATCGCAATTGTTTCGCCTACTGTGCCAGGCTCGGGATATTGCCCGAGAGACCGAATATGCATTCGACCCGACTTCCGGTCCGTGCGTCGCGTTATGGCGGGAATGTCGTCAAGATAATCGTCTGCCCACTCAGGAAGAAATCCAGTCTTGCCTGGAACGGAGCGGGATCGAGAATATTGAGTTCGACGAATCCGCCGAGACGGTGCAGTACACGAAAGCCGGGGTCGAACTCAATCTTGGTGGTATCGGGAAGGGTTATGCACTCGATGTCGTCGCGAAGGAGTTGGCGGAGCAGGGGTTCGAAAGTTTCCTTGTGTCCGGCGGTCATAGCAGCTTGATCGCACGCGGTGAACACAACGGACACTCGGGCTGGCCGGTGGGGATTCGCAACCCGCTGTTTCCCACCGAACGTTTGGCGACGGTTTTGCTCTGCGATCGGGCGATGTCGACCAGCGGTTCCGGCGTGCAACATTTCCGCCACGCGGGGAAACGATACGGCCACATTATTGATCCACGAACGGGTTGGCCGGTCGATGAATTGGCCTCTGTGACCGTTCTCGCCCCGACGGCGGCAGAGGCCGACGCACTTTCCACCGCTTTTTTCGTCTTAGGACTCGAAAAAACCCAAGCATATTGTGATAATCGAACAGATGTCGGTGCTTGGCTCATTCCGTCACCACGGCGGGGACGCGCTCTCAGACCGGTTCGCTGCAATCTTCCGGATGAGTTGCTCTTCCTCAACCCCGCCGGGTCTGCGACCGTTTCCGAGTGAACTGTCGTTCGTTTGTTCAAGAAGCAAACCGAGTTCTTCACCGAATTCACTCGATTATCACTTATTTTTGATGCCCCAATTCTTTTCGGGCGATCAGACTGAAGTCGGAGGAAAGCTGAGTGTCCCGCGATTTGAAGCGCATTTCGATTATTGCCGGTTTCTTTTTAGTGACCTTGCGGCTTTGTATCGGCTGGCAGTTCCTCTATGAAGGACTGTGGAAGTATCGCACGCAAGAAACCGCAACCCCTTGGACGGCATCAGGTTATCTCACCAACGCCGTCGGCCCGTTCCGTGATGTCTTCCGGGAAATGGCCGGTGATCCCGATGGACTCAACTGGCTGAACTATAACGCCATGGTTGGTCGTTGGGAAAAATGGCAGGAGGATTTTTCGAGCCATTACAAGCTCAATGAAGAACAGCAAAAGGAACTCGATCGCCTTCTCAATGGCTCGGATGATTTCGCCGTCGCACTGGCGGACTGGCCTATCGAGCTGAAGGGGAACGATCCGAAGTACTTCATGTATCGTGCCAATATCGATGGCGGCGGACAACTGGCAATCATCAAAGGCGAGACACCATCGGCAGCACGGTTCGACAATCTTCGCAAATACATCACGAAGAAAGCCGCTCCGGAATTTCATGAGGCCGTCGACAAACTGCAACTCATGTATGAGAACGACGCCTATGTTAGACAATTGGAGTCTTTGCTCAAAGAAGACCCGGAATGGACCGGTATCGTTCGAGATGCCAAAGGGAACGTGATCGAAGAACGCGTCGGCAAGGTTGACCTCTACCGCGCGAAGTTGGCTGCTTATGAGAAAGAACTCGCCACAGCCGACCAAGATTTCGAGCACGTCCACCTGAAAAAGAAGTGGAGTGAAATTCAGGATTTGAAAAAGGAACTCATTCCGCCAGTCAAGGCGTTGGATGCGGATTTGAAGGTGGCTGCGATCGGTCTTTTGACCGAAGAACAACGGGAGATGCCAAAGTTACCACCGCAGAAAAGTCAGATTCACACCATCGACATGCTGACGATTTGGGCGTTGATTATCCTGGGAATCCTGCTGCTTTCTGGGTTCTGCACACGATTGGCCGCCTTGCTTGGAGCGGGAATGGTTCTATCATTCTATTTAGTGGCTCCTCCTTGGCCAGGCGTTCCGGTAACTCTCGGGCCAGAACACTCATTCGTCGTCAACAAAAACTTGATCGAAGTCGTCGCATTGCTCGCGCTGACGTTCCTCCCGACGGGAACTTGGTTCGGAGTCGATGGCATTTTCTATCGACTGTTCCATCGCACCGATGCAAGTGCCGAGAAATAGTCGAACCACAACCGGCGGGCATTGAATACTCACTCAGTTACTTCAGCGAAAAGGGGCAATCATGCCATTGACTCCCGAACAAAAACAAATTGGACAGGATAACTTCCACGAGGCCAGCGGTTGGACACGGCGACAAGTCCTCAAAGGCGGTGCGGCGGCAGCAGTCGGTGCAGGAGCCACCTTTGCAGGCTTCCAAGAACTCTCCGGCAATCCGGTGAAAGTGGCTTGGATCGGTACCGGGGATGAGGGTAGCGTGCTGCTCAACGAGCACCCGACCGCGCACATGGATATCGTCGCGATCGCAGACCTCCGTCCAAGTAACCGCGAACGTGCCTTCACTGGCGACGGTAACGATCATCGACGTGGTTTGAACAAGATCCTCGGTGAGCAAACCGCCTCGAAGATCAAGAAGAACGGTCACGTTTACAACACGCACAAAGAGTTGCTCAAGGCTGTTGCCGACGGTCAACTCGAGCTGGAAGCAGTCGTCATTGCTGTGCCGCTCGTTGCTCACGCACCGATTGCGATTGACTGTCTCAACGCCGGTTTGCACGTGCTGACCGAAAAGCTGATGGCCCATAACATCGGCGAATGTAAGGAGATGATCAAAGTCGCCCGCAAGAACAATAAGCTGCTCGCGGTCGGCCACCAACGTCACTACAACGTGCTCTACGACAATGCCAACGGACTCGTGCAGAACGGCCTTCTTGGCACGATCAAGCACATCCGCGCCTTGTGGCACCGCAATAACAGCTTCCCGAATCGCGATAGCTGGCAAAAAGCCACCGGCGGTACTGCTCGGGCATTCATGGATGACCGAGAAGCCTTGGCGAAGTCGAACATCGACCTCAAAGAGTTCGGTTTCAGCGACTTCGAACACCTCGGCAACTGGCGGTTGTACAACGAAACCGGTGGCGGACTGATGGCCGAATTGGGCAGTCACCAACTCGATGCCTGTAGCATCTTCCTCGGCAAAGTGAAGCCGATCGCAGTGCTTGGGTACGGGGGCAAGAACTACTACGGCGTGAACTGGAAAGACGAAAATGGCAACCCGGCCGGTTTGGGCCCGAAAGACAAGTGGAATGATCAGCGAGAAATCGACGATCACGTCTACACCATCTTCGAGTTCCCGGGGCCGCACTACGAAGACAACAAAGACGATGTTGTCATCGTGACCTATTCGTCGCTCAACACGAACACGTTCGAACCTTACGGCGAACACGTTTATGGTAGCCGTGCCACGCTCATCATGGAGCAAGAGCAGAAGGTCATGCTCTACAAGGAAGGCGCGGGCTACGAAAAACGTCTGCAGGTTGCGAAGGGCAAAGATGGAAAAGCCGCAATCGACACCAGCGAAAGCTTGGCTCCATCGAGTGCGGCAGCCGTCTCGGCAAGTGAAATCGGCGAGAAGGTCAGCCGAGGTTACACCGAAGAAATGGAACATTTCTGCTGGGCCATTCGTAATCTCGGACCGACTTACTATCCCGATGGCAAACCGGTACCGAAGTCGGAGAAAGGTCTCCGCTGCCCCGACGTGCAAGGCATGGCGGACGCAATCATGGCCCTGACATCGAATCTCGCCATGAAACATCGGCAACGGATCGAGTTCAAACCGGAATGGTTCGACCCCGATAACCCAGCGACTCCGGAAGAAGACGTCAAGAAAATGTTTGGCTGATTCCGTTTCGGACAATCAATTTCTTCTGCCCCTGGGCCTAAACCCAGGGGCTTTTTGTGAAATTTCTCTTCAGACCGATCAATTCGTCGGGATTATCGTCTTCCCCAAGAGTTGACTCGGCGATACACTTCGCCGAACTGATCGACCAACTGCGATCAAGAACCGTCTCACGGTCCCGCGCTATGTCATGGCGACGACAAGGACCGTTTCCTGCCGACCGCTTGCCTACCGAAGCCCACCATGCGACGCGACGAACTCCGAAACATTGCGATCATCGCCCACGTTGACCACGGAAAAACGACGTTGGTCGATTCTCTGCTGCGGCAAAGCGGGCAATTCCGTGATACCCAACTTGCGGGCGACTGCATTCTCGATTCCAACGACCAGGAACGCGAACGCGGCATTACGATTCTCGCCAAGAACATCGCGTTGACCTACAAAGGCGTGAAGATCAACATCATCGACACCCCCGGCCACGCGGATTTCGGCGGCGAAGTCGAACGTGTCCTCAAAATGGCCGACGGTGTGCTGGTGCTGGTCGATTCTTACGAAGGTCCACGTCCGCAAACGCGATTCGTGGTGCAGAAAGCCCTCGAATGCGGCCTCAAACCGCTGGTCGTCGTCAACAAAATCGACCGTCCCGACGCTCGCCCCGATGATGCCCTGTCGGAAACATTCGACTTGTTCGTTGAACTCGGAGCCGATGACGAAGCCCTCGATTTCCCGTACATCTTCGCTAGCGGTCGGGATGGTTACGCATCTCATGATCCGTCTGACCGCGAAGGCACCATCGAACCGCTGTTGGATTTAGTGCTCGAACACGTCCCTGGGCCGGAAGTGTCCCCCGACGGGCCACTCCAGTTTATGGTTACGACCCTGGAATGGTCGGAATATGTCGGGCGAATTGCCACCGGACGGATTACCTCGGGCCAAGTTAGGAAGGGCCAGAAGGTCGTCGTCATCCGGAAGGATGGCAAACACGAGAATGCGACAATCGATGCCGTTGAAGCCTTCGACAAACTCGGCCGAACCGAAGTCGATTCCGCACAAGCCGGTGATGTCGTCGCTCTCGTCGGTTTGCCGGACCCGGAAATTGGCGATACCGTTGCTTGCCCCGTTCAACCGACAGCACTCAAACGCCTTGCGGTGGATGAGCCGACGTTGTCGATGCTGTTTACCGTCAACTCCTCGCCACTCGCGGGACGTGATGGTAAGTTCGTCACCAGTCGACACCTGCGAGCCCGGTTGATGAAGGAACTCGAACACAACGTCGCCTTGCGAGTCGAAGAGACCGGCGAGAAGGACTCTTTTTTGGTGTCTGGTCGCGGCGTGTTGCACCTATCTGTGCTGATCGAGCAAATGCGACGGGAACAATTCGAACTTTCCGTCGGTAAACCCGAAGTCATCCGTAAGGAAATCAACGGGCAAATGCACGAACCGTTCGAGCAGCTCGTCATCGACGTACCTGCAGAGGACGTTGGCCCGGTCATGGAACTCGTCGGGAACCGTCGCGGGCAAATCAAAGAAATGACCGCCGGTGCCACTGGTATGACACACTTGGAATTCTCGATCCCCGCACGTGGTTTGATCGGTTTGCGAACCCGTCTGCTCAACGCAACTCGCGGGCAGGCCATCATCCATCACCGCTTCGAAGACTATCGGCCCATCGAAGGCGATGTCCCTCGACGAAAGAACGGCGTGCTCGTTTCGCAAGTCAACGGACAAGCGGTGGGGTACGCGTTGTGGAAGTTGCAAGAGCGGGCGGAGATGTTCGTGGGCCCAGGTCAAGATGTCTATGAAGGCATGATCGTCGGTGAAAACTCGCGGGAAAACGATTTGGTCGTGAATCCGATCCGTGAGAAGAAACTGACCAACATCCGCTCATCGGGTGCGGACGACGCGATTCTGCTCAAGCCGCCGCGTCAAATGACACTCGAAGCGGCTCTGGAATACATCGAAGACGACGAGTTGGTGGAAGTCACTCCCGCTGTGATCCGCACGCGAAAAATTCACCTCACCGAAACCGGCCGCAAACGCCACGCCCGGAAATAGTCGGCTTATAGAATCCGTTGTCATCGCGAATCTCGGAACTGTATGCTAGTAGTGAATTTTTCACTCAAGCCTCTCAGTTTCGGGAAGGACTGCTGCATGATGCTGGAGCCGACTAATGATATCGGCAATATCTTTCTGCGACTTATCGCCTCGATTTTGATGGCGGCCGTTTTCGGCTGGGAACGCGAATACCGCGATAAACCTGCCGGCCTGAAAACACATATGCTCCTCGCATTGGGGTCGGCAGCACTTACGGTCGTTGCGTTGCAATTCCCGATGACGAATGACCTCCAGGGAACCGGGATCCAATTCGACCCGTTCCGTTTAATCCAGGGTATTCTGGCTGGCATCGGCTTTTTAGGGGCCGGCACCATTATTCAATCGCATGGTGATGTCGAAGGTTTAACCACCGCCTCGACGCTATGGATTGTCACGGCCCTTGGCGTCGCCTGTGGACTTGGTTATTTAACGATTGCCGGTATGACGACCATTTTAGGACTGGTCGTGCTGATTGTAGTCAAAGCCTATGAACGACGAATTTTTCCCAACCAAGATGCCGACCACCCGGATGCCTAATCCATAAAGCGAGTCGAAAGTGTGGTAAGGGTCTGTCGGAATTTTACGGCGTTTGTCCATTTGCAATAAGACGGTCACGCCGTTTCCCACCCTGATGATTCTGTTTCCATATTGACCATTGCGGATGTGCAACCGATACTTGTTGATCGGTTGTCGGGTTTTGAAACTGTTTTGTTTGACTGGTTCCTCATTTGATGTGTCGGCGTTTGCTAATCACACTCATGTTGCTCTCAACCGGAGCACACGCAGTCTTCGGATGCTGTTGGCATCACGAACACGGCGAATGTGAGGACGCACATGACGAGGCGCATGCGGTCGCCGTCGAACATCACAAGTGCGACAAGCATGATTCTCATTCGCATGAATCTGCCGACAACTCCGTGTCAGATGGCGGGAGCGTCGAACTCGAACAGCTGAAGTTTGTCGTCGACCGCGAAACCCACGGATGCCCGCACGAGTGTGACGGCGATCGCTGTCAGTACCTTGTGACGGTTCGCGTCCAGTCGGATTGTTTTTCGCCATTAGCCCAGCTAACGCCTTACCTCACGATTAGCTGGAATTTCCTCGACGTATCAAGCGTCGAGCGTCCACGCGCTTGGGCTTCGTGTTCGAGCGTCCGGCTTCTCTACCAACGCGGCCTGCGTGACCTGACGGAAGTTGCGCTGATTTAGCGCCCAGGTTCTCGTTACTTCTGCGACGGTGTCGCGTGGCTGGTTGGACATTCCGGCAGGAATGTCGGCCGATCTTTGCCGTGCGTTTTCTTTCCCCAATCGATGTGTCTCCGCGTACGCGGAAAACGCGTCTCTTCGGTTTTCCAAACCCTTGGAGGTCGAGATGAACACTCTCGTCTCGTTGTTGTCCCGTTCACGCTCGAAATGGATTGCCGGTTCGATCGTTGTTCTAACAATCGTTACGGCACCATGGTGGTGGGCGTGGATGAACTCCATCGCGGAATCACTCACCGATGGCAGTGTCGACAACGCAGCGATGGCCGACGATGAACCGGCAGACGACCACACCGGTCACGATCATGCGGAGCACGACCATGATGCCTCCGAAGCGGTGGAATTGTCTCCCCAAGCGCGACGGAACTTACGGCTGGAAGTCGGTGAGATTCGCCCCAGTACCTACACGCGTGCGATCACCATTCCGGCTTTGGTCACGGAACAACCTGGGAAAACGCATCATGTGGTTTCCGCCCCGATGACGGGAATCGTGACGGGTGTTTCCATCGTGGAAAACCAGATGGTTGACTCGGGCGATTTGCTCTTCACCGTCCGCCTAACGCATGAGGACTTGGTCAAAGCTCAAACGGAGTTTCTCGCAACGTTGGGTCGGCTCGATGTCGAGCGACGCGAGGTCCAGCGGTTACAACAGGTCAGCACGGGTGTCTTGCCTCAGAAGGTCATTCTCGAACGACAATACGAAGTCGAAAAGCTCGAAGCCATTTTGAAAGCCGAGCAAAGCTCGCTGAACCTGCACGGTCTGTCGGACAAGCAGATCGAAAATATCGCTAAGGAACGCAAGTTGGTGCGTGAGGTGAGCGTGCGTGTTCCGTTTTTGCACGCGGACTCATCAGTGCATACCGACGGGGAACATGACGGGGGACTCCAAGTCGACCAAGACCATGAGGTCTTTTCTCAAAAGTCGGTGGTGTCTCGACTCGATGTCCGTTCCGGGCAAGCGGTCCAAACGGGACAACCGATGTGCCAGCTGACCGATTACGCCGCACTCTACATCGAAGGACGAGCGTTCGAGCAAGACGCAGATATTCTTGCAAAGGCTGCGCAACAGACGGAAAATGTTTCCGCCATTCCGCTGTCTGGCGAGTCTCGTTCGGTGACCGCGATCGAGTCGCTCTCCATTCAGTACGTCGCCAACGAGATCGAAGAGCAGTCTCGTGCCCTCCATTTCTATGTGGGTCTTCCTAACGAAATTGTTCGAGACAGCCGGCACAACGGGCATCGATTCGTAACTTGGAAGTACAAACCCGGGCAACGGATGCAGTTACAAATCCCGGTGGAAACATGGGACGACGTTTTGGTTCTCCCGGTCGATGCCGTCGGTCAGGAAGGGCCGGAGACGTTCGTGTTCGTGGAGAACGGCGATCACTTCGACCGTCGTCCGGTTCATGTGATGCATCGGGACCAACGCAACACCGTCATCGCCAATGATGGCAGCCTATTCCCGGGCGAATCCATCGCTCTCAACGCCGCCCATCAACTTCAAATGGCCATCAAGAACAAAAGCGGCGGAGCCGTCGACCCGCATCACGGGCACAACCATTAGCGGAGAGCCGACGGCGGAGAGCGGAGAGCCGGAGAAGAACGTGAAACTCTTACCAATGTTTTGAGCGGAGAGAACGCCATGTTTCGATTTGAAAAATTCGATGTCTGGCAGAAAGCGATTGCATGGGCCGACCTCGTCTATCGAGTGACTCAATCATTCCCAACGGATGAGCGTTTTGGTTTGACAAATCAAATGAGACGAGCTGCGGTTTCCGTTTCTTCAAACATTGCGGAAGGTTGCAGCAGAACATCCGATCGTGACTTTGCTCGGTTTGTCGAGGTGTCGTACGGGTCGCTACTAGAAGTCGTTTCGCAATGTCACATTGCAAAGAACCAAAATTTTCTCGCTCCGGACGACTTCGAATTGATCGTTGCGGAGGCTGAGCAGCTCGCGCGGATGCTCAGTGCGCTCAAATCGCGATTGAAATCCTGAACTTGTTGAACTCTAGAGTTCTCTGGCTCTCCGCTCTCCACCCTCAGCTCTCCGCCCAATCATGCTCAACTCCGTTATTCAATTTGCACTTCGACAGCGGTTGCTCACGATCGCGTTTGCGGGATTCCTGCTGGTCTTTGGGGGTTGGCAGGCTCTGCGGATGGAGATTGATGTCTTTCCGAATCTCAACCGTCCGCGGGTGGTCGTGATGACGGAAGCTCCGGGGATGGCTCCGGAGGAAGTCGAAACGCTGATTACGTTTCCCTTGGAGACGGCCCTCAACGGTGCCAATGGCGTGCAAGCCGTGCGGAGTTCGTCGGGTGTGGGGATTTCCGTGATCTATGTGGAATTCGACTGGGGCACCGACATCTACACCGATCGGCAAATCGTCGCGGAGCGAATTGCCTTGGCCGAGGAGAATATGCCGCCGGGAGTCAAACCGACGCTCGCACCAATTTCCTCGATCATGGGTCAGATCGTGATGCTCGCGATGTGGAGCGAAACCGGCGAGACCGAGCCGCTCGAACTCCGCACGCTTGCCGATTGGGTCGTGAGACGTCGACTGCTGACCATTCCCGGCGTCGCACAGGTCTTCACAATGGGTGGTGGTCGCAAACAGTTTCAGGTGTTGGTCGATCCGTCGGAACTCCTGCGGTACGGCGTCAATTTGAATGAAGTCAAAGATGCCCTTACCAAATCCAACCGAAATACCACCGGCGGATATCTCGACGAACAAGGCCCGAATGAGTTTCTCGTTCGCGTATTAGGACGTGTGGAAACCGTCGCCGACTTGGAGAAACTCGTTGTGACCACCCGCGAGGATCGCCCGGTTACACTGAGTCAAGTCGCCCAGGTCACCGAAGCCGCTCAGGTCAAGCGAGGCGACAGTTCGGCATTCGTGCGGATAAACGGACAAGAGACGAGTGGCCAGGGGCAAGAGCCAGACGATTCAACTCCGTCCCTGGCCGCTGGTCTCTCGCCCCTGGACTTTAGCGGCGGTCCTGCGGTCGTGCTGACGATCAACAAGCAACCGAACTCCGACACACGGGCTGTAACGGAAGCCGTCGAACAGGCGATTGCCGACCTGAAAATCTCGATGCCAGATGATGTCCGAGTCGAGACGATGTATGCCCAACGCTCGTTTATTGATCGGGCGATTCACAACGTCGTCGAGGCATTGGCCGATGGGGGGGGTGTTGGTTGTGGTGTTGCTGTTCATCTTTCTGATGAACTTCCGCACGACGTTCATCACCCTGACTGCGATTCCACTTTCGCTGGTGATCACAGCGTTGATCTTCGCGGCATTCGGGTTTTCGATCAACACGATGACGCTCGGCGGCTTGGCGGTTGCCATTGGGGAACTTGTGGATGATGCCATCGTCGATGTCGAGAACATCTTCCGACGACTGAACGAGAACCGCAGGCTGGCGGAATCACAGCGGAAAAACCCGTTGTTAGTTGTCTTCCAAGCGAGCGTCGAAATTCGGAATTCGATCGTCTTCGGCACGATGATCGTGGTGCTGGTCTTTGTGCCATTATTCGCGCTCGAGGGCATGGAAGGCCGATTGTTTGTGCCCTTGGGCATGGCGTACATGGTGTCGCTGTTGGCGTCGCTGCTGGTCTCGCTGACAGTCACACCGGTGCTGTCGTATCTGCTACTTGCGAAACGGGGGCCGTGGCTTGCGGTGTCACCGTTGATGGCGATTGGAATCGCGGCTTCCGTGTTCTACTGGATCATTCCGCGACTTCACGAATTTGTCACGATCCCCGAATTCCTCACACGGTCACCCGTGATGGGAACGATTGTGCTCTCGCCGTTGGTGTGGTTGCTGATCATGCTGACCGACCACACGAGCCATTCCGAATCCGATGGCTTCGTACTGCGGATTCTGAAAGTTGTCGCCGGTTGGGTCATTGGTTTTAGCACGCGGTTGGCCATACCGATTTTGTGCATCGCAGGCCTCGGTGTGGTGTTGGCGGCATTGGTGTTGTCGCGGTTGGAGAACGATTTTCTCCCGCCGTTCAACGAAGGCACCGTGCAACTGAATGTTGTGCTGCCGCCGGGCACATCGCTGGCGACTTCGAACGAAATTGCCCACGCGGTCGAACGGCAACTCATGACGATCGATGCCATCACCGCATTTTCACGCCGTACAGGCCGGGCCGAACTGGATGAACACGCGGAAGGCGTGAACGTCAGTGAAATCATCATCGAACTCGACCCCGAAAGCGAACAAAGCCGCGAGGCGATACTCGAAGAAATCCGCGCAGCGATGGACGAAATTCCTGGCATCGTTGCCAGTGCCGAGCAACCGATCGCGCACCTCATTTCGCATATGGTTTCGGGGGTGAAAGCACAAATTGGGATCAAACTCTATGGTGACGATCTCGACGTATTGCGGTCGAAGGCCGAAGAAATGCGGGCGATGATGGAACAAGTGCCCGGCGTGACGGACTTGCTCGTCGAACCACAAGTCATCATTCCGCAACTGCGTATGGAAATCGATCGCGACGCCTTGCTGATGTATGGACTTCGCCCGGATGAAGTCGGGCAGATCATCGAAACTGCGCTCAATGGGGAAGTCGTCTCCGAGGTATTGATCGGGCAACGCACGTTCGATTTGCTCGTTCGATTCGATGAAGCGTTTCGGGAAGACTTGAACGCCCTCGAACGACTGACAATCGATCTGCCGGATGGTGGGCAAATACCGCTCTCAGCGGTCACAAAGATCTACAAATCTGGTGGCCCGAACACGATTAACCGGGAGAACGTCCGGCGGCGAATTCTGATTCAAGCCAACGTGGCCGATCGTGGGTTAGTGGATGTCGTGCAAGACATTCAACAAGAGTTCCAAACGATCGAACTGCCGCCCGGTTATTTCCTGGAATACAGCGGGCAGTTTGAAAGTCAGCAATCCGCATCTCGAATGTTGCTGTTGTTGTTCGGTTGCTCGCTATTGGGCGTGTTTCTCGTGCTGTACACGATGTTTGGCTCAATCAACTTTTCGTTGCAGGTGATGGCTGCATTACCCATGGCGTTTATCGGTTCCGTGGCGGCATTGATTCTCACCGGGCAAACGCTCACGGTCGCCGCGATGGTCGGGTTCATTTCGCTTGGCGGGATCGCCAGTCGCAATGGGATTCTCTTGCTGAACCATTACTTGCACCTCGTTCGCTATGAAAATGAAGACTGGTCGCGTGAGATGATCGTGCGAGCCGGGAAAGAACGGTTGGCTCCCGTATTGATGACCGCGTTGACGTCCGGAATCGGATTGCTCCCGTTGGCAATGGCAGCCGGTGAAGCGGGTAAAGAAGTGCTCTATCCGGTGGCGACAGTTGTCATCGGTGGTTTGATCAGCAGCACAATCTTGGAATTCTTCGTGCGGCCGGCGTTGTTCTGGACGTTCGGTCGCGGAGCCGGTCGACGGCTGATTCAAGAATCTCAAGAACACGTCGAACTCGTCAGTGAAAATCACCCGATGACCGCATGACGGTTCGCCGATTTGATTTCTCATGAAGTCAAGAAAACGACATGAAATGTAACCGATCGATTCGGAATCGATCACAATTCCCCCGAAGGAGAACGTGATGAAGTTTCACACAACTTGGACACTGTTATTGAGCGGCACGACTCTTTTCTTGAGTGCGTGCAGCAACGACCCCGAACCCGAAAAGCCACCCACAGCTGAAAAGTCCGAGCAGGCTGATGCACACCCGACCGAAGGTCCCCATCATGGGAGCCTCATCGAGTTAGGAAACGAGGAGTACCACGCAGAACTTGCGCACGACGAGAAAACCGGTGAAGTCACGATTTATATTCTGGATGGATCGGCCAAGGAACTGGTGTCGATCGATGCAACGGAAATCGTGATCAACGCGAAACACGACGGAAAGCCGGAACAGTTCCCCTTAACCGCACAACCGAGCGAGACCGATCCTGAGGGAAAATCGTCTCGGTTTGTCTCGACCGACGAGGAACTTGCTCATCACCTGGATGAGTCAGACGCCGATGCGCGATTGGTACTGAAAATCGCCGGGCGATCGTACAATGGCAAAATCGTGCACGACCATAGCACGCACAACCATTGAGAAGACGCTTAAACCGCTGGTCAAGTTGTTCGGTCGCGAGTGCTGAACCAAATAACTTGACCAGCCTCCACGACCGCACCGTGAGAATCAGGAAGTCGGTAGAAGCCGTTCCGGCGGGGAATCCACCGGTTGCGTCCCGTGAGAACCGTTCTATACTGTGTATTGGCGAGTTGGGTCATGGTCTTGCGATCTTGACCATCCGAACACGTAACGGTTACACTTGCGGGGATTCCGTTGCGGCAACGAGAGAATACGTGTCCCGACACGGGGAGCGAGTAGGCGTTGAAACGAGCGATCATAAGCGACATCCACGGCAACCTCGAAGGATTGGAAGCCGTCCTTGCGCACATTAAAGAGCAGGGTTGCGACTCGATCTACTGTCTTGGCGACATCGTCGGTTATGGTCCGAACCCCCGCGAATGCATTGATCGGGTGATGGATTGCCAGATGACCTTGCTCGGCAACCACGATCAAGGTGCATTGTTCGACCCGGAAGGCTTCAACGCCGGAGCGGAACGGGCAATTTTCTGGACCCGCAAAATGCTCGAGGGCGGCGATGCCCGTGGAAACCGCAAACGTTGGGATTTCCTCGGCGAACTGCCTCGAATGCACCGTGAGAACGATCTATTGTTCGTTCACGGTTCCGCGCGGAACCCGCTTAACGAATACGTCTTCCCGGAAGACATTTACAACCAACGGAAGATGGAACGCATCTTTGGGTTGGTGACGAAGTACTGTTTCCAAGGGCATACCCATATCCCCGGTGTTTTCACCGAGGATTACAACTTTCTTCCGCCCGAGGAAATCGACATGACCTACCGCACCACCGGCGCGAAAGCGTTAGTGAACGTGGGTTCTGTTGGTCAACCGCGAAATGGCGATAACCGCTCGTCTTATGTGATCTTGGAAGATACCGAAGACGATTGCGATTATGTCATCCGTTTCCAACGTGTGCCGTACGACTTTGAAAAGACCGCTGCCAAGATCTACGACGTACCCGACCTGGATAACTTCTTGGGTGATCGTCTCCGCGACGGACGTTAGTTCGCTGCTGCTGTCGCGAACAGACTTTCGGCGGCAACCGGTCATCGCGTCGGCGTGTTGCTCTTGAGTGGGCCGTCCACTAAGATTTCGAAATCCGTGATCCACCACGCTGCGGTTCGCGTTCTCGCTACCAATTGCAGCAGTCTGGTGGTTTGCCGATAATCAGTCAACTTCTGCGTTCGAGGATCGCACACCGAATTCCAACGCAGCCTTCTTTGAACGTCGATTGGCGTAGCCATTATGGATTTTCGCAGCATTTTACGGTTTATTTTGCTGTCGTTCGTGATTCTCTTCCTTTGGAAGCGATTTGTGATCGACAATTTCGCGCCGCCAGTACCACCACCGGTCGCCGAGGAAGAAGACGATCCCAAGAAAACCAAAAAGGACCGTAACGCACCCGCCGTTGCTGAGAAGCCGAAACCCGAACTGGCCAGCAATCCCCACAAGGACGGCATCACAATCGGTTCACTCGAGCCGGATAGCGAGTACTACTTCCAAGCCATACTGACGACCACCGGCGCTGCCGTCGAGAAACTGCAACTCAACGATCCTCGCTACCACAGTCTCGACAACCTTGAGGAACCGCTAGAGATTGTACGGCCGCTCGAATCGGGCAACGAAACTTACCGCACCTTCTCGACCTCGTTCAATGGCGATGAACGACTGGCAGAGTTGCTGGAAGATCATCCGCTTGACGACGAAGATTGGAAGATCGTCGAGAAAGACAAATCGAGCGTAACCTTCGAATTCACGATTCCGGGCCAAGTCCAGATTCGGAAGCGTTTCATCGTTCCCAAAGTGCAAGAGGGAATGTCCACTCGTCAAATTCGAGACCGCAACGCGAGCGGATACCAATTGCAATTGCAGATCGAGATCAAGAACCTCGACACACAAGATCGCGAAGTGCAATACGTGCTTCAGGGGCCGGTGAATTTTCCGATTGAAAACCCCGATACTGCGCGGAAATTGCAGGATGTGAAATACGGTTACATCGATGATGGCGAGTTGACAAACTCACAAATCGATGTGGCATCGTTGATCGAACAAACCGAGGAAAATACGGTCGAACGCTGGACGAAGCCGTTTCGTTACACCGGTGTCGACGGGCAATTTTTCGCGGCGATGGTGCTACCCAAAGAGAAAAAACGGACCAGCGATTACCTCGAATATTACGAAGCCGAGGTACTGGAAAAGAACGACGAGAACGAAAAACTCAGTCAGATTAGCGTCAAATTCACGTCCAAAGAATTCGACTTGAAGCCAGGTGAGTCCACCACTCAGGATTGGTATTTGTTCGCCGGTCCGAAGCGGCAACGTTTGCTGGACGAGATTGGGGCGGGAGCGATCGTCGAGTACGGTTGGTTCGCACCGGTCAGCAAAGCGATGTTGTGGTTGTTGAATTTCCTGCACGAGACGCTGTATCTGCCATACGCTTTGGCGATTATCTGTTTGACGATTCTTGTTCGCGGTGCGTTGTTTCCGATCTCACGGAAGCAAGCAATCAGTGCGGCTCGCATGAAAGAACTGCAGCCGAAACTTGCCGAACTCAAAAAGAAATATGGCGACGACAAGGAAAAGTTCCTCAAAGCCCAAATGGAACTTTTCCGCGATGCCGGCTACAACCCGCTCGCGGGGTGCCTGCCGATGTTGTTGCAACTTCCGATCTTCATCGGCTTGTACTACGGCCTCTACACGGCAATTGATTTACGAGCTGCCGAGTTCCTTTGGATTCAAAACCTGGCCGCTCCGGACAATCTGTTCAACATGCCCTTCAAGGTGCCGTTCTTAGGAACGTCGTTCAACTTGCTACCGATCATCACGATTGTGCTGTTCATCGCTCAGCAAAAGATGTTCATGCCAACGCCCGACCCGGAAGATGAGCAAGCCGTCTGGAATGCTCGCATCATGAACTTCATGATGGTCTTCATGGGCTTTCTGTTCTATCACGTGCCGGCGGGATTGTGTTTGTACTTCATCGCGTCGAGCTTGTGGGGCATGGGTGAGCGGAAATTGCTCGACGTCCACAAGAACCCGGCCGCGGCCGATGGCGGTTCCGGGGGTAGTTCTGGCGGTGGTGGTTCATCGGGCTGGAAGCCTAACGGTGGTGGCAGCAATGGCAGCACGAAACGAGCCAACACCAACAAGAAACAGAAATCCAAGAACCGCGGACGTTCCAAGAATCGTCGCTAAGGTTTTGTAGGAGATAGGGGTTAGGTGTCAGGGGAAGTGGTCCCACAGATCGCTGTAGTCCGAAAACATCACTTAGTCCCGAAATCCTGCCCCCTTCTGAATTGCTAATGACGAATGCAACTTCAATGGGATGACACCATCGCAGCACTTGCGTCTCCTCCGGGTTCGGCGCTTCGAGGAATCGTGCGAGTCAGCGGGCCGGATGTGAAAGATGCGGTTGCCGCGATCTTTCAACCTGATGATCACGAACGATGGCAAACGTCGAAAAGTTCCTTCCGGTATCTTGGCCAGTTGACACTTCCGCAGCTTCCCGCCGTTGAATCGGCCGTGATGCTGTGGCCGGGAAAACGGAGTTACACTGGCGAGCCACTCGCGGAAATCCACACGCTTGGTTCGCCTCCATTGTTGGAAGCCATTCTCGCGACGCTGTATTCCGGCGGTGTGCGTCCTGCGAGAGCGGGTGAGTTCACACTGCGAGCTTTTCTCGGTGGTCGTATTGACTTGACGCAGGCTGAGGCGGTGCTCGGCGTGATCGATGCCGAAGACCATCACGAACTCAATGCCGCCTTACAACAACTCGCTGGTGGATTGTCGTCGCGGTTGGCGACGGAACGGGCGAGTTTGCTCGATCTCCTGGCGGACTTGGAAGCTGGACTCGATTTCGTTGACGAAGATATTCAGTTCGTTTCAGCCGATGACATTCAACAACGATTGAACCGCTCTCTGGCGACCATCCGCGTGCTGTTGCTCGATGCGGAGACGCGCATGCAGACTTCGGTCCATCGCCGAGTTGTGCTTGCCGGGTTGCCGAACGCGGGGAAGAGCAGCCTGTTCAACTCGTTGACAGAGTCCGATGCAGCGTTGGTGTCCGATCAACAGGGCACAACCCGTGATTATCTCACCGGACGAGTTTACTGTGGTGAAACTGTGATCGAACTCATCGACACCGCAGGAGCCGAACCCGTTGCAAACGAGCATGACATCATGCATCAAGCCGGCACCTTGCGGACCGATGCATTGCGGGCAGCGGACTTGATTGTGTTCTGCTCCGAATGTGAGATGTCTCCTTCAGAGCGACAACAAGATGATGAATTCGCAAGCGAACTGAAACGGTTGGAACGGCCGATTCTTCGTGTCACCACCAAGAGTGACCTGAGTTCAAACGGCTCGGCAGATGGGCTTCCGGTTTCCATCAATGATGCTGCAAGTCTTGCTCGACTCAAGTCTGCAATCGCCGAGCAATTGTCCACACGCAATCGGGGTGAACGACAACTCATCGGCACCACCGCGGCACGTTGTCGAGAAAGTTTGCGGGCCACGGAAACCGCGTTGCAAGATGCACTCGAAGCAACGCTTTCCGAATCGGGTGAGGAGTTGATTGCTTTGGAAATCCGAGCGGGGCTTGAACATTTAGGACACATCCTCGGCACGGTTTATACCGACGATATCCTCGATCGAATCTTCAGCAAGTTTTGCATTGGGAAGTGATGTCAGCCGGGTTGCGTGTCGGCTTCAATCCAATCCCGAATCCGTTGTCGATAACGTCGGTATAGCCAAGACACGAGTAGCAACGTGCCCCCCAATGCGATGAAGGCAAACGTGCGGATCGTCGCGTGCAGATGCCATACGTCGACCAGGAACACCTTGCCGATCGTCAATCCAAAGAAGGCCAACGAGAGTTTTCGCAAATTGGCGGATCGCACCGCAATTCCGGCTAACAATGTCGCCAGTGAGTAGCCAGTCCAGACGAGCGTAATCGCAAGTCCGGTCAATGTAGCCCAGTCGTGCTGCACCCCCCAGACACGAGCTTCCCCGGTCAACCAACCCCAACCAGCGAGAATTGCGGCCAGTGCCAAAGTGGAAGCCGTCGTGAGATTGGTTTGGTGATCCGTGACTGTTCGATCGTCCGTTCGGCGAAGGACTGCGGCAGTGGTCATCGCTAATACGAGGGGAACGAGGAAGCCCAATCCCCGCGGATTGACGAGGGCGAGGGTCCACCATGAGTTCGGCACATCTTTCAAGTACAACTCGCTCCCCGCGACGGCGTTCAGGAACGCGATGATCACAGCCAAACCTGTGAAACCAAAAATTGTTGTCCCTAAAGATTTCAACCAAGAGTGCCCACGGACTCCTGCGGCGATCAGGATACCACTCGCAAAAACCGCCGTTTCGATCGCGAACACGCTGATCAGCGTCGGCGGGTAACGATCGAGATGCCACCATTGCACGTAACTTTCAAGCAACACCAAACCAAGTCCGGCAACAATACTGATGCCGACCAACGAGCGGGAAAGATCGAGGGCATCATCCTCGGTAGTAGACGGCTTATCCGGTGAATACCGAACAACAACGGCAGCAGTGATCGAGGCAAGAACAATCGGGCCGAGAATCCCCAACGCACGCGGATTGAGCATGGGCCAATCCCACCATTCGGTAGGCATTCCTGCAAGCGTGAAATAGCGAGTCATGATGGCATGCAAAAAGACACCACCCACCGCCATGCCAGAGAAGGCAAAAATCGTCGTGCCCAATTGTTTCAGCCAATCATGCCCACAGACTGCAGACACGATCAAAACGACACTCCCGAACACTGCCGTTTCGATCGCAAGCAAACTCAACAGCGATGGGACGAAGCGTCCCCAATGCCACCACAAAACGTAGGTTTCCAAGAGCACCATTCCGAGCGTGGTCACAATGCTGATTCCAAGTAGGGACGCGAACTGGCCCTGGAGATCTCCCGCCAAACTAACATCGCTTTCCGCGGATTTCGCGAAAGTTCGATAACGCCACGCAAGCCCAGCCGTCACGACAATCGCCGCCAAGAAACTTAGCGATCGCCCGTTAAACACACTCTGCCAGCCGGTCACTTCCGTTGTCGCTTGTCCCACGATGAGGTCACTCGCGGCTCGTTGCACCCACAGTGTAGAGAACCGATCAGGGCCGGTAATCGTGGTCACGGCGTAGATTGAAAGAATCCCAAACACTATGCACAGCAAACTCAACCCGGTCTTGCGGAGCTTCGGTTCGTTGAACCTGAGTCCCATCTCCACGAGCACCGCACTCAAAGCTGCCCAAGCAATCGCGACCCAATGCCCAGTAAATTTCAGCGGCACTGCGATTACCAGAAAGACAATCGCCAGTCCGTTGAACGCAAACGAAATCTTTGGGTCGACTCCCACGCGACGTCGAGCGATATTGCCGAAGATTTCATAGAGCACGGCCATGCCGATGGCCATCACGGGTTGCCATTGTTGGTGGTTCGTTTTGGTCAACAAAAAGAATGTCGCGAAGAAGATGCTTGGTGTGGCAATGACAAGGAAGAAATCCTCCGGCAAAGCGATAGTCCGACGTACCAAGTGGTGCCAAACCCCCAGAGCACTAAAGACGACGAAGAACAACGACATCAAAATTACAACATCACCAAGTTTGTCGGGGTGATAGTGATTTCCGAACCAGCCCAACCACATCAAGAGCGTTCCGCCAAAGGCGAGTGAGTTCAATCGAGGCCAACGTCGAAACGATGCAATCCCCAGCACGCCAAGATCGAGCATCAGCAGATACGGAAACAACGTCCAACGGGCATCTACGCCACGGGAGAGCATGATCGGTGTGAGGAATCCCCCCAACAATGCCAGAACCGCTGCCGCCTGGGCTTCATAGACGGCTGCAAAGGTTAACGCCGCCACGGTAGCGAGTACCATTCCGCTAAAGGCGACGGGATCGGAAAACACGGGCGGTTGGTACCAGCGAGCCGACGCGAACAACGAAAAGTACAAGATCCCCAATGCAGCCCCGACCATTCCCTGAGCGAAGGCGTCGTAGTTTTTCCGCATGCCAATCACGCCGCCCACGAAACACGCGACGCCGCCGGTAATGCCAATCAGGACTCGTGTTTCCGGGCCGATCCAACCTTGCTCGATCGCATACTTGAAGAAGAAGCCAGCACCGATCACAACCGCAATCGCTCCAACCCAAGTCATCCACTGACCAGCGAGAATCTCTTCGAATGTCAGTGAAGAGTCCTTCGATATGGTTGAACTGGCATCGGATTTGGCCATCGCAGCAGCCATTGGTGGGTTTGCTGGATGGTGACTTGCGGTCGGTTGTGGCGATGGCGACGTCGGAGTCAGCTCTGGGGGTTTTTCTGGTTTCTGCGGTTGCAGCGTGGGAGATTTGTTAGGTTCTTCGAGGAAGTCTTCGATGTCTAGCGGAACTGGCGTCGGGGGTTCTGGCGGGGGCTCACGCGGCGGTGTCGGCTTTCTGGCAACCGGTTGACGAGCGGCATAATTCTGCACCACGTTCGCAGCACTTTTGGACTTAGACTCCTGCCGAAGCTTTGCGAATTGCTTCTCAAGATCATCGACCTTGGTCCATAAACCGAACAGGAATAACGGACTCAACAAGATCCATCCCACCACGACTAGTCCCAACAGAATCAATAGTTCGTTCATCGTCGCCTCATCGTGTTGCGGGTTGGTTCTGTCAGATGCTTCAATTCAATCAGGCGGATTCTCCGGGCAAATGTCACGCGGAAATCCGGGATTTCTGGCAGATTTTTGGAATGATCGGCTGATCACTGGCGATTGGTGAATTCTGCGTAATCGCCGGAACCGTTAGAGCCAACGAAATTTCACCCGAACTCCCAAATGCCCCCTTGACGTTTTGGAGAATCGACCCATACCCTAACGATATATTCGCTGATCACCGATTCGCGAAGCGCTCGACTTCTGCCGCTCGCTCGGTCGTCTCTCTCTCTTTGTGGGCCTAGTTGGGTGGAAGGTATATGCCGATTGTCGACTCGTTTGGGATCGCACGCAGTCTGGTTTCGTTGTGGTGCTGGTCGTTCGCACAAAACACACCCGCTAAACGTCGCACTAGCAAGCAACGTCGCCGATTTTCCGAGAATTGCGAGGCACTTGAAGAACGTGTCTTGCTAGCAGCGGGTTTCGATTTCGGTGATGCTCCCGACACGTATGGCACACTCCTTGGCAGCGACGGCGCTCGTCACGACGATGTCGGACCAACACTCGGTACGAATCGAGACACCGAACCGGATGCCCAATTCCCGCTGAATGGAACTGGTGACGACAGCGACGCCTCACCTCCGTTGACGGTCACGCAAATCGACGACGCCTTGATCACGCTGCACACAAACTTCGGCGACATCGTGATGGAGTTGGACCCGACATCCGCTCCGGCAACAGTCGAGAACTTTCTGAATTACGTCCGTGATGGAGACTACGACGACTCGATCTTCCACCGCCTCGTGTCTGGCTTCGTGCTGCAGGGTGGGGGATTCACGACGAATTCGGACATCTTCACAAGTACCTCGCAGTTCACATCGGTCCCACAAGACCCAGCCGTGGTCAACGAGTTCAACCGATCCAATGTTCGTGCGACCGTCGCAATGGCGAAACTTGGAAGCGATCCGAACAGCGCGACCAACCAATTCTTCATCAATCTGTCCAACAACTCGTCAAACCTCGATAATCAAAATGGCGGGTTCACTGTCTTCGCTGAAGTCGTCGACATGACACTGGTCGACCAACTCGCCGGTTTCCCAACGCGACAGCAGGGCGGTGCGTTTGATGACCTCCCCGTCAACGATTTCGACGAATTGATCGTCATTCAGAATGTCGGTGTCGGGAATGTGTCCGGGACGGTCTACCGTGACATCAACGGCAACGGTCGCCAAGACGGAGCCGAGGTTGGAATCAGCGGAGCAACGGTCTTCGCCGATGCAAACAACAATGGAATCTTGGATGCGGGCGAGTTCTCGACGACATCCAACAGTAGCGGCAATTACACGATCAGTGGGTTGCCGATCGGTGACTACGTCATTCGCCAACGGGCTATTGGCGGTTCGGGAATTACGCAGCCCGCAACCGGTGGCGGGTATTCGATCACGATGGACGTCGGTCTGAATATCGCTGACGCCGACTTTGGAAACTTCACGACAACCGAAACACTCGACTACGCGGCTGGCGACGATGAAGACGGAGTCGTCATTTCGACCGATGGCATTGTGAACGCGGGCGAATCCGACACCGCCGTCGTGACGATTGCGAACTCCGCAAGCGCCGACGCCCAACTCTTTGCCTGGATCGACTTCAACGGCGATGGCGACTTCAACGACGCCGGTGAACAAATCGCGAATGGTACCGGCGCGTTTGCGAACCTCGGCAACGGCGTGGTCAATGTGCCTTTTACCGCCCCTGACAACGGGTTCTCGGGTCAGACGTTCTCGCGTTTCCGCGTTACGACGGCGACCACACTTGGATCGACCGGTTTAGCAGCTGACGGGGAAGTTGAAGACCATGTCTTGACGATCAACGGCAATACGCCAACGCCCCCGACACCGAATCCTAACCCGATTACTGAATCTTCGATCGCCGCGTTCGGAGTTGGCAATGGCGGCGGGTCGTTGGTGCAAATTCGCGACACCGAAACCGATGCTGTCCTCTTTGAGTTTTCGGCCTTCGAGGAAGCTTTCATCGGTGGTGTGCGAGTCGCGATGGGCGACGTCACCGGGGATGGTACACCGGACATCATCACGGGTGCTGGGGTTGGCGGCGGACCGCATGTGCGGGTCTTTGACGGCCGGACTGGAGCCAAACTTCTCACGAACGCTGGTGACTTCTTCGCCTTCGACGCAGCGTTCCGCGGTGGGATCTACGTTGCAGCCGGTGACATCAATAATGATGGCCGAGCCGACATCATCGTCAGTCCCGGAGACGGCGGCGGACCACATGTGCGTGTCTTTAACGGAGCCGACGGCAGCCTATTGAATGAGTTTCGCGCCTTCGAAGAGGAGTTTCGCGGCGGCGTTCGGGTTGCTGCGGGCGACATCAACGGCGACGGAATTCCTGAAGTCATCACGGCCGCAGGGCCTGGTGGTGGGCCTCGTGTCCGTGTCTTCAACGGCCTCACCGGCAATCAAATCGCTGGAGCATCCGCGGACTTCCTTGCTTATGACGAACAGTTCCGTGGCGGCGTTTTTGTCACGGTAGCTGATGTCAATGACGATGGTATCGTCGACATCATCACCGGAGCGGGTGCCACCGGTGGTCCGCACGTCAAAATCTTCAATGGCCGAACCGGTGCCGTCATCAACGAATTCTTCGCCTTTGAAGATGCGTTCGTCGGCGGGGTTCGGGTGTCCGTTTCGGATATCGACGGTGACGGCGATGGCGAACTCATCACAGCGGCCGGTGACGGTAGCGATCGGGTAAGAGTCTTCGATCCACTCACCGCTGCCCCTGTTGCCGCCGATCTCGAATCGCTCTTCGGCGATCAAGATTTCATCGGTGGCGTGTTCGTCGGTTAAATTGGAACGATCTCAAGCCACAAAAAGAACGCCTCGCAGATTCTGTCTGCGGGGCGTTCTTCGTTTGCGTACTTAGCGTTTCCGTCGACGCGGTGGATTCTGGTAAGGACCGGCGAATGGAGGTTTGTCGAACTGGCTGCCATCACCGATGACACGTGGATCACCAGTCGTTTGCAGCACGTCCATCAACTGCTTGGATAGCATTTCTCGGGTCTCGGAGTAATCCGATTCTTGGGCTAAATTCGTCAAGCAATCGGGATCATTCTTGATGTCGTAAAGTTCCTCGCCGGGACGCAGACCAAAGCCGTATTGGAAATCGTCGGCATACTCTTCGACTTCGCGATTCTCGATCATCCAGGCTTTCGTCGGACTGGCATCGAGATCCGGAAACGCAGCGAACGTGTTGTTCGCGAGTGTATTGAAGTCTGGATACTCTTTCTCGGGCAGTCCGTAACCGGGTGCAGTTCCCATCGGCCAACGGTCTGGTTTGAAGTTGCGGATAAACAGGAAATCGTTCGTGCGAATTGCTCGTTGCGGGTAGGGCAGCATGTCTGTCCGTGCTCCGGCAACATGTCGTTCGCGACCGGTCACCACGAATTTTCGTTCTTCATCCACGAGTCCAGACTTCCCGGACTTGAGCAGGGAAACCAAACTCCGCCCGGTCATCACATCCGGTGGCGTTTCACCGGCGGCTTCGAGGAATGTCGGAGCGAGATCCATTAGATTGACAAAGTCGTTGACCACGCGTCCGCCCGAGATCTGATCGCCCCAACTGATCGCCAACGGCACGTGCGTTCCGAAGTCGTAAAGATTGCACTTCCCGCGTGGGAATCCTGGAATGCCATGATCGCCGCTGACTGCAATCAACGTGTTCTGCAATTCGCCGCGTTTCTCCAATTCGTCGAAGATGACGCCCAACGAGGCATCGAACGCCTGCACCTCACCGAGATAATCGGCGAAGTCTTCGCGAACGACGGGAACGTCCGGAAGATACTTCGGCATCTTGCCTTTCAGATCATCCGGGTTGATGTCCCACAGTTTCTTGCCGGAACCGCGGGTCCATTTGCGGTGACAATTCGTCGGTCCGTACCAGTAGCAAAACGGCTCCTCACCTTCGCGGTCGTCGAGAAACATCTGGAAGTTCTTCCGGACTTGCCCGTACAACGTTTGTTTGGCGGCTTCGATGTCTTTCTTACCGCTGACAAACTGCGAGAACCCGTTCATCTGCCCGCCGGCTTTGCCATAGTTTGTGCGATTCGCACCGTAAGGTGCGTTCGCCGGTGTCCCAGGGCTCCAGACCTTGTACGTGTAGCCGATGTGATAACCGGCCTTTTCTAAAAGCAGCGGATAGCTGGGAATTTTCTCGTCCCAAACGGCTCCCTGCAAAATCGCACCGCGCCCCGTCCGCCAGAAGTATTGGCCAGAGAGCAACGAACTGCGACACGGCGTACACGAGGGAGCCGTCACGAACGCGTTCTTGAACAGCACGCCATTTTGGGCAACACGGTCGAAGTTCGGTGTGGAGACCAAGTCGCTCGGTCCGCCGGGTTCGAGTTTCGCATAGGCACTGGCATAGCGTCCCCAATCGTCGGCGAAGCAGAACACAATGTTCGGCCGGTCCGCCGCGTCTGCAGTTGCGGCTCCCAAGATCATGAGGTTTGCGAGCAAGAAGATAGCGTGTTTCATGGATGCTCCATTCGAGTGGATTCGTGCGTGTGTTGATCGCATTATGAACAGGTCCGCGTTTGTGCGACAAGCGGATGGATGCCGCTCGCAGAGAATTCTGGTATCATCTTCTACTGATACGACATTTGCTCTTCGACTTTATTCAGTTCAGGAAATCATCCATGACTCGTTCCGTGAATCGTCGTCAGTTTATCGGTCAATCGGTTGCTGCCGGTGCGTTGGCTTCCGCTTGGCACTTGGGAGGTTCCCCCGCACGTGCTGCTGATTCCCCGAACGAGAAACTCAATTTGGCAGCGGTTGGAGTGGCTCACAAAGCGGCTCACAATATTGCTCAGTTGAAGTCTGAGAACTTCGTCGCCTTATGCGACGTCGATGAGAACTTCTTGAACGTAGCGGCGAAGGAGTTCCCCAACGCGAAATTGTTTCGCGACTACCGTCAGATGCTCGATGCCGTCGCGGATCAAATTGATGGCGTGGTCGTTTCGACTGCGGATCACATGCACGCTCCCGCAACGTCAGCGGCATTGGCATTGAAGAAACACGTCTATTGCGAGAAGCCCCTCACACATACCGTTGCCGAAGCCCGAGCCATTTCGGAGCTTGCCAAAGAGAGTGGCGTTGCCACCCAGATGGGGACACAAATCCACGCGACCGATAACTACCGCCGCGTCGTGGAATTGATCCAAAGCGGTGCGATCGGTCCGGTTCGCGAGGTTTACAACTGGTGCAATAAAGGCTGGTCCAACGGACGCTATGACAAATGCAGTCAGCCCGTGCCGAGCAATCTCGATTGGGATCTCTGGCTGGGACCGGCTCCCGAGCACGCATATTGTTCCGGGATTCATCCCTCGAATTGGCGACGATTCTGGGAATATGGCAGCGGCACCTTCGGCGACATGGCCTGTCACGTGATGGACCTGCCGTTCTGGGCTCTTGACTTGCGACACCCGACGTTCGTTAAAGCGGAAGGGCCGGAAGTTCATCCGGTCGGTGCACCGTCTTGGTGCAAAGCGACTTATGAATTCCCCACCGACGCCGGTCCGCTCAAGTTCTATTGGTCAGACGGCGGTGCCCACTTCGATAAAGTCAAAACGACAATGGACCACGCCGGAAAACCGCTCAGCAAATGGGGACTGGGCATTCTCTTCGTTGGCGAGGAAGGCATGCTCGCTGCTGATTACGGTCGTCGTCAGTTGCTCCCGGAAAAACAATTCCAGGGCTTCCAACCACCCGCCCAATCGATTCCGAATTCCATTGGGCACTGGAACGAGTGGATTGCAGCCTGCAAAACCGGTTCGTCCACCACGTGCAACTTCGACTACTCCGGAGCGCTCACTGAAACCGTACTGCTCGGGCCGGCCGCATTCCGCAGTGGAGCCCCAATCGAATGGGACGCCGCGAAACTCAAAGTGACGAATAACGCCGATGCGCAGCAGTACATTTCCAAAGAATATCGCAAGGGATTCGAAGTCATCGGTGTTTGACCACGTAAAACGTTCGCGTCGGCAACCATTGATTGTTTCATGGATAACGGAGCCGTATACTCGTGGTTGGCGCTCACGATCCTACTTTTCCATTTCTTCTGAGGACATTTCATGAATCAACCCACACGTCGTGAATTCTTGCAACATAGCACCGGTTTGCTCGCCGGTGTGACTTTGGCAGGTTCCTTTGGCTTGCGATCTGCATTCGCTGCCGATGCCCCGACCGGCAAGAAACCGCTGTTCAAGATTTCTTGCACGGAATACTCGCTGCACAACATGATCGGGAAGGGCGAACTCGATAACCTCGATTACGCCGCTTTCGTGCAGAAGACATTCGGAATCAATGCCGTCGAATATTGGAACCGTCCATTCTTCCAACAGGGCAGCGATGAAAAGTACCTCGGCGAAATGCGAGAACGCGCGGACGATGCCGGTGTGAAAGGCACGTGTATTCTCATCGACGGCGAAGGTGAAATCGCCAATGCGGAAGAATCCAAACGCGTGGAAGCCGTCAACAAGCACAAGCGTTGGGTCGAAGCAGCGAAAATTCTCGGCTGTGACTCGATTCGCGTTAACCTCCGATCCAGCGGATCAGAAGACGAGCAACGCAAGTACGCCATCGACGGCATGAACAAACTTTGCGAGTTCGCCGAAGTGTTCGACGTGGCCATCATCGTCGAAAACCACGGCGGTCTGTCATCGAACGGCAAATGGTTAGCATCGGTCATGAAGGGTGTGAACCGAGACAACGCGGGCACGCTGCCGGACTTCGGCAACTTCCACGGCTACGATCGTTACCTCGGCGTCAAAGAAACCATGCCTTACGCGAAGCTCGTTTCCGCCAAGAGTCATGACTTCAATGACAAAGGCGAAGAAACGAAAACCGATTACCTGAAGATGATGAAGATCGTCGTCGAGTCAGGTTACAACGGCTACGTCGGCATCGAGTACGAAGGCCGCAACACTCCGGAAGTTGAAGGCGTGAAACTGACCCACGCTCTGCTGAAGAAAGTCCGCAAACAACTCAGCGAAGCATAGAAATTTCGCTGGCAAAATAAGAAAGCCTGCTGATGTTCGCCAGAATGTCAGCAGGCTCTTTTGTTGGGCGGATTACCACAACCGCTACTGCGACAGACGTGGCAAGATTTCTTCGACGACCAATCGCCCGATGTTCAATGAAGACGTGGCCGCCGGCGAGGGTGCGTTCAACACATTCACGCAACGCTCGGAGGAGCGGATTAGAAAATCGTCCACGAGTGAACCGTCACGCTGTAACGCCTGAGCCCGAACACCTGATGGAGCTGCAGCCAAGTCATCGGCTGTGATCTCCGGCATCAATCGTTGGAGTGCTCGAACGAACGCCCCTTTGCTGATCGACCGCCACATTTCGCCTAAGCCCATCTTCCAGTGTCGTGCGGCCAACCGTAGAAAACCAGGATAGGTGAGCGACTCCGTGAGATCCCGAATGTTGACGTTGAACTTTTCGTAACCTTCGCGGGCAAACGCCAACACCGCGTTCGGTCCGCATTCCACACCACCGTGCACCATCCGTGTGAAGTGCACGCCGAGAAAAGGAAACTTCGGATCGGGCACGGGATAGATCAAGTTTTTGCAGAGATGGACCGCCGACGGTTTCAGTTCAAAATACTCGCCGCGAAACGGGATGATCTTCGCTGCCGGTTTCTCGCCCGACATTTGCAGAATCCGATCGCTGTATAGCCCGCCGCAGTTCACCACAAGTTTTGCTTCGAAGTCTCCGGTAGTGGTGCCAACCACGACACGACTTGATTGCTGCGAGACAGCATACACGCGTGAACTGAAGACCACCTCACCGCCGTTGCTTCGACAGTATTCCGCCAGCTTCTCTGTGACGGCGGTGTAATCGACAATGCCCGCTTCGGGAACATGGATCGCCTCCACACCCCGTGTGTGCGGTTCCAACTCGGCAAGTCGGCCTGGTCCAATGATCTCACATTGCACACCATTGGCTTGCCCGCGTTCGAAGATTCGGTGCAACGCCGCTCGTTCTTTCTCCTCGACAGCGACGATGACTTTGCCACAAATCTCGTAGGCGATTCCCTCGCGTTCGCAGAATTCCTGCATTGCGAGTTTACCCGCTCGACAGTTCTGTGCTTTAAGAGATCCGGGTTTATAGTAGATGCCCGAGTGCAAGACCCCGGAATTGCGTCCCGTTTGATGAGCCGCCACATGCAACTCTTTCTCGAGCACAACAATCCGTGTGTTCGGGTTTCGCTGCACCAGTTGATACGCGGTCGATAACCCGACGATACCACCACCGATGATCACAACATCGGTCTGGCGGATCGACATGGGAAACTCTTCTCACGAAAGAAAGGTACGAACAATCGGAACTCAGGTTTTGTCCGATGAACTCTCGGATTGCATGGCTTCGAGGACGGCTTTCTCGCAATCCTCACGCGGCGTCGTACAGGCTTGGCACATGGTTTGGCCATGTTCGTCTTTCAACCCAGCCAATCCGCCGCACGAACCTTGAATACGACGATTACTAAAGATTACGCCCACCGACATAAGTGCCATAAAGCCCATAAAGACGGCTAGACTGATTAACCATGTCGTCATCGCAGAACTCGGTTTTACGGGAGTTGGGAGGATTTTGCTAAGAGCCGGCGTCTCGCGTTCGACAATCATGCCGGTCGCCTCGGCTCCCCGTTCTCCAGAATTGTTCAAAAACACAGCGGCATAGCCATGCTCGCTTGCCCAATTGTATCCCTCATCAGGGCCGAGGACCATCAGTGTTGTGGCCAGGGCGTCGGCTTCCATGCATGTTGTCGCCAGAACCGACACCGAAGCCGGCGGGTGTTCCACCGGTCGACCAGTGCGGGGATCGATCGTGTGCGAATACCGCTGACCTTCGATTTCGAAGAAGTTCCGATAATCGCCGCTAGTCGCCATGGCCAAGTTCTTCAGCGGTATCGTCCGTTGGATTGCCCGAACGAATGGCGTGGGCTTCTCGATCCCGACTACGAATGGTTCACCGTTTGGCTTGAGTCCCTCCGAACGGACTTCACCGCCGATTTCGACCAGATAGCTCTCAAGCTCGAATCGCTCGAGCAGTTCCGCGATCACATCGACTCCGTAACCTTTAGCAATCGCAGAGAGATCGACCGTCAGTTCCGGCTTGTCTTTCCGTAGAGCAGGGGGCTCATCCTGCACGTGTAAGAACTGATATCCGACTTGTGACAGAGCTTCTTGAATGGCCGCATCGCTGGGGAGTTCGCTCCGGTCTCGGCCCTCTGGTCCGAAATGCCATAGATTGACCAACGGCATTACCGTGATGTCAAACGCCCCGCCGCTTTGCTTGCTGATCGCGTTTGCCGACCGAACGACTTTGGCAGTCTCGACAGACACGGGAAACCAGTCCGTTTCCCGGTACTGATTGAAGCGGGACAACTCGGACTCAGGGTCCCAAGTCGACATGAGCCGATTGATTTCCGTCAGACGATCGTCGATCGCCTGTTGCACCTTGTCGGCAGACACTTTACCGCCCAACACCACCTTGATGTTGTACGTCGTGCCCATTGTCTCGCCGGAGAGCGAAACAAGTTCGTCGGCCCGTAGCGATCCTGTTGGCAACAGCACCGCAGCGAGCAACAACGTCATCCCGATCTGGAAAGAACCACATAGCGATCGGGAAACGCCAAACATCGAACTAGCCACCGAAGTCGTCAAAGGCAATGTTTTCAGGTTGCACACCGAGGTCGTCCAACATCTTGAGAACCGCTTGCAACATCAATGGCGGTCCACAGATGTAGTACTCGATATCTTCTGGTGCCGGATGGTTCTTCAAGTACTCGTCCAACAGCACTTGGTGGATGAATCCTTTGTAACCCGTCCAATTGTCTTCCGGGAGCGGATCAGACAACGCAATGTTCAACTTGAAGTTCGGGAAATCTTTCTCGATGGCCTCGAACTCGTCCACATAGAAAAGTTCGCGACTACTACGTCCGCCGTACCAGTAGGAGACTTTGCGGTCGGTTTTCAGGTTTTTGAACAACTCGAAGATATGGCTTCGCAGCGGTGCCATCCCCGCACCACCACCGATGTAAACCATCTCGGCGTCGGTATCTTTGATGAAGAATTCACCGTAGGGACCACTGATCGTACACTTATCGCCTGGCTTCAAATTGAAGATGTACGACGACACCTTACCCGGTGGAGTACCTTCCGGTGCCCGTGGCGGAGGAGTGGCGATCCGGACGTTGAGCATGATAATGCCTTTCTCGCCCGGGTAGTTCGCCATCGAGTACGCTCGGAAGACTGGTTCGGTCACTTTGGATTTCAAGTTCCAAAGGTTGTACTTATCCCAGTCTTCACGGAACCGCTCCTCGACGTCGAAATTAGAGTAATCGACTTCGTGTGGCGGGACTTCGATCTGAATGAACCCGCCCGACTTGAAGTTCACTGCTTCGTCGGCGGGAAGTTCCAATACAAGTTCTTTGATGAACGTCGCAACGTTTCGGTTGGAACGAACCGTGCATTCCCATTTCTTGGTTTCGAGTGCTTCTTCCGGCACTTCGATCTTCATGTCCTGCTTGACAGCGACCTGACAGGACAATCGATACCCCTCGCGAGCCTGCATATTGTTGATGTGGTTGCGTTCGGTCGGGAGAATGTCTCCACCACCTTCGAACACTCGCACCATACACTGTGCACAGGTACCACCACCGCCACATGCGGACGAGACGAAAATCTCGTTATCGGCTAACGCACCAAGCAATTTTCCGCCCGCGGGCGTCGACAACGCTTTCTGATCGTTGACGATAATCTCGACGTTTCCGGAGGCGACCAACTGTGTCTTCGCAAACTCGATCAATGCCACGAGCACGAGGACGACGCCGGTAAACATTCCCACGCCCAGAAGAATCTGCATAAATGGCGACATGGAATCGTTTCTATCTCTACCTAAAGTCAGGTGATGGTGTGAACAATAAAACTAAACGGGAGTCGTGCAGAATTCAGCTGGTACTAAATCCCGGAGAAGGCCATGAACGCCATCGCCATCAAGCCCACTGTGATAAAGGTAATTCCCAAACCACGCAGCCCGGGTGGGACGTCGGAGTACTTCATTTTCTCACGAATACCTGCGAGCAAGACAATCGCCAAAGCCCAACCAACGCCGCTTCCCAAGCCGAAGGTGACGCTTTCCGCGAAACTATAGTCACGTTGCTCCATAAACAAAGTCCCCCCGAGAATCGCACAGTTCACCGTAATCAACGGTAGGAAGATCCCGAGGGTGTTATAGAGAGCCGGGAAGAAGCGATCGAGCGTCATTTCGAGAATCTGCACCATCGCGGCAATCACGCCGATGTAGCAGA
The DNA here is from genome assembly GCF_984380535.1 of Thalassoroseus sp. Classification (NCBI taxonomy): domain Bacteria; kingdom Pseudomonadati; phylum Planctomycetota; class Planctomycetia; order Planctomycetales; family Planctomycetaceae; genus Thalassoroseus; species Thalassoroseus sp. Next base: position 385,280 of record NZ_CFHRBF010000004.1, read on the forward strand.
TCAGACTCAAGAATGTGAGATCGACGCCTTCCGCGATCACACCGTCTTTGAGCAGGAAATTCAGAATCAGATTATTCGTTGGGACGGTGATCGTTTGAATCACAATCACCGCCGCTCCCAATCCAAGAGCGGTCTTGACGTTCTTCGAAACAGCCAGGAATGTGCACATTCCCAGGAAGTACATCAACGCGAGATTCTCAGGAAACACCGACCGCGTGAACAACGCCAAGTGGTGTTCGAGAAACTCCAAAACGGGAGATTCGCTGGCGGCAGATTCGACTGCTGCTGAGAAAATTGTGACCATTTTCTTTCTGACCTTGTCAGTAATATCCGCGATCAAACGCAAAGGCTAAGCCATCACCGGCCACTAGCTTGCGTCGACTTGTTCCGGTCGGACGGTACGAATCACCCAAATTGTCAAACCGATGATGAAGAACGCACTCGGGGGCAAAAGGAACAAACCGTTGGGGACATAGCCAATACCGCTGGTGGAATCAGCTTGTAACGGAATAATTTGAGCTCCGAACAATTTGCCGCTGCCGATCAACTCCCGAAAGAACGCCACGAGCACCAAGATCGCGCTGTAACCCAGGCCGTTGCCGACCCCATCGAGAAAACTCATTTTCGGACTGTTCTTCATCGCGAAGCCTTCGGCCCGTCCCATCACGATGCAGTTCGTGATGATCAACCCGACAAACACCGAAAGCTTTTGACTAATCGTAAACGCATACGCTTTGAGAACCTGATCGACCAAGATCACAAGTGACGCAATCACGGTCATTTGGACAATGATGCGGATACTGCTCGGGATGCTGTGCCGAATTGAGGAAATCACTGCGCTGGAACACGCCGTGACAACCGTCACCGCCAGACACATGATAATCGTCGGCAGCAATTGCGTGGTGACTGCCAATGCAGAACAGATCCCCAGAATCTGCAACGCAATGGGATTGTTATTGATGACCGGATCGAGCAGAACGTCTTTGGGTTTTGCTTCCGCCATAGTTTCACTCCAGTCCCGCGAGGGAACCGCTGATTATTTCATCTGTTGCTTGAGATACGGTCCGAACCCTTTTTCGCCGAACCAGTAAGACATCATGTTCGCGACACCATTCGAAGTGATCGTTGCACCCGCTAGGGCATCAACTTCGTAATCGCTGTTCGGCTGCTTGACGACATCAAGCTCGACATTGCCGTCTTTGTCGTAAATATGCTTTCCAGGCCAAAGGGCTTTCCATGAGGGGTTATCCACCTCGCCACCCAGCCCCGGAGTTTCAGCCTGTTCGTAGTACGTCAGGCCAGCGACTTCGAGAGTCGATGGATCTTCGGTCAGCGTCGACAAGTCGATACTGATGAAACCTCGCAAGATCGACCACAGACCGTAGCCACGAATCGGCAACACCAATCGCGACTGTTTTCCCTCTTCGTTCTTCACGAAATAGACTTGGGAATACTTCTCGCGAGTCTTGATGTTCGCAACGTCTTCTTCGCCGGGAATTTCGGCACTCAACGCATTTGCGTTTCCGGCTCTGCGTTGATCGTACTCCGCGACATCTTCGACTTGGATCGTGTTGGGGTACTCCTCCGGCGGAACAACTTTGCCGGTATCGAGGTCGATCACTTTGACCTCGACCTTTTCTTCGAAAAGTTTCGGCACCTCTGAAACGGAGTTCGTTTCAGGATCGAATGCTCCAGCGGCAATCAGGATATTCTTCTGCTGCTCGCGTTGTTTGTTGAACTTCTGTTGGTCGCGCAAACCGATTGCGGCAGCCGACACCAACAGCGAACACCCGAGGCACAGCAGCAAAGCCACTTTGAACGTATTGACAAACGAATCACGCGGCATTGCGAGCCAACCTCCGCTTGATGTTAGCTTGAAGGACGAAGTAATCAATCAGGGGAGCAAACACGTTGCCCAACAGAATCGCCAGCATCACACCTTCCGGGAACGCCGGATTGATAACGCGGATGAGAATGGTGACCGCCCCAATCAAAATGCCATACCACCACTTACCGGTTTCGGTCATCGACGCTGACACCGGGTCGGTCGCCATGAAGACGGCACCGAACGCGTAACCGCCAATCACCAAATGCCACCACGGCGGCAACGCATACATCAGATTGCTATCACTGCCGGCAATCCAGAAAATCGAGGACAGCCCCACCGCACCGATGAGCGTTCCCAGCATGATCTTCCAGGAACCAACGCCGGTCATGATCAGGAAAGCAGCCCCGAGCAAACAAGCCAAAGCCGATGTTTCACCCATCGAACCTTGGATCGTACCAAAGAATGCTTGCCACCAGGTGATTGAAAGCGCTCCCATTCCGTCAGCGGCGGGGGCGGTTCCCATGATGGTCAGCGATGTGGCACCACTAAAGCCATCGACAGCGGCGGCGGTCCAGATCCGTTCGCCGGAGATGTACGCTGGGTAAGCAAAGTACAAGAAGGCCCGAGCAGTCAAAGCCGGGTTCAAGAAGTTCCGACCCGTTCCGCCGAAGATCTCTTTGCCGATCACCACGCCGAAGCTGATTCCGATCGCAACTTGCCATAGCGGAATCGTCGGCGGCAAGATCAACGGGAATAGCATCCCCGTAACGAGAAACCCTTCGTTGACTTCATGTCCACGAACGATGGCGAACAGAACTTCCCAGATCCCACCCACCGTCATACACACGATGTAAACAGGCAGAAAGTACAACGCCCCATAGATTAGGCTCGACAAGAAGTTACCCGGATCGAAAGGCAACCCGAGACTTTGCATCAAGCCCGTTTGCCAGTCCGGCCAAACCGTACGACCTTGCGTATATTTGATTTGGTCCAGCGATACCGCGTTCACGCTATCGCTCGCCAACACAGAGTCGAGTTGCTTCTGAAGCTTGTTCTCCGTATCAGCCGTATCGATCGACTCATCAGCCGCAGTCCGCACTTTGGTGACCACACCGACGAGTTTCTCTTCGATGGGCCGACCGATCGAGGCTTGCATCACCACGCCGACTTCGGCAGACGTCAGCACGCCACGATTGAGCAGCACCTCGGCCACCTGGCGATTCCGGATCACGGTATTCGCCTGATACCCGGTATTCCACATGGCCATGAAGATACAGGGAATTAACGCGATGACGACGAGAACCATATACCGTTTCAGGTCGATCCCGTCGCGAACATGCGCGGCGGTCTTTGTGACCGTTCCCGGTGTGTACAAGAACGTGTCGAGCGCCTCGTACAGGGGATAGAGTTTCTCGAGTTTGCCACCTTTGTCAAAGCTGGGATGCAGCTTATCCAGAAGGTTTCGCAAAGGCTTCATGTGTTCGACATCTCACTGAGGAAGAAACGGAAAATCATTCGCCTCAAAACGCACAGAACTTCAAGACGACCACCAACTGCATCAGCCTTCTTTTTCGATGGTCGTCAGATTACTCCGAAGGATCGGGCCGTAATCGTACTTCCCGGGACACACAAATGTGCAAAGTCCCAAGTCTTCTTCATCCAATTCCAAGCAACCGAGTACCTGGGCTTGTTCCGTATCACCAATCACCAAAGATCGCAGCAGGTAAACCGGCTCGATATCCAAAGGCATCACACGGTCGTAAGACGCAATCGGCACCATCGCCCGCGGACTACCACCTTGCGAGGTCGTCAACGCGTACCGTTCACCACGCCCGACATACGCCGACGCAAAAGCTCGGGTTGTCGAAATCGTCTGAAAACCAGGTTTCTGCCAGCCGAGCAACTCACGCTCTCGGCCTTCACTCAGAGCACAGACCTGCAAATGGTACCGCCCTAAGAAATCGTGCGGTGCCGTGAACTGCCGACCCGCCAGCACAGACCCGGAAATCACGCGAATTTCGTCACCAGCCTTCAGCTGACCAGCGGTCAACTCACCTAGTGAAGCCCCAAGTATCGTGCGGATCAACCGCGGACGTTCAACCATCGGGCCCGCGAGGGAAACCACACGCTCTGTCGACAACCGCCCGGTCGTAAACAGAATCCCGATTGCAATCACATCCTGGTAGTTCAGATGCCAAACCGACTTCGAGAGACTCACCGGGTCCAAGAAGTGAATATGAGTCCCGGGCAGCCCGGCGGGGTGCGGACCGGCAAAATCGACGGACTCGACAGACGACAAACTCACTGAAGGCAACTGCGAATCCGGCTCTTTGCACAGATAGACTTTGCCATCCGTAAGCCGTCGAATGACTTGCAAACCATACGAGAATTCGAGTTCATGCTCTTTGACAACAATTTCCGGCCGCACAGCCAGAGGATTTGTGTCGATGGCAGTCACGAAAATCGAATGCGGAACAGCATTCAACTGCGGAACTTTGCTAAACGGGCGAGTACGAAACGCTGTCCACAACCCGCTGTTCACCAAGTTCTCGCGAACCGCTTCCCGACTCAGGCCGTCGAGATCGGTATCGTAGTATGAAGCAAACTCGACTTCGTCGTCACCAGTTGCCTCGACAACAAAACTTTCGAACTTACGTTTCGCACCGCGCCGGACTTCCTTGACGGTACCGGCAACGGGTGAGGTGTAGAGGACACCAGGCGTCTTTTTGTCCTCAAAGAGAGCCTGGCCTTTTTTGACCGACTCACCTTCTTGAACGAGAATTGTTGGCCGCATCCCGATGTAATCATCACCCAACAGACCAACGGTGGAAACCGGTGGCCCGTTTTCAATCGTTTGAGCCGGTTCGCCGGCTAACGGGATATCGAAACCTTTGCGGATCTTGATCATCGGTGGTGGTGATCCCTTGGCAACGGCCATTGAATCGAAAAGGTTGGATGGTCAGATTTCTTGGCCGATCATGCTGAACGACCAATCATCAACGTCAAAACCAGTTTATCGGCGTCTGGAGTATCCGTGTCAGAACACCCAGAGTTGAGGCAGGTCAAGACAATCGTGGTTTTACTTGCCAGCAGCAAACCGCTAGCCGACCAGACATCTTGTTCGTTGCCACCCGAGAATTTCGGCGGCGTATTGAGCACCTCGGTATCTTACACATGCTTTCGGGATTTTGAAGGCTCGCCCCCCTGAGATTCCGGAGTTTCGCGACGGGTTTTCCAAAGCAACGCCTGTCGAGAAAACAGATTCCCGATCGCGAGAACGAAAACCCATCGATAAACTCCGAAACATTTCGGGTTCAGCCGTCAGATCCTCTCATTTTTTTCGGGTGCGGATCATGTGAGTCGCTTGGCCAAACGCACTTTCGGCCGATTCCATCAATGTTTCTGACAGTGTGGGGTGGGCATGGATCGATTCCGCCAAATCTCGAGCTACGGCGGCAGTCTCAACTGCGAGAACGCCCTCCGCAATCATCTCGCCGGCTCCAGCACCGACAATCCCAACTCCGAGAATCCGTTCTGTGCCCGGTTCGATGAGAAGCTTCGTCAACCCGTCAGTTCGAGCAATCGCTTGCGCACGTCCGGAAGCCGCCCATGGGAATCGGACCACCTGCACATCGATGCCCTGTTCTTTGGCTTCATTCTCCGTCAATCCGCACCAAGCCAATTCCGGATCGGTAAACACGACCGCCGGAATCGCCACGTTGTCGAATTCCGCCGGTTTATCCAGCAACGCCTCGACCGCAACTTTGGCTTCACGCGTCGCCTTGTGAGCCAACATCGGTTCACCGGCCACGTCGCCAATCGCCAAAATGTTGGGATCGGTCGTCTGTTGCTTCGAGTCGACTTTGATGAACCCCTTGTCATCGACCTCGACCCGCGTGTTCTCCAGACCCACACCCTTCGTGTTCGGACGCCGACCAATCGCAATCAACACGCGATCGAACGTTTGCGGGCTCTCGACGCCTTCACCTTCGAGATCGGCGACGATTCCGTCATCCGTCGCTGTGAGTTTGGCGACTTTCGTATTGAGATGGATGGAATGAAACTGCTTTTCGAGCCGTTTCTGCAACGGTTTGACCAAATCGCGATCGGCTCCCGGCAACAGTCCGCTGAGCATCTCGACGACGGTCACTTCCGATCCCAACGCCGCATAGACCGACCCCATTTCCAAGCCGATATATCCACCACCAACTACCAGCAATCGGCCGGGGACATCGGGCAAGTTCAACGCACCGGTCGAATCCATCACGCGATCGTCACCGATTTCGAAGATTGGTGGCATCGCCGGTTTCGAACCGGTCGCCACAATCGCTTTCCGGAACGACAACGTCTCGCGACCGCCGTCTTCCTTTTCGACTTCGAGCGAATTGGAACTCAAAAGCGTGGCACGTCCGCGAATGGATTTTACATTGCGAGCGTTCGCAAGTTGTTGCACGCCACCGGTGAGCTGTCCAACCACGGATTCTTTGAATCCACGCAGCTTGTCGAGGTCGATTTTCGGTTCGGAGAACGTAACGCCATGCTCACTGGCATCTTTGGCTTCTTGAATCAGCTTCGCTACATGCAACAGGGCCTTCGACGGAATACACCCGCGGTGCAAACAAACACCGCCAGGTTTGACATCCTCGTCGATCATTACCACGTTCAAGCCATGATCGGCTGCCTCGAAAGCCGCCGGATATCCACCCGGGCCGCCTCCGATGACCACCAAATCGACCGCGTTTGGATCCGTCGATTCACTCGCCGCTGGTGTTGTTTTCTCTTCTGGTGTTGTTTTCTCTTCTGGTGTTGTTTTCTCTTGTTCTGGGGCAGGTTTTGATTCGTCAGCGGCCGGTTTGTTTGGTTCGGATGGTTTCGATTGCTCAGCGGACGCATCGCTGGTTTCCACCGTTAGAATCGCAGCACCGACATTGACTGTGTCGCCGGGACCCACGTGAATCGTGACGACTTTCCCACCGAATGGGCAGGGCACCTCCATCGCGGCTTTGTCAGTCTCGATCTCAATGACGTTCTGACCAGCCTCGATCACGTCACCCTCGGAGACCAACACTTCGGCCACATCGACCGAGTCGACGCCTTCCGAGACAGCAGGGAGTTGAAATTCTTGAGCCATGGGATTCTGGTTGTACCGTTAGTCCGTGATCGTCAAAGTTGGAGAATTCGAATGCCAATCGGCACAGGACACTAAAGCCAACCGCTTTGGATCGTAGCGATTTCTGTCTCGCGAAGGCCAAATTACAAAGGATGTTCCGCGTCCGTCTCGGACACAGAAGACCGAAATCCGGTCTAACACTGAACCATCAGCGCCATGAAGTCAGACAAGGAGTGCGAAAGTTTGACCATGAAGCGAGCCGCATCGGCGCCGTTGATCACCCGGTGATCGTAGGACAGCGACATTGGCAGACGCATCCGCTCCACAACTTGGCCATCCCGCAGTTCTAGCCGTTTCTGACCGCGGGACAACCCGAGAATAGCCACTTCCGGATAATTCACAATCGGCGTAAAACTCGTGCCACCGATCCCACCCAGGTTGGTGATTGTGAAGGTTCCACCTTGCATGTCTTCCAGACCGAGCTTGCGGTCCCGGGCTCGACCGGCAATCTCAGTGAGTTCCTCAGCGATATCTTGAATCGTTTTCTTATCACAGTCGCGAATCACCGGCACGACCAGTCCGGCTGGCGTATCGACCGCACAGCCCAAGTGATAGTAATCCTTAAGGATCAATTCATTCGAGACCGGATCGAGACTACAGTTGAAGTTAGGATACGCCTTGAGTGCTGCTACACAGGCTTTCATGACGATCGCCGTCATGGTGATCTTCGGGCCGTTCTTACCAGGCCCAGCCATGTAAGCTTTTCGTGCAGCTTCCATGTCCGTAACATCTGGCTCGTCGTGCTGCGTGACATGCGGAATCGTTTGCCAGGCGTAACTCAGATGAGCGGCCGACATCTTGGCGATCTTGTTCATCGCCTCACGACGGATCGGGCCGAACTTCTCGAAATTCGGCAACTCGCTCATTCCGCCGCTCATCGAAGCCATTGCTTCAGCAGGCTGACGAACGCCAGTCGACAAACCACTTCCACCGCGAACGAACGCTTTCACGTCGTCTTTGGTAATTCGACCGCCAGCACCGCTGCCCTTGACCTGCACCAAATCGACGTTCAACTCGCGTGCCAAGCGACGCGTCGAAGGAGCGGCGGGCGGGGGCACAGAACCTTGATCGTTCCGACGTGCCAATGCCGTTTCACTCACTGTGGCCACTGCCGGACTTGGCATTGTCTGATGCGGCTGCGAAGGCGGTGGCGGTGAAGAAACCGCATCGTTTTTCGCGGGCGTGCTTTCCGCTTGAGGGGCTTTTTCTTGCGACGTTTCCTTCGGTGGCGTTTCATCTTGCGGAGCATCGTTACTGGATGCGTCGCTCGACTCCTCAATGGTCAGCAGCACGGTTCCGACGGGAACTGTGTCACCAGCCGCCACGTGAACTTTGGTCACACGACCGCCGATTTTCACCGGAACTTCCATCGCGGCCTTGTCGGTTTCGACCTCGACCACATTCTGATCCGGACTCACGGTGTCGCCTTCGGACACCAGGACGTCCGCGATGTCCACGGTTTCCACACCTTCGGAGATTTCCGGCAATTTAAATTCTGTCGGCATTGATGATATCTTGAAAAAGTCAATCAAACGGCCCAAGCCGTTAGCATTCACTAGCTGGCTTGTTTCAGATTTTTCTGAAGTGTTGGATTAGGCGAATGCCGGATCGATCTTGTCTGGGTCGATCTCCAACTCTTTGATCACTTCTGGCAGACGCTTCTTATCGAAGTTGCAATGACGCGAAAGTGCCTCGCAGGTCGCGTAAGCTACGCATTCGCCGTCGACTTCGAAGTGTCGCCGCAGATTCGGACGCGAATCACTTCGGCCGAACCCATCCGTCCCCAACGCTGTGTATGTCCCGGGAATCCACTCGCGAATCTGGTCATGCACAAGCCGAACGTTGTCGCTCGACGCGATGAACGGACCTTCGTGTTCAGCGAACAGTTCTTCGAGATAGCTCTTTTTCGTTTCCTCACCGGGGTGCATCCGGTTCCAACGGGAAGTCGCTCGGGCATCGCGTGCCAGTTCGCTGTAACTGGTAACACTCCACACGTCACTACCGATGCCGTATTTCTCGGCGAGAATTTCTTGCCCGCGTAATACTTCGCGGAGAATTGTGCCACTCCCGAAGAGCTGCGGACGAAGCTCTTTGCCGTTCGTGCCCTCGGTGCTCTTCAGTTTGTAGATACCTTTGAGGATGCCTTCCTCAACGCCCTCGGGCATCGAGGGCTGAACGTAACTTTCGTTGTACACGCTCAGGTAGTAGAAGATTTCCTCACCATCCGCGTACATCCGCTTCAAACCATCGCGAATAATGACGGCCAATTCGTACGCATAAGCTGGGTCATAGGCGACCAAATTTGGTACGGTTGTCGCGACAAGATGACTGTGACCGTCTTCGTGCTGCAACCCTTCACCGTTGAGCGTCGTCCGTCCGGATGTCCCGCCAACGAGGAACCCTTTGACGCGACTATCACCAGCCAGCCAGACCAAATCGCCGACCCGCTGAAAACCGAACATCGAGTAGTAGATGTAGAACGGAATCATGTGCATTCCAAGATTGGAATACGCAGTCCCGGCGGCGATGAAGGACGAAATCGCTCCGGCCTCATTGATCCCCTCTTCGAGAACCTGTCCGTCCTTAGCCTCTTTATAGTACATCAAGGTGCCGGCATCGACGGGTTCGTAGAGTTGCCCTTTGCTCGAATAAATGCCGAACATGCTGAAGAAGGATTCCATCCCGAAGGTGCGTGCTTCGTCCGGAATGATGGGCACCACTCGGTTGCCGATCTTCTTGTCTTTAGCGAGCGCCGCAATAATCGCGCCGAACGCTCCAGTTGTCGACGCCGCGTTATCGCCGGTACCTTCGAGCTGCTTCTTCCACTTTGACAACGGCGGAATTTCGAGACGCTCATCAGTCGCCGCCCGCTTGGGAACGAACCCGCCCAACTTTTCACGATGTTTGAGCAGATACTGAATCTCGGGGCTATCTTCCGGTGGCCGATAGAACGGGGCTTTGACAACCTCTTCATCGGACAGCGGAATCGAAAACCGACTACGGAAGGCGAGCAGTTCTTGCTCGTTGACCTTCTTGGTATTGTGAGCGACGTTGCGGCCTTCACCGGCTTCGCCCAAACCATAGCCTTTGATGGTCTTCGCCAATATCACCGTGGGCGCCCCCTTGTGACTGACCGCCGACCGGTAAGCGGCAAACACTTTTTCAGGGTCGTGCCCGCCGCGACGCATCTTCTGAAGTTGGTCGTCCGACAGGTGCGCGACAAGCTGTTTCAATTCCGGCGTGTTAAAGAAGTGATTGCGGATATACTCGCCGGACTCGACGCTGTATTTCTGGAATTGCCCGTCGACAACTTCGCCCATCCGCTTGATCAGATGGCCTTCGTGATCAGCGGCAATGAGTTCATCCCAATCCCGACCCCACACCACTTTGATGCAGTTCCAACCGGCACCTCGGAATGCGGCTTCCAGTTCCTGGATGATCTTGCCATTCCCACGAACCGGGCCGTCGAGCCGTTGCAAGTTGCAGTTAATTACGAAGATCAAATTATCCAGCCGTTCACGCGAAGCGAGTGTAATCGCCCCGAGAGTCTCCGGCTCATCACATTCACCATCACCCAGATAGGCCCAGACGTTGCTTTTTGACGTATCGAGCAAGCCCCGATGTTCCATGTATCGCAGGAAGCGGGCGTGATAAATCGCGGTGATCGGACCGAGACCCATCGACACCGTCGGGAACTGCCAGAACTCCGGCATCAACCAGGGGTGCGGATAACTCGAAAGACCTTGGCCACGCGGAATTTCTCGGCGGAAGTTTTCGAGATGGCTCTCGTCCAACCGCCCTTCGAGAAACGCGCGGGCATACATCCCGGGAGCGGCATGGCCTTGGAAGTAGACCATATCTCCGGTGTGATCTTCGGTGCGGGCGTGGAAGAAGTGATTGTAACCCACTTCGTACAACGTCGCCGACGACGCAAACGTTGAGATGTGCCCACCGATTCCGTCACTGCGTTTATTGCCACGCACAACCATGGCCATCGCATTCCAACGCACCAAACTTTTGATGCGTCGTTCCAGCTCCATATCGCCGGGGTAATGCGTTTCCTTATCCAACGGGATCGTGTTGATATAAGGTGTATTTGCAGTGAACGGCATCGTCACGCCACGACGGTACGCGCGTTCCTGCAACGTCACCAACAACTCTTGCAACGCCTGTGAACCATAGCGATGCAGAATGTCGTCTAGGGATTCAAACCATTCACCCAGTTCTTCCGAGTGAATGCTCGTGTTGGAGGACGCGGTCTCTTCGCTCATATTTGAATGATTCCCATTCCGTCGTCGTCAGTGAGTGCCGTCCCGGAGGAAGCGCGAGCTGTGCGCAAGAATGGCAGAACCTCGCCCGGGTTGCAACCCTTGAATGATGACGAAGTATAGCGAGGTCAGCGACTCTCGTGCAAAGCGCGTGTTCGGATTTTCTTTCTCGGACCAAACGGTGGGGAGAAATTAGACAAGTTCCGTCAACGTCGCAAGCAACCGCTCAATTTCTTCGTGAGAGTTATAGTGTAACAGGCCAATCCGCAATGTACCGTGTGGCTCTAGCCCGAGGGCTTCTGTCAACGGCAACGCATAGTGATTACCAGCCCAACAAAACAACCCGCGTTCGCCAAGTTTCGTAGCGAGTTCCTGAGGCGTTTTCGACTCATGCGTGATCGAAATCGTCGGTACGCGTTCGGACATTCGCGATGGATCAGTGATTCCCCATATGCGAATCCGCGGCAACTCTGCCAAATTGGTGAGCAGGAATTCACAGTTCTTGCGTTCGATCTCCGCAATCATTCCCATCCCGGCAACCAACGTTTCGCGTCGCGTACCATCACGACAGAATGGTTTTCCGAAAGATTCCAAATACCGAACCGCCTCGACAGCCCCAGCAATTCCCTCATGCGATTGCGTGCCGGTCATCCACCGACCCGGCAGCGAATCAGGAGCAGGGCGGAGCTTGTACGGCTGCAAGTCTTCCAACCGCTCGCGTTTCCCATACAGCACACCCACATGTGGGCCAAAAAACTTGTATGCGGAGACCGCGAGAAAATCACAATCCAACGCTATGACATCGATTGGCCCATGCGGGGCAAAGTGAACCGCATCCACAAACACTTCCGCCCCAACCGCGTGAGCAGCAGCGATCATTTCCGGCAACGGATTGATCGTGCCAACCGCATTTGATGCGTACCCAACGGCCACCAATCTCGTCTTCTCTGTAAGCTTTCGACGGAAATCGTCCATATCGAGCGTGCAGTCCTCGGGGTGAATGCCGACCGACTTGACCGTCGCACCCGCGTCGCGAGCGGCTAACTTCCAAGGAGTCACGTTGGCATCATGACCCAACTGCGTGACCAATATTTCATCGCCCGCCTGCCAACTCCGTGACAATGCTCGACTCAAGTGCAGAGTGAGCGACGTCATATTTGCGCCAAAGACAATTGCACCCGGGTCCGTCGCACCGAGAAAATCCGCCAGCACATGATGGGCGTCTTCGAGCAACTCATCACTTTCGCGACTCGTCGCAAACAGGGCACCTCGATTTGCGTTGGTCTTCAACAGGTAGCCCGAGACCGCATCCGCAACCCGCCAAGGAACCTGCGAACCGGCCGGCCCATCGAAATGTGCCACCGGTTGACCATTGAGCTCTCGTGCGAGCGCCGGGAACTGCTGCCGAATTTCCGCAAGCGATATCAACCCCACGACGCCACCTCCTCAACCAACAAAACAAGCCGCTGACGAAATCAGCGGCTTGAAGAAATAACATGCAGTTCTTGCAACGACTAGCTTTCCGCTGTCGCCGGCTCTTCTTCGGTTTTCTCAACGATTTCCAGGCCAGGCACATCGATTCCGGTGATTTTCACCATCGTGTACTTTTGCCGGTGCCCGTTGTGCTTCCGGGAATTCTTGCGACGCCGAAAGTGCTGAATTTCCAGCTTTTCGCCCTTTTGCTCCGGATCGGCAATTTCCGCCGTCACCGTTGCACCACTGATCAGCGGGGCACCAATTTGGCTCGCACCGCCACCATTGGCAAGCAAGACCTGGTCGAACGTAAGCGTTCCGCCGTCTTCGGCGTCCGCTCGGTAGTCCAAAGACAACAGGTCGCCCGGTTTCACTTTGTACTGACGGCCACCGTCAGCGAAGATCGCAAACATGATCACTCCTCAGTTGAGCCGCATGACATACACACGACATCGGTTATAGTTCGCCTCGCACCATTTTCGGTGCGGCATTCGGCAGCATGCGGAACCGGGCGGGTTCCCACGAGCCAGCCGTTCTGAAAATCCGCAGTTTCAGCCCAGTGGAGTCAAACTCCAGCCGGAACCCGTGAGTTTAGTCGCCTAGACGCTAACTTTCGAGCCTCCGGTGGAAACATTTTTGACAACATTCCCAATTTCATCCGTACACTTCACGAGCAAATGTTCCGGCCCCACATCGTTGCGGGCGATAATGTTGATCGACGCGTCGGTCCGATCTTCCAAATCGGTGATTTCTTTCCGCTTCCGGTTATTGAGATAATTGGCCACCCGTTCATGCATCTCGACGGTCAAGGTTCGCACATCAGCATGGTGAGCACTCGTCATCAACGTTCGCATGACATCGATTGCCATGCTCTCCGCGGTCTTCACCTGACCGGTCCCGCTGCAACACGGGCAATCTTCGTAGATGCTGCGACGCAGTGACGGTCGAATTCGCTGTCGAGTCATTTCGACCAATCCAAATGGACTGATCCGAAGCACCTTGGTGCGGGCCCGATCTCGTTCGACGGAATCACGAAGTCTCTTTTCGACAGCTCGTCGATGACGTTCATCGTGCATATCGATGAAATCGTTGACAATCACACCACCCAAGTCACGCAGGCGAATTTGTCGAGCGATTTCCTCAGCAGCTCGCATATTGAGTTGGTATGCGGTCGACTCGGCATCATCCTCGGTACGGAAATTACCGCTGTTCACGTCAATGGCAACCAACGCTTCCGTCTGGTCAATAACGATCGAACCGCCACCCTTGAGCGGCACATGCCGACTTTGGATTCGAGTGATTTCGTCTTCAATGTTGTAACGATGGAACAACGGTTCTTGGCCATCGTACAATTGCACGCGATCGACATGCTTCGGCATGACGATCTTCATGAATTCGCGGGCACGTTCGTACGCTTCGGGTTGATCGATCAAAACACTGTCGATCTCGCCGTTATAGATGTCGCGAATCGTGCGGATCATCATGTCGCTGTCTTGATAGACATCGCCAGGGCCGCTGGCTTTCTCCAAACGACGCACGATCACTTTCCACAGCCGCAACAGATAATTCAGATCGCGTTGCAAATCTTTTCGCGACCGATCGATGCCAGCCGTCCGAATGATGAACCCCAACCCTTCCGGCGGTTGCAATTCGCGGAGCACGCTTCGAAGTTCTCGACGAGTATCTTCATCGGCAATTTTGCGACTCACGCCGATCCGTTGCAGCCCCGGCATGAGAACCAAATACCGTCCAGGAATGCTAACATAGGTGGAAAGCGTCGGTCCTTTCGCCCCGAGACCTTCCTTGATGACCTGAACCAGAACTTCACTGCCACGTTGGAAGATATCTTGAATCGGCGGTTTGTTTCGGGGGTTGCGATCGTTCATGCGGCTCGAGTTCCGCCCAGACCGCCCGTTAGATTCGTCGTCGTCGACGAGATGTCGATAGTACTGATACTCGACATCACTGACGTGCAAGAAACCGTTTCGCCCAACCCCAAAGTCCACGAACGCGGCTTGGATGCTCGGCTCGATGTTAACGACCCGCCCTTTGTAGATATTGTTGACGTAATTCTCGGAATTCGTCCGTTCGAGGTAAAGTTCTTCCAGCACGCCATTTTCCACGATGGCAATCCGGCTTTCTTCCGGCTGGAGAACGTTGACCAACATCTCCTTCTTCATCTGAGACCCTTTCAGTCTTTGCTGTTGACAATGCCTCTCTGAACCGACCGATTCTCGACCACCGCTTGCACACGAAAGTGCGTGCCCCAAGCTAACGGCCGAACGGGCTTTTCAGACAGACCTTGTCTTAGAGAAAGGGTGCGAATTCCACTTAGGAAGTCATGTTTGCGTCTTGATCGATACGGGACCTATGCTGACTGATCTACAAGAGAGGATTCGAACGGAATTCTCGAAATTTCACCCCCAACCACACACCGAGAGCAGTTTACGCTTCGTGTTAGCCAGGGTTCTCCAAGAGGTTTAGTCGTCTTCATCTCTACGTCTCAAGTTGTTTGACTGTCTATCCGTCAGTGCCGCCCCGTAGGTTAGCATCATGGAACGCGACTCGACAAAGGTTGGCATCTTGCGATGTCGTATCCGAATCGAGCTTGTCCTTGCGAAACAACTCCTCAAGTAATGATTCGCACCGTGTAAATTCAGGTGATTTGTTGAGCAACCCGAGAGTTACCCGATGTATTCGCTTTCAAAATTGTATTGGGGGTGAATCGAAACTAAGATTCCGATCACCGTAGGTAATCCGGGCACAGCTTGATTAATTCGCTATGCAGGAAACTTTCGACATCTCGCGCCAAGTCGAAACTCATTGCGTGCGTCGCAATTCGCTCGGCCTCGGCTATTGTTAATTGACGTATTACGGCTTTTAATTCCGGGATCACATGTGGGGTCACACTCAAACTTCGCAATCCCATACCGATCAATAACGGAACGAACATGGGATCGGAACTCATTTGACCGCACACAGAAACCGGCAGATCGTTTTCTCTGGCGACTGAAATGACTCGATGAATGAGTCGCAAAATTGAAGGGTCGCCAGAATTGTACAGACTGGCAACCGACGGATCACCCCGATCGGCTGCCAAGGCATATTGAATCAAATCGTTGGTGCCGATCGAAAAGAAATCCACTTCGCGAGCGAACTCCTCAATCATCATGACAGCAGCCGGGACTTCGACCATCATCCCGACCTGAAGATCCCGGGCAAACGGAATCCCTTCTTCTTCCAAATCCTCCATCACATCAGCAATGGTCATTTTCGCCTGCCGAAATTCAAGCAGGGTCGAGACCAAGGGGAACATGATCCGCACGTCATGCCCGATTGCCGCACGGAGTATGGCCCGAAGTTGAGTTTTGAACAACGGGAGATTCTGCAGACTCAGCCGGATACTCCGCAAACCGAGCACCGGATTAGAACTCCGGTGAACGAGTTGTTCCATCGAGCCGGGAATCTTGTCGGCTCCCAAATCGAGCGTTCGGATAACGACGGGCTGGCCATCCAACGCCGACACAACCCGCGAATACGCCTGAAAATGATCGTCTTCCGTGGGGTCCTTATCTTGGCCGAGATACAAGAACTCAGTCCGATAGAGACCGACTCCATCTGCACCACGCTCGCTACAATGTGCCGCCTCTTCCGGGAACTCGATGTTGCCCATCAAGCCAATTCGCACACCGTCCTGTGTCTCCGCAGGCAAACCGGCTAGCGATTCCAACCGCTCCGCAACGCTGCGAAATCGCGCTTGCGAATCCCGATACTTCTCTTCGGCTTCCTCATCCGGCTCAACGATAATCTCGCCAAGGTTGCCATCGAGAATGACGGTCTCGCCCCCGGAAAGATCAGAGAGAAACGACCCCAAACCAACGACCGCGGGAATTTCCAATGCCCCAGCCAAAATCGCGGTATGACTGGTGTGACCACCCGCTTCGGTGGCAAACCCGAGTACAAATTCCCGATTGAGCTGAGCCGTTTCGCTCGGCGTGAGATTGTACGCTAACACAATGACCGGGCTAGTCAAATTGGCCAGCGACAACCGATCCTCACCACTGAGCCGACTCAAAACGCGTTTTTTGAGATCGATCACATCGGTCGCACGCTCGGCAAGGTACGGATTTCCCAGCGAGCGAAGACGTTTGGCATTCCGATCCAAGGCAATCGAAGACGCGTAGTCAGCAGAGTAGGATTTCTTACGGATCAACTCCTCGATTTCCGCAGCCAAGAGAGGATCACGTGCCAGATCGAGGTGGGCCGAAAAAATTTGCCCAAATTGTTCGCCAAGCTGTTCGGTAGCGAGTTGTCGGTTGCCTGCAATTTCGACACAGACGGCGTCTAGCGCGGCATGGAAGCGATGCACCTCATCTTCCACAGCAGAAGCCCGAACGAACCGGCGGGCAATACGCGCGTCCTCATCGCCCAGCACGAATGCCGGACCGGAAACAACACCCGGAGAGACCGCGATTCCACGCTTGACTAACATTGACCTATTTTAGCTACTCCTCATCGCTGGCCCCTCCACCATTGCAAGGAACCAATACCAGCGGAACCCGAACTACGAACATTGACTGGCACCTCGAATCACCCAGCCGCAATATCCTGTCCGCCGGCTTCAGGTGACTCGGTAAAATTCGATTCAAACAGCCGTGACAACGACTGCATTGCATCCTCAGCATCGGGACCGGACACTTCGACAGTGACTTCCTCGCCGCAACCGGCATCGAGCGTCAAAAGATCGATCACGCTCCGCGCGTCAGCGATATTCGCCCCTTTCGAGATGCGAACTTCGCTACGAAACTGACGCACTCGACTAGCAAGCTGCGATAGAGGTCGCATATGCAACCCCTCTTCCAACTCCACCACAAAAGTGCGACGGCAAATGAGACGATCGTCCATCAAGCCCGTCCTTTCCTTCCCCCGACCTGAAACAAGCTGCATCAAATGGCAGAGTTGCCCAGGAATCCACCAACGAGTCCGCAGACATTCGGCAGCACCTTGCGCCGATCAGCCCGTCAGTCAAGCTGATTGTTGTCAGCCTCAGCCAAGAGCTCAACAACCTGCTCTTTCGTGCTCGACTGCCGGAGGAAATTACAAAAGTTGTGATTTCGCAAGTGCCGAGAGATCGTCTCGAGCGCGCGAAGATGGTCTCCCGGCCGTTCTGGTGGGGACACCAAAAGAAATAGGATGTAAACGTCTTCCCCATCAAGGCTAGCAAAATCCACGCCATCCGGAGCAATTGCCACAGTCGCGATCAAATTATCGACCGACGGATGCTTCGTATGTGGCACCGCCACACCATTCCCAATACCGGTGGAACCAAGTTCCTCCCGTTTGAGAATCGCCGAAACGATGCTTTCTTCCTCATCAGCCGGAAGGCTTCCACTGTCTTTCAAACTTCCGACCATTGCCCGAATCGCTTCTTCTTTTGTCCTGACGCGCATCTCGGGCAAGATAGCATCTTTGACCACGAAGTCTGACAACCTCATGAATGACTCCTCAGAGACACAACACTGGACGGAGCGTAAGCTTCACTGGAAACCAACATCCGCCCCGCGATCCGCTTGAAACCAATCCCTTTGGCTCGTCACCGAACCAACACACACTCCTAAACTCTTACTCTAAGCCGACTCAGTCTCCGACGTGTCGTCATCCCGCAATTCAATCGGATCGGGAGCAACTTCACTCGTAGGGACATCTCGGCTATGGTCTTGCAGCTTATCCTTATAACGACGAATCTGCTGCTCCATCTTGCTCAACGTCCGGTGGAACGTTGCAACGACATCGTCACCGGTATCGTGAGCAACAAAATTATGCTTGTGTTCGGCGTCGACCAAAATCTCGACCTTCACAAGGTGATCATTCTGAAAATCGACAGTAACTTCGATGGCCGTGACCCGTTCGAAATAATGCAGCAGCTTTTCCGATTTCTCAGTAATTTGCTGCCGAAGCTCATCGCGAATACTGCCATGCCGGCAGGTAATAGCCACTTGCACGAAATCTATCTCCTTCGCTGAGATTCCAGCGGAACTCTGTTTACATCAATGGTTGGAATGTCTTGGCGGAATGAAATTCTGCCGAAGAGAACCGCCCTGGAACATGGGCACCAACAACCCGTCACGATGGTGGTGAATTTGAAAATGGTAGTTGGTTGATATCATTGATTGAACAAGCATCTGTGCCCGAACCGTCGTAAAACGCGATTGTAGCGGTCGGGAATCGACAATGCCACTGTGCAAGTCCGTCCAATTCACCGATTAAGAAGTCCGACGAAATCGTTAACTCCACGCTAGAACCTATCCATTAGGACAGTAATCCGAAACTTTCAGCGGTTCGTCGGTCGATCGGCGACTGGCGATGTGTTCCAAGATTGGCGCAACAAGCGCCGTCCAACCGGTTTGATGGCTCGCCCCCAATCCACGACCGGTATCCGCATGGAAGTATTCGTAAAACAGCACCAAGTCTCGCCAGTGCGGGTCGTTCACAAAGCGTTCGCCACGTGTATAACAAGGTCGCGATCCGTCATCGGTCTTCAAGAACAGACCCACTAATCGTCGTCGAATTTCGTCGGCTACCTGTTGCAGGTTCATAAAGTTCCCCGATCCGGTCGGGCATTCGACGCGTAACGAGTCCCCGTAGAATTTGTGATAGCGTTCGAATGCTTCGATCAGGAGATAATTCAGCGGGAACCAAATCGGTCCACGCCAGTTGGAATTCCCCCCGAACATGTAGCTGTCCGACTCGCCCGGGCCGTATTGAACCTTCAACTCCTCGCCATTGACGTGGAACACGAAGGGGTTGTCTTGATGATACTTAGACAGCGAACGCACGCCGTAGGGCGAGAGAAACTCGTCTTCATCCAACACATACCGCAAAATACGTTCTAAGCGGTCGCGGGTCGGGATGGCGAGCAATCGCATCTGGCCGTTTTCCCCAGCTGGCCCGTCGCTTTCCATCGACGTCATAAAGTCCGACAGATCGGGGCGGTGCTCCAAGAACCATCGCATTCGCTTGGCGAACCCAGGCAACTTCGCAATGACATTTTCATAGAGCACATCCACCGTAAACAGTGGAATAATGCCCACCATCGAGCGAATTTTCAGCGGGATGCTCTGCCCGTTCGAGTACAAATGGTCATAGTAAAAACCATCGGTCTCATCCCATAGGCCGGTCCCGTCCAGCGAATTCATTGCCTCGGCAATTGCGACGTAGTGTTCGAAGAACTTCGAAGCCATGTCTTCGTAAGCTGGGTTTCGCTCGGCGAGTTCGAAGGCGATGGAGAGCATACTGGCACAATAATACGCCATCCAGGCGGTGCCGTCGGCTTGTTCGAGGTGTCCGCCCGTTGGTAATGGTTTCGACCGATCGAACACCCCGATGTTATCTAACCCGAGAAAACCGCCAGCAAAAACGTTGTCTCCCCGAACGTCCTTACGATTCACCCACCACGTGAAATTCAACAGCAATTTTTGGAAGACTCGCGAAAGAAACACACGATCGCGTTTTCCGGGCGGGCCGGTGAGTTGGTATATCCGCCAACAGGCCCAAGCATGCACCGGCGGATTGACGTCACCAAAATTCCATTCGTAAGCCGGTATCTGCCCGTTCGGGTGCATGTACCATTCGCGGAGGAACAAAATCAGTTGTTCCTTGGCAAAGTTCAAATCCAAGTTTGCAAACGGAATCATGTGGAACGCCGAGTCCCAGGCAGCGTACCAGGGGTACTCCCATTTATCGGGGACCGAAATCACGTCGCGATTGAAAAGATGCTTCCAATCCCGGTTTCGCACCACAGTTCGCGGCGCTTCGTCGAGCCATTCTTTAATGATGTAATAGTAGAACTGCTTCGTCCATAAGAGCCCTGCGCTCGCTTGTCGAAGGACACGTTTCTCATCTTCGGTCAATCCCGAGGCAACTTTGGCCTCGTAGAACGCGTCCGCCTCAGCGATCCGATCATGAAAGACTTGCTCGAATTCTTGGCCGAACGGCTCGTCTGTTAGGTGGCCTTCCCGCGTGAGTCGCAATTGGAGTTCGACGCTTCCACCAGCGGGAACGTTCAACTCGTACACGACTGCAGCTTTGGTGCCCTTAGATTGCGTATTAACGGCACCTTTCTTGCCATCAACAACTGCCAGATGAAACGCATCTTTGCATGATGGTTGACTATGAGCGGGATCTTCGAGTCGTCGCGAGTTTGTATTATTCTCCGTGTACAACCAGGCAGGTTGGTTCTGAGATTGCGTGTTAGCCGCCAGACGAAAACGCCCCAGTGTGGCGTGTTCGGTGATGACGGCGGTCCAGGTATCGCGGTTGGTGCCTTCGGCGACGATGGTCGGTTTGGGAAGATCGGATTCATAAGTGCCCGGCCAAGACCAGGTGTTCCGAAACCACAATGTCGGCAACACATGGAGCGGGGCATCGTCTGGACCACGATTCGAAATCGTCAACCGGATCAAGATGTCATCCGGAGAGGATTTTGCGTATTCCGCGAGGACATCGAAATACCGATCGTCGTCGAAGATTCCCGAGTCGGTCAGTTCGTATTCGAGTTCATCCCGACTGCGTTCTGCGTTCTTCTTCCGCAGATCGTCATAGGGAAATTCGGCCTGAGGATACTTGTACAACGCTTTCATGTACGAGTGTGTGGGAGTCGAATCGAGATAGAAGTACGCTTCTTTAACATCCTCCCCATGATTCCCCTCGGGACCGCTTAATCCGAACAAGCGTTCCTTGAGAATTCGATCTTTGCCGTTCCATAAAGCCCAGGCGAAACACAACCGGCCTTGCCGATCGGCAATTCCCAGCAGTCCATCTTCCCCCCAGCGATACGCGCGACTCCGTGCGTGATCGTGCGGAAAATACTGCCAGGATTCACCGTCCGTGGAATAGTCCTCACGCACGGTTCCCCATTGTCGTTCCGCCAGGTATGGCCCCCAGCGTTTCCAGTTGGCTCCGGGTTCCCGTTGAGCCTCAGCGGAAAGTCGTTCCAACTCGGCTCGTTCGATCGTGTTCTCTTCCACTCCAACTTCCTATTTTGAATCCGTCGCATTTGCCAATCGGCTGGCCAACGGGTTGCTCAATTCTCGTACAATCTCGCCTGATGAACAGGCAAACAAAACTTGATTTCCTCATGGGAACAAACTGTCACGCGATCAGTTTCGGTCGACGCGTAACGTACTCTTATGCTGCGTTAAGAATCTACAAGCATGCTGTAAAGTTTGGCAACATTCGAGTGATTCATACCGAACAATCCTTTCCTGGCACCGAAGTTGCCGGTAAAAAGCGTGTTGAAACTTGGAACGGACACGATGTAAAACCGATTCCGTCGGTGTCGACGATCCAATCTTAGCTCAACACCTGAACAACCCACCTCGATCAAACCGAACGATACTGCAATGGACATTCCGATTCGCCTCACTCGATCCTTGCCGTTTACTCCCACGGAAGAAAAGCCAATCGATTTGCCCCATGCGATCGGCCTGCAGGAGTCCTCCGACGAAGCCACGCGACTCGCGGATCGAGAACATTTGCTGCAATACATCAATCTGCAATTGATCGCCAATGGCTTTCCGGCGGCGAAAGGCCATGACGAACTTCGATTCACAGAGATTGCCAGCGGACTGCTCGTCAATCATGTGCAGAAAGGTCGTCTGCTCGCCAATCATCCGTCGCCGGCCGATGCACGTATCGAGTCGTTTCTGAACGGACACTTTGCCCAGGTGTTGGGTGATCAGACGTTAGAGTTGCCTCGTCGCACGTTGACGCTCGACCGTCATGGCATGGCTCGCGAACTGTCTTTACCGGCTGACGGCGATGAATTCCATAGTGATATCGTCAATTCCTTCCGCGTACGGAACGGTGTGCTCCACAATCCGAAACACGACCGCCGCACAACCAAGGGCACGTTTCACGTGACCGAAGGCGGTTTGCCAATTGCCGACGACAAACTCGCCGTCCCGCAGAAAACCTTCGTGGAACTCTTCCGCCGCGCTGTGCAATCGACACCGGAACTGTTGGAATTCCCGTTCACCTCTAATCAAGCGGAAAAGGCCACCGGTTGGGCGACACTGTTGATTCGTCCGCTGGTTCAACCGGCTGTTTCCGGGGTTTGCCCGCAGAAACGCATGGAAGTCCGGTTCTTCGCTCCCGGAAACCTCACCAGTAACCTCGACTTCGTCGAGTCGATTTTCGGGAACGCCGGCGACCCGTTTATTCCCGAAAACGATGCTGGCTTGGACGTCGTCCATTGGACGGGACATACCGGTTGCGTGATCCTCGCACCGCACTTGATCACCGTCACGAAGAAAGAAGTCGGCTTGCCGCACATCAGCGAAGCCACCGAACGCCAAAAACGCGACGGCATGTGCTGGGAGAAGGAAGACGACCTCTACAACAACGGCACCGCCTTCAAATTGACTTGCCGGACCGACGCGGGTGTGGTCGTCACGCTGATCGCCGACAATTATTTCGGCTACTGTAAGAAAGAAGTCAAAACGCAAATCGGCTATGCCGCCAATCTGATGGGCGGGGTGGAGGAAGAACACGGCGGCGGTGCCTTGGCATTCCCGAGTTACAACCTCGGTGACGATTTCCAGATCAACAGCATCAAATACAACAACCGCACCTTCGACCAAGTCATTGAAGACTATCAAGATTTCATCGAAGCCGACCCTGCGGGTTACGGTCGCGATCGCAATTTTCCTGAAGTCGTTTATATCCCGGAAGACGCCTACGCCAGCCTCGATGAACAACGCATTTCGTGGCATCGTCATGGTGAGAAGCAATCGATTCCCTTGTTGCCAGGGGAAGTGTATATCGCTCCGTCTGGCTACCAACTACGGTTAGAGAAACACCCGGCGGCACCGTCTTGGCGGATCATCGGGACACCGGCTCAGCCCGTGTTTTGTCATAAACCTTGCACGGTGTCCGGCGGCGGCAAGAGCGAAATCAGCAAGTCGCTGCGAGACTACATGCTTTACGGCCCGGTTTTCGTCAATGACATCGACGAAGACCTCGCAATGATTGACGAGATCGTCAAGAAGAATTACGAGGACCGTTGGCGAAACCCGCTGCCTGCCGATCACCCCGACCGTCACCCGAGTCGTCAATTGCTCGACCCGAAACGGTCGCTCGGTAGCGTGATCAAGCTCTTAACGCCGTCACCGGACTACAGCGACGAATACAACGAATGGCTCAATTCCATTCCCAATTACGTCTATGCCTTGGTCTTCATCATTAAACGCTTTTATCGTGAAGGTTGGGACGGCGACTGGAAGAGCCACTTCGGCGTCGACATCGTCAATGGGCAATCCGGGCACGAACTGAAATACCGCGATCGCAAACTCGTCGGGACGTACTTGCGAGTCGGTCTGGATGAGAAATCCGCCTGGCGAACCTACAAAGTCCGTCAAGACTTCATGCCTGCCTTGAAAGTGCAGACCGAAGACGACATCACTGCGTCTGTGATCATTCCCGGCCGAGCGTTGGAGAACATGGACGACCTGGACTCCAACCGCAGCTACAAGTTCGCCGAGAATTGCGAGTTCCGCCTGTTCCAGCGACCCGATGATGCCATTCATCGCGGACTCGACAAACAGACCGAACGCGATTTGGCACGTCACGACAATTTCATCTCGAACTTCGAACCGCTCACGCGACAGGAAGTTATTGAGATGACGCGGAATGTCATCGATTTCGATGCGTTCAGCCAACCGATGCAAGATATGCTCTCGACGGTCGAAGAATCCGGCAGCAGCTATGTGGTGTGTTCGGCGAACCCGCGACAAATCAACGGCAAACCGACCAAGAACCCCCGATATCTGCAAACTCGACCAGATCTGGTAAACCCCCTCGACAAGTACGTCGCCAACGTCGGCACCCGCTTGCGACGAGTTGTCCCCAGCGACAAACCGGTTCACATGCCCGTCGACTCTGTCCTTCTGGGACGTCGTAACAATCCACCGGACCGCGAAGCGGGCATTCGTTCGCTCGCGGTTTATAGTCCGATCCATTACCAGGAACTTCCTGAACTGTTCATGGATTTCATCTGTTCGCTAACCGGGAAGAGTCCCTCGACGACGGGGGCGGGCAGTGAAGGGGCACTGACCAAGGGGCCGTTCAACGCACTTCGGCCAGCAGCCGATTTGAACGCCGCACTCGTGAGTTTTCTGGTGACAGGTCTCGGTGGATTCTCCACGTCGGCCGGGCACGTCGGTCCGGATTTCCGCGTCGACCATGACATCAGTCTGCTCGTTCCTGAAATTTGGTGTCGACTCCGCCCGGAAGAACGCGATCCGAATTATCTGATCGAGCACGGACTTCTTGAGAGCATCGACGACTTCGAACATAACGGCACGAAAATCCCGGCCAGTCGATTGGGGTACCGAATTACCTCGGAGTTCGTGCGGCAGTTCTGCGGGCGTGTTTTCGACAACCCGCGACAAGTCTTCGACGAAAAACTCTTGAAACCAGAGTCGCAGAATCTCGACGACTTCGCCGATGGCGTGCTGTATATCGCCGAAGCTCAGGAACGGGTCGCGAAAGCTTACTTCCGAGACGGTTCCTACGAGGAAGCGTGTCCTCCACTGCAAGCCGTTCTTTCAATCATGGCACATGGCGAATGGAACGGTCACGATGCCCACTCGCCGGAAGTCCGGCAGATGTTCACCCGCGAATATCTCTATAACAGCGACTGGTACCAAGCGCGTTTGAAAACGTTCCAAGAGAACGAGTTGGCCTTGCGACAACGACAACTCGATTATCTCACTTCGATGGCGAAAGACATGGAAGCGGAAGACATCGAACGGCTCCAACTTTCCGCTCGTCAAAATTACGTACAAGAACAGATCGGGACGATCTCGAGTTCCGGCTATCTCGATTCCCTCGTGGGGACCATCGGAGCCGAACCGCGAGACTTGCTCAAAAGCACCCACTGAGAGCATTCTGCCAGAATGGAAATCGACAGTTTATGAGTCGTCAAAAATTTGATGTTGTTGTGATCGGTACCGGCCCCGGTGGTGAAGGGGCCGCGATGCAGGCCACCAAACTTGGGAAATCGGTCGCTGTTATCGAACGGTTTCGCAAGATTGGCGGCGGATGCACACATTGGGGAACCATCCCCAGTAAAGCGTTGCGTTATGCGATCTTTCAGCTGACTTCCGTGACCCAGAACAAACTGTTTCGCGAAGCCGGCATTAAACCGCAACTTTCGTTTGCGGAAATGAGAAGATCGGCGAGTTCGGTCATCGAGAAGCAAGTCGATATGCGACTGAGTTTCTATGAACGGAACGGCGTGCCGGTCTTTCACGGGTCGGCGGCGTTTGTCGATCCGCATACGATTCGCGTGCAGGGCGAATACGGAGGCATTCGACAGCTGCATGCCGATCAATTCGTGATTGCCACCGGCACTAGGCCGTATCGTCCGGCGGATATCGATTTCGATCATCCACGTGTGCATGACAGTGACACAATTCTCGACCTCGAGGAAACACCGCGATCGATCACCATCTACGGGGCCGGCGTGATCGGTTGCGAATACGCTTCAATGTTTCGCAACCTCGGCTGCAAAGTGAATCTGATCAACACACGGTCCAAGCTCTTGGAATTCCTCGATGACGAGATCATCGATGCCCTGAGTTACCACCTTCGTGATCGGGGCGTCATTATTCGGCATAACGAAAGTTATGATCACGTCGAACCACAGGCGGATGGTGTGGTCCTCGAGCTGAAATCCGGTAAACGCATCAAGACGGATATACTGTTTTGGGCCGCCGGACGCACGGGGAATGTCGATTCACTCAACCTCACAGAGATTGGCATCGAACCGAACAGTCGTGGCCAAATCCCAATTAACGACGACTTCCAAACCGGTCAGGAACACATCTATGCCGTCGGTGATGTGATCGGCCCGCCATCGCTCGCAAGTGCCGCTTATGTGCAAGGGCGATACGCGGCTCATCATATGATCAACGGTTCCTGCGAACGCGCGATGATCAGTGATATTCCGACAGGCATTTACACTAGCCCGGAAATCAGTTCGCTCGGCAAGACCGAACGCGAACTGACCGAAGCCGGTGTGCCATACGAGGTCGGTCACTCCATGTTCAAAAACTTGGCGCGTGCCCAAATCACCGGGCAAACTGTGGGCATGTTGAAATTGCTGTTTCACCGCGAAACGCTACACATCTTGGGCATCCACTGTTTAGGTGCGAATGCCTCGGAAATCATTCACATTGGCCAAGCGATTATGTCGCAACCGGGCGATCAAAACTCGTTGCGGTACTTCGTGAACTCGACGTTCAACTATCCAACAATGGCCGAAGCCTACCGCGTCGCCGCCCTCAACGGCCTCAACCGGTTGTTCTAGAGCGTATTACGTTACCTTCTTACTTGGTCAACGGTAGACTCGTAGAGCTTATGTTTTCCAGTCTCTAAGAGATAGGGGCCGTGCGATCAAAAGCATATCGTTCCAACGCCGAGAGATGAATCAAGCGTGATGTACGACGGTTCTGCGTGCCGCGGTTCTTCGGTTTGCTGTCCAGTGCGGCTCACAAGCTTTGGCTCACATTTGCTTGGCTGCATGGGAATCTACCCCGGTATCTGCATGACACCTTGACACTGTTTACACCGCGCGCGTTTGCCTGCGAGTTTCGGTGGCAGTCGGTATTTTGCTTCGCAATTTGGGCACGTAACTCGGATTCGTGCGTCGGTCTCGGCATTGGCTTCCCGCACCGTGACTTTGCGAAGTGGTGCCGGGGGTGCGGGATTCGTGTCGACCTCATCGAGTAGCAAACTCACGCGGTCGAGCGGCAACTCGTCGGCGTGTTCGGTCGCCCAGCGTGCCGCGTCTCCGTTGAGCGGACTTTTCACATTGTAACTTTGATAGGCCAGCATCTCGCCGATCCGCGCGACAATCGACCACAGCGGTTCGCCGGCACTCCAATGGTCCCCCACGCAAATGGCATGCGGCGCAATATTCGGGTGGAACACCGGCGTCAACATTCGGCATTGCGGAGCCGTTCGCGGGTAGTTGATCGGCAGGTTGATTTCGATCTGATGTTTCGTCTTCGGCTCGACGTCGTCATCGGCCGTTTGTCGAAGGCTACGAATCCGGTATTCAATCCGATACTGCTCCGGAGGATCGCCGTTCGCTTCCACGAGACGCAAACGCGGATGACGTTCCAGGTAATCCGAGAGCTTTTCAAAATCGGCCTGCAAACGCCGTAATCGGACAGTGCTCATAGTTCCGCGAGTCGCAATTCCATTTAACTCAGAAGGTAAATGCTACCGAGAATCGAGTATACCACGGAGATCACAACCGCGGCATAGGCCAACGTGTGAAACGCGGCCCCGGCGATCTTGAGCGAACGATGATACAACGTGACCAACCCTAGCCCGAGCACAAGAACCAGCGGAGCCAACACCGCCAGAACCGACACCACGAACAACGTCACGGAAACGCCCTTCACGAACGGGACGGCTTCCTGGTCGCGAACACGTTGGCGGGGATCGTAACCTTCCTTTTCAGCGGCAACCGGTTCCCGCGCGAACGCTTCACCACACCCGGGACATTGTCGAACCGATGCCGCCGCCACCGTTCCGCACATCGGACACGATCGCCCATCCCGAGACACGACCTTCACCGGTTTCGGCGAGTTCAACGGTTCCGCGTTTTCGAGATCGTTCGCCGTGATTCGAATCACATCATTCAACAGACTTCTCCACAGTCGGATTCTCTAGGGAGCTAACCAGAAACCGAGAATCAACAAAGAATAGACGACAGACAACCCAGCCGCTGCCCATGCCAGCACGACGTACAATGGTCCCGCCGTTTGCAGGGCTTTTCGCTGTGGCCAGAAGATCGCCGCAGACAATATCAAAATTAGCGGTGCCAACACGCCGACCAGACTCAGCACAAACAACACGATCGTCACCACTCGCAGCGTTGCCGCCCGATCCTTGTTGCGACTGCGACTGCGGAATTCATCCGGTGTCATCGGGTCGACGGTGGGGAACTCCGCCCGGCAATACCGGCATTTGAGTGCCATGGATTTGATTTCACGCCGACACGCTGGGCAACGCTTCGTGTCTCCCCAACCAGCCCGTCCGTTCTCCTGCTCGTTGTCTTCTTTTTTCAGTTCAGGAGCTTCTTCACAGCCGTAAGTTCCGCAACCGCCAATTTCCGACCAGCACTCGGAATGGTGAATCTGATCGCAAGCAGGGCACTTCACGGCTTTGTCGTCGACTGCTAACCCCGCCTGACAGATTGGGCACGTCGAACCGGCATAATGTGGACCGGCTTTCTTCGTCGGCAATACCTTTGCCTGAGCCGACAACGGGATTCCTTCCTTACAACGCGGGCAACGGAACGCACGATTCGCCCGCTGGCTCGGCAAACGAATCTTCGCGCCGCAGTTGCACTCGATGATGGGAGAATCCGCCGTCAGTCCAGAAGCCATTGGTGTTGTGATACCTCGTCGATCACTAAAACCTGAAGAACCAATTGTTGTCCGTAGCCGCCGCCATGAAAACTGTCAGCCAAAACGCCAACGGCAATATGCCGCATACCAGCCCGGCGATTGCCATACCGTTTCGACTTCGGCCTTCGCTACGAGCGTTGGCCATCTCGACGATCGCGAGCACGATGGCCAACAATGCCAATGGGACACTAAGCGGAAGAAAGCAAAACAGAACCAACGCGACAATCCCGCAGACCATTGAGGCAATCGAAATCCCGTCGCCATGCGACTGAGGACGGAAGTAACTTGGTTCCCCCGCTTCTCTCAACGACTCGCCACAAAATCGGCAGCGGACCGCACGGGCTTTGATGTACTCACCACAAACCGGGCAGGGGCGTTCGTCGCGTCGGCTGCGTGTCGGTCTCGCGTCATAGGTGTCGGCGAACTCTCCAAGTTCGTCGATGTCGTCGATCTCAGAATCGAAGATATTATCAAAGGGATCCGATTCGGCGGCCGCGTCGGAAATTCGTACGACCGCGGAGCACTCGGGACACTTGGCTTGCCGACCGGCAGCTTTATCGGGTGCCCGGAGGATGCGTCCACAGCTTTGGCATTCGACTTCAATCGGCATGACAACCGCCTTGTAATTGCTGTTCGACGATGAAACGTCAGTCCCACTTCATATTGATCGGTACGCCCATCTCTTTAAATTCACCGGCCCATTTGATCACGCGGTGAGCCTGCACAATCGCGGCAGCCACGATAGCAATCGCACAGACATTGAAGTTTACAAAGATGTTGCCCAGCAAACTGAGATAGCTCAACACCAATCCAACGTAGACGGCCCACATTTGTTTCAAGCACGTACAAATGCCAAGGATGATCCAAAATATGGCAATCGGGATCAGGATGAATAACGTTTCTTCAGCGAGATCCGGGTTCAGCATGTCGTTACTCACCGAGATGAATAAAATGACCAACGACAATGTACCGATGAAAATCCAGAAGCCGCCGAGTCCGTGGATTTCCTTGCGGAACCGCTCTAACTTTGTGCGAGTTGCCCGCGAATCCACGCCGCTGCGATAGGAACCGTCGAGGACTTCACCGCAAAAGCGACATTTCTTCGCGTGAGAAAGAATCATCTCCCCGCAGACTGGACACGGTTGACGCGGACGACCGTCGTCCTCGTAATCGTCGGGGTCTTTGAATCGATCGGTGGCTTCGTAGTCTTCCTCATAATCTTCTGCGGAGCGAGGGCTGGTGGAACCGCCAAACTCCTTGTCGAACCCGGAAAATTCCTCGGCATCGTAAACTTCGTCATCGAAGGTGTTTTCGGGTTTCGGAAGACTCACTACTTCGCCGCAGGCAGGGCACTTCGCACGTCGACCTGCCGCCGAGTCCGGCGCACGCAGCAACCGACCACACGAACCGCAATGAGCTTCAATAGGCACAGAAACCTCCCCGGAGTTTTTCTTCGATATCGTACCGTATTATAGACAGCCGACGATCCCGCGCGTCATTGTTCTTTGATCGTGAACTCTAAAACCGTGCGACCGAGCGAAATCTGGTCGCCGGTTTGTAGGATTTGTTTTCGAATGGGTTGCCCGTTGACATAAGTGCCATCAGGTGTGTCGAGGTCGACGATTTCAAACCGTCCACCACGATTGGTGATGGTCGCGTGCTCGGGTTCGATGACTTCATCCTTGAACAAGTACACGTCCGCTTTGGGTGAGCTACCAAGCGTGGTGGTATCGCGGAACAGCACGAATTGTTTGCCCGCCAGTGGCCCTTGTCGCATAAGCAACCACGCTGATTTCGTCCATCCTTCCACCAAACCGACGAACAAACCGACGAACAAACCGATGAGCGTAAAGCCGATCATCCGACTAAGATCCGCTTCACCCGAAGCCGGGGTGAGGAGGAAGTAAATCGGATCAAATAACAACCCACCGAGCAATCCCCCCAACACGCCGCCGACTACGCCGTTGAGCACAACCTTTTTCGACTTTGTCGCAATTCCCTGTCCCAATCCCGCTGCAATCGCACAAATCGCCCAGGCGAGCGAACGCCCAATCATCTGTAACAAGAACGCAAACTTTCGCGGTGCCGGATTGATACGGTTGAGTTCGCCGACCAACCAATCCTCGACGACCATGTAATCTTCACCCGCGAGTAAACGTCGCTCAGCCGTTTGCCAGGTGTTTCTGGCTTCCATATCGGCTTCACCGTCTTGCATTTCTGCGTCCACGTCGGCCGAAAAATCTTCCATCGTGCCATAGATCAACGTCGACGGTAACGCCAATACGATGCCCGCAAAAAAGCCGATCGCCAACCCAATCAGCCCCGACAACGCCGCCCGTCGCAAGTTGCGACACATCACCCCCTCGGCAGCGCCTAGAAACAACCCTACGCCAGCGGTCACAGCGGGAAAAATCAACAGAGAAAACGGGCTGTCTTCGTGGATTAACTCCTTGCTGAAGAACTGTCCCTGATACTTAAAGTAGAAAACTCGTCGAATGAATTGTCGTTGGGTTTCACTATCGTCAATGAGCGGTTCCACAATCACCGCCCACGCTAGAAACGCACCGATACCACTCGCGATGGCTAAGTAGAACCAACTCGAAAAGACGATTCGCACCAAGAGTGGTTGCGGATCGCTTTCGTACAAGTCGCGACGCAACCCGTCTTGGACGTCGAGATACTCCTCCACGGAATCGGAGAACAAATCGTCTTCACGGATGCGAATGGGATCGGACGGGGCCATAGGATTGTTCGTGGTTCTCGCGGGTCATTCAGGGAGCGATAGGGTTTCGTCGGCCGATTCCTTCGCCGTCTTCGTTTCTGCGTTCGTGGGTTGTTCCGCTGACAGTTTCTTTGACTCGTTTGTTTCCGTTTCGCGCGGGGCCGTCGATTTCCTCTGGCGTTCGATCAAGTCCGCTTCGGCTTGCAGGAAGCGGGTGAGCAATTCAGTATCGGATTCGCTCAGTCCGTACTCGTTGGCAATGTCGTCCGTCGCGAGTTTCGTTTTCTCTAACGCAGTCAGCACGTTCCGCCATGTCTTGCGAGCGGAATTGGCATCGTTCCCTTTCAGGGCAGCGGTATGATCTTCCGAGAGTTCCCGAGCCACGCGTTCGATGTCGTTCAACTGCAGGCTGAGCAACGCTAATTTCTCTCGCAACCCCGGCCGCATGCCCTTCCAGATTGAATAATCGCGGAGCACTTCCGCTTTGATCATTTGCTGTTCCCAGTCCGTCAAACGCGGACGTCGCCACTCGGCAATCAGAAATCCCAACAGAAACAAAGCAACCGCCACCAGAATCGGCTGCCAAAATTCGAAGAACGTCTCTTGTCGCGGCGACTCCGGCGCTGCTACTGGCGCGGATGGAGTTTGCGGAGTATTCGCAGTTGGTCCGCGTCGTTGTTCGGGACCGCCGACGGCCAAACTTTCCGTATGCGTATCCGCCACGATGCGGTCGCCGATCCAGAAATGTGAAATCGGATCGGGCTTGCCTGCACGCCACTGGAACACGCCTTCGATCTGCCGAATGGGATCAACGACGTGTGCCACTTGCCCCGGTCCGCTGAAAAAATTCTGATGGATGAAGCAATCGCGATCGGAGAGAAAAATTCCGAAATCGGGATGGGTGTGATACCAGCCGACGATCTGAAACTCGGTGAAATCGGCGTCCATCTGCCGATTGATTTCCGCCCAGGATTCGTGCGTGAAGGTCACTTCGGCGAACTTGCTCGTCGCGGAGTCACATCGGATGGCATGTGCGATCCGGCAGAACGGACCGTCGTCGTCCTGCTCGATCGACCCGACCAACACACCGCAGATTTCGACGGTGGTATTCTCGGTAGCGTGATTCCAGATTGCTTCGTGTGCGGCATCGGCGAAGTGCACGCGAAACGGTTCCGATCGCCCAGCGGGAAAGTCGTGCCGCGGTAAGTCCGTTGTCGCGAGTTCGCGAATGTCTGGGCTGTTCGAGTCGCTAGTTTCCGTCATGAAGTTCCCCGAGAACTGCGGGTCGATCGCCGATCAACTCATAGTATTGCCGTTTCAGCCCCACCCGACCGCCGACGATGTCCCACGACGGAACACCGATTTCCGCCAGAGTTTTCTCAGCGAGTGTGTCCGCATTTCCGAGTGACCGACCAATGCTGTGATACGTTTGCGGCACACGCGGTTCGCCGCAGTTCGGGCAGATGCCGTCGGATTCCCTCACGCGTGCCAATGACGTGAATCGCGGTTCGACTTCGTTGCAATGCACACACTGTAACCCCGCGAGCAAGTCGTGATTTAGCTCAATCACCGCCTCCGGGCTATCAAGGTCTTTGCAAACCCGATCGAGTAATTGCCCGACCGTCAACTCGCTGACCGAGCGGTCCCATGCTTCGATCGGTTCGTGGGGATCGTGTGCAGGGCAGTCGTCCTTTTGTGTGTAGGTCACGAGATAACTTTGATGGTAAGTGCCATCAAAGACGAATCCCTGACCGGAAATCGTATCCATGCCGTGTAGAAACTTGACGGCCTCTTGCACTTGCATGCCGGCGATGATGGAACCTGTCGTCGGAGTCGTCGGCACTTTGCCGGCAGCCATTTGTTCGCGTGTGAGCAGGGCACAACTTCGGCGAGCTTCGAGCATTTTCCAATCGGTTTCGCTCATGGTGCATTCGTAGCAGGGTCCGCATGCGGGATCGAACACACGAGCCACGCCGTCGAGCCGTTCGATGGCCCCATCGATCCACACTTTCCCCGTACGAGCCGCAGCGGAATTGATCGCCACCCGTGCTTCGCGGTTATCCAATCCGCCGATAATCACATCCGCCCAACGATAGATTCCAAGCCCCAACTCATACACCACGTTGCCCCGAAAAGGTCGCACCCGCATTTCGGGATAAATGTCTTTCCCCCGCTCGGCGGCGACATCGACTTTCGCCCGGCCACAGTCGGCTTCGCGGAACAATACCGAACGTGAGAGATTCGAATTCTCGACGGTATCCAAGTCCGCCAGAAACACCTGACCGACTCCCAGCAACGCAAGATTCTTGACAATCTCGTTGCCGAGCGCTCCCGCACCGATGACGACGATTTTCGCGTTCGCCAGACGCTCTTGATCCCACCAACTGATCAGTTCAAACCGTGAAAACCGACCATCGGCGGATTCCTCCAACTGCTCGTTTAATCGCAGCGGTTCAGCGTCCGCCATCGGTGTCCTCCGCGCCGGCGGTGATCTCGGGCTGCAATCGGAGCACATCGCCATCGCGGACATCCGCCGACGCCAACGTTTGGTCGTCCAACAATTGCCGACCACTCGCGCGATGGTGGAACTTGTAACTCATGAGCTGTCCATCGGGGCTGTGTCGAGGCAGATTCATTTTCTCCACAAGCACCGCAATCACACGGTTGACCGGAGCACTCGCGGGAAGTTCCACTTGCTGCTTTTTGTTGCCGGTGGCGTCCCAAACTTCAATGGTGATGTCGCTCATAATTGCCAACCGGCTTCAACGATAATGAAATGACAGCAATGCGGATTTGTTTGCCAATAATTTGACACACAGCCAGACGGGAATCAAGGATCGTTTGCACACCGCTCACCGGGGGAGACGGCTTCGGTCATGGAACGCCCGAACACGCTTTCCCGATCGATGACTCGCCCGTTTATAGATGGTTCCATAATAAAATCGCGTTGGTTTGACCATTCGCGTATGATTTGATGGTCCGCATGCCCTCAGCCCCACACACTTTCGCGCAGACGACTCCACAATGAGCTCACTACGAATTTGGACATCACGCATTCTCATCGCGGGCATCGGTCTATTGACGGTGTTGCCGTTGATGTCCAGCGGCTACTGGGTTGTGCGGCTTTGTGACTTTCCGCGTGTGCAACTGACGATGGTGCTGGCGTTGCCGTTGGGTCTGCTGATTTGGGACGTACTTTGCACGCCCAAGCGGAAGGAACATGGCATCCTGATCGGCGTGATTCTGGCATTGGCAGTTTGGCAGTTGAGTCATCTGGTTCCCTACACGGGTGTGTGGAGTAAGGAACTCCCCGATGCCCCCGCCGGCTCGACTGCGGACCTGCGAATCCTGGTGGTGAACTTGAACAAGGACAACTCTCAGCACGACGAAATGTCGGCGATGATCCGCGAGCAAAACCCGCACTTGCTGCTCTTGATGGAGTTCGACGAAGCGTGGTCCGATGGTCTGAGTGTGCTCTCGGACAAATACCCGCATCAGGTCAATGAAGTTCGTGGCGAAGGTCTCGGGATTGCCTTATGGAGCCAATTCCCCTTGGAGGATGGAACCATTCGCCATTTGGTGTCGGATCGTCGCGCATCCATCTTTGCTACGGCTCTTTTGCCGGACGGTCGACCGCTGCGGTTTGTCGGCATTCACCCGACACCGCCCGGCCTGAAGGATTCCACCGGTGAAGAGCGTCGAAACAGCCGCGTTCGTGATGCCGAGTTGGTGATGGTCGCAAAAATCGTGGCCGAAGAACCCAATGCACGCTGGGTCGTGGCCGGCGACTTTAACGATGTCGCTTGGTCGGATACGACGGATCTGTTCAAAGAACTCAGCGGGTTAAAAGACCCGCGAATCGGACGCGCACTCCTTACAACGTACCATCAAGATTATCCACTGCTGCGATATCCAATCGATCATACGTTCTTCTCGGAGGATACTCGTATTCACCGGTTGGAACGTATTGTCGCTCCTGGTTCCGACCATTTTGCAGTGCTTGCAGAGGCGGATCCGGTGCCCGGAGAGAAACCACCGGCAGATTCTGACGACAAACAGAAAGCGGAAGAACTGGTCGAGGAAGGCAAGACCGATGCCGACAAACGCAACGTCGAACCTGGCGTTAATGATAAAAACGAGTCGAACCCCGAATAGGGTCCGACTCGTCGAAGTCGAAAGCAAAGGCGAACTGACTTCCCCAAGAAATCGTTATTCGGCCTAGAGATTAGGGTCGCGAATCACTTGCCCATCGTTCCGCTCGATCATGAGTTTAAGCGTCTTGGGATTGATCGAGTCTGCAATAAAACGGACCGATCCATCGGCCAGACCGACATGGAAACCACCGTCGAACCATCCACCAATTTGCGATATTTTGTTGGGGTCATAAGTGATGTCGACGGGTTTGGTCCAGGGAACCGCCGATTTGTTTTCGACTACGAAAATTGTATTCGCAGAGCCATCCGTAATGTCACGTAGGCCGACTCCCTGATTTTGTTTCGGCTTGCCTTCCGCAACGGGAGCCGGTTTGCTGCTGCCGGCAGCGCCATTTCCACTGGAGTTTTCGACTCCTGCCCCACCAAAGCCGCCTTCGAAGCCGCCGCCAAGACCTTCTGCAGCTTCAATCCCGTCCTTCGTACCAAATGCGGTCTTCTCGCCGACGAGACCGAAATAACTCGTGTTCTTGGAATCTTCGTCGTCGAGTGGGTGTTTGAACACATCGGGAATTTGCGCGAGAATCTGTTGATTGTGATCGCTGTCCCAAGGTTCGTCGAAGTGATAACTCTCATAAAGTTCGTTGTGCTCGACGAATGGGAGAATCGCGACACGCCAACTGTGCGGCGTTTTCCCGTCCGGCCCCATCAGGACTGGCGGCGGGAAGTGCCCGTGAACTGCATGGTAGTTATGCATCGCCAGCATGATCTGCTTGAGATTGTTCTGAGAGACCACCCGGTAAGACGCTTGTCGCGAGCTAATCACCGCCGGAGTGAGCACAGAAATCAGTCGTGCGGTTGTGTCCGCGTCCATGCCGGTTTCCAGCGTGACGAAATGGGTGTTCTCATCGCGAACAACTTTCGCATTTGCTAGAACCGCGTCTGCTAGTTGCAGGATACCGCCAATCGCTTCACGCTCGCCTTTCGGAAGATGTGGCACCATCTGGCGATTCTGGTTCACCATGTTCTTGCCAACTTGCAACAACATCTTTAAGGCGATTTCCAGTTGCTTCGACGACTGCAATGGCTCCTCGTATCCTCCGGCGCCTGTGCCATATCCTCCGCCACCTCCAGCATCTTCATACCCTCCTTCCATCGCACCCATCCCTGATCGCGTCGGTTTCAAGGTCACCGCGAGGGACAGTTTGTCGTCGACATTCGCAATCAACTGCATCTCATTGGTATGGTGCCACACGCCGTTGAGGTTGGGATTAATAACGTCAATGCTAGGAACAATCATTTTCAACCGTTGCACATCGACCCACGCGGCGAAATCCGCGAGTCGCGTCGAGTCTTTCGGGTTCTCGGGTCGCCCGATCGGCTGATTGCGGGCTTGGATCATGGAGTGCAATCCATCGTCACGGTAGGACGCTGCGAACGATAGATTGTCGAGAAACCAGAATCGAGCCTCGTCATCACGACCACGTAGGTAAATTTGTCCGCCATACGAGCCGGTCCGCGGCATCGGTGTCAATTGCTTGACCACGGCCGATTGGTCTAAGTCTGTTACGGCTTGCA